>CAYYRO010000043.1:0-17113 GCA_964474075.1 uncultured Methylophaga sp.
GTCACCCTTTCCGGCACAGCTTTGTCTTTATCAAATTTGGTGTAAATCGGCATTAGGATAAAGAAGGCAAAATAAATGATAGTAAATACCCGTGCCAACAGCGTATACAAGCTGGTAGCAGGTTGTGTACCCAGATAGCCGAGCGCCACGAAACTAATTACAAACAGAATCAGTGCTGTGCGGAAATAAGGTCCACGATAACGCACTGAGCGGACTTTGCTACGATCCAGCCAAGGCAACAAAAACAGCACAACGATTGCCAGTCCCATCGCGACGACACCGAACAACTTATCCGGCACCGCCCGCAAGATGGCATAAAACGGTGTGAAGTACCAAAGCGGCACAATATGCTCAGGTGTTTTCAGCGGATCGGCAGGGACAAAGTTATCCTTCTCCAAGAACCAGCCACCACCTTCCGGGGCATAAAAAAGTACCAGCGCAAAAATAAACAAGAAGCCCACCACCCCGACTAAATCTTTGACGGTGTAATAGGGATGGAATGGAATGCCATCTACAGGAATACCGTTCTCGTCTTTCTTGTCTTTGATTTCAACGCCATCAGGGTTGTTGGAACCCACTTCATGCAGCGCCAAAATATGCATCACTACCAAGCCCAGTAACACAATTGGCAGGGCGATAACATGGAAAGCAAAGAAGCGGTTTAAGGTCGCATCGGCGACCACAAAGTCACCGCGTATCCATAAAGCCAATTGCTCACCAACTACAGGAATAGCGCCAAACAGTGAAATAATGACCTGCGCGCCCCAGTACGACATCTGTCCCCAAGGCAGCAAATAACCCATAAAGGCTTCAGCCATCAGCACGACATAAAGCAGCATGCCAAAAATCCACAGCAGTTCGCGTGGCTGTTTATAGGAGCCATACATCAGTCCACGGAACATATGCAGATAAATAACCACAAAAAATGCGGAGGCACCTGTTGAGTGCAAATACCGAATCAGCCAACCCCACTCAACATCGCGCATGATGTATTCGACAGAGGCGAATGCCAGATCCGCATCGGGTTTGTAATTCATGGTCAGGAAAATACCGGTAATAATTTGCATTACCAGAATCAGAAGTGCCAGCGAACCGAAGTAATACCAGAAGTTAAAATTTTTCGGTGCGTAATATTCCGAGATGTGTTCTTTCCACATCTTAGTGGCAGGGAAGCGAGCATCAACCCAATCCATCATCTTAGACATCAGGCGGCTCCTTTGGCAGTTTCACCGATGATCACGGTATTGTCGCCCTGGAAATGGTATTGAGGCACTTCTAAATTGATTGGTGCAGGAACACCTGCATAAACACGGCCAGCCAAATCGAATTTGGAACCATGGCACGGGCAGAAAAAGCCACCTTTCCATTCTGCACCTAAGTCTTCAGGTGCCAGTTCCGGACGATATGTTGGAGAACAACCTAAATGCGTACAAATCCCGACCAAGACCATAACTTCATCACGAATGGAACGTGTTTCATTCTGTGCATATTCGGGCTGTTGTGATTCAACTGTACTCTTGGGGTCACGAAGTTCATCTGTTAGCGTCGGCAATGCTTCCAGAACCTCGGGGCTACGACGGTAAATCCATACTGGTTTGCCACGCCATTCGACGGTTAATAACTGGCCAACTTCAAGTTGGCTAATATCGACTAAAACCGGCGCACCAGCTGCCTCTGCTTTGGCGCTCGGTGCAACCGAAGCAACAAAAGGTATGGCAACGGCAATTGCGCCAGCACCACCGACAACACTGGCGGCAGCTGTCAGAAAGCGCCTTTTGCCGGTATCTATGCTGTTACTCATCAGATGAGATCCCCTAACATTCGTTGATAGAGCTCGCTAAAAGTGGTTTATCAATTACCACTTCTGAGCAATTAAACCCCTAAATTTTAGCATAGACAGCCAGTGTTTGGATCAAAAAAGCCCGCTAAAAAGCGGGCTTCTTCGGATCAACTAAAAAACTTATTTAGTTGCTTGTTGTACTTTTTTGACCAAACGTTTCAGAGCGCCTTTTGGTTTTGAGTCAACAATGGCTTGCAGGTTTGTTGGCTCACCAACGATGATTGCGCCACCCATGCCTGCACCCCAATGAGGGTCACATTTGTAGAGGTAAACACCTTCAACAGTCAGCGGGTCAGTGGTGAAGTTATCACCCATTTGTGACATGAAACCTTCAGCACCTTCTGGAATGTATTGTTTTTCGCCATCAGCATCGGTAAATGTTGTATTTACCAAATGACCGCTCATTTTCGTCCAGGTAACTTGATCGCCCGGCTGAGCTTTAACAACCAATGGATCAAATGAAGTCAATGAAGCTTGCACTTGATGAGTTTCAGCCATAGCAGCAGCTGAGAACAGGGTTGAAGCACCAATCAATGCAGCAGTAATAGTTTTGCCAAATTTCATATTTTGTTCCTCTCAGTTTTTCTTAAAGGTTTTGCTTTCATTGCGAGCCAAGTTTTGCACAAGCAAACTGAACAATGACTGAACAACTGTCATTTTTTTGTAATTTAATTTTGGTTTATCCGTAATACCAAAGGCGGCAAGTCTACCCCGACTTAAATTGGCCTGTCCAAGAATTTCTGACAAATGATAAATTTTTAAAAACGCCTTTATGGTTATAAATCAAACAGCTCACCCGCTTGAGGACGTTGCTGTTGTATGTGCCACATCGCGGCATAATGACCTTGTTCAGCCAATAATGTCTGATGATTACCCCGCTCAATAATTTGACCTTTATCCATCACCAGAATCAGATCAGCATCAATGATTGTTGATAAACGATGGGCAATAACCAGTGTAGTTTTATTCTGACTGAGTTGTTGTAATTGCTGATTAATGGCTTGTTCGGCGTGACTGTCCAATGCAGAGGTGGCTTCATCAAATACCAGAATCCGCGGATTTTTCAGCAAGGTACGGGCAATCGCCACCCTTTGTTTTTCTCCGCCGGAGAGTTTCAGGCCGCGTTCGCCCACCTGTGTCTGATAGCCATCAGGTAATTCACTGATAAATTCATGCATATGCGCCTGTCGAGCAGCTTTGAATATCGCTTCTTGAGGGGCATCAGGCCGGCCGTAGCGAATGTTGTGTAGCAGGCTTTCGTTAAACAAAACTGTATCTTGCGGCACCACGCCAATTTGCTGACGTAAACTGTGTTGATCGACTTCGCGGATATCATGATCGTCAATAAAAATTTGTCCGCGTTGGGGATCATAAAAACGAAATAACAAACGCACCAGAGTCGACTTGCCGCTACCACTGGCACCGACCACAGCTACTTTATGACCGGCAGGAATTTCAAAACTAATGTCCTGCAAAATCGGCCGGTTATTTTCATAAGCAAAACTGACGTGGTCAAAGCGGATGTGACCATTATTAGCAGTGAGCTGTTTGGCATCCGGGCGGTCCTGAATCTCCCTATGCTGATCCATCAGCGCAAACATCCGTTCCATATCGGCCAGTGAATGACGAATTTCCCGGTAAACAAAGCCCAGAAAACCCAGCGGCAAATACAGCTGCAGTAAATAAGCATTGACCAGCACCAGATCACCGAGTGTTAACTCGCCATCCACCACACCCTGGCCGGCAAGTAACATTAGTAACGTAAGACCCACTGCAATAATCAGCCCCTGACCGATATTCATTACCGAAATCGACGTCTGGTTTTTGATTGCTGAGCGTTCCCAGTCAGCCAGTTTCAAATCATAACGATTGGCTTCATAGGCTTCATTATTAAAGTATTTAACGGTTTCGTAATTCAGCAGGCTGTCTATTGCCTGATTATTGGCTTCAGAATCCTTATCATTCATGGCCCGCCGATAGCGCATGCGCCACTCAGTAATGGCTAATGTGTAGGCAATAAATAAAATGATGGTGCCGGTGGTGATCAGCGCAAAAATCGGATCGTAATAAAGCAACAAAATGACCGTCACCATTACAATTTCTACCAAAGTCGGCAGAATATTGAAGATCATAAAATTGAGCAGAAAGCTGATACCGCGGCTGCCGCGTTCAATATCGCGGGAAATACCGCCGGTTTGTCGTTGCAGATGAAAGCGCAACGACAATTTATGTAAATGCTGAAATACCTGACCGGCAACACGGCGGATAGCGTGATAAATCACTTTTGCAAACAGTGCATCGCGTAACTCGCCGAATAAACTGCTGGCGAGACGTAACAACCCGTAGGCAACTAACAACATTACCGGTAAATAAATGATGTCTTGCTGCTGTGGATCCAGCGCATCGATCGCGCCTTTCAGCGCCAACGGCACGCCGACATTGGCAACTTTTGCCAGTAGCAGTAAAGCCAGCGCGATAGCAACGCGACCTTTAAATTGCCATAAGTACGGTAATAAACTGCGGATCGCCCGCCAGTCCCGATGATTTTTCATTAGGGCAGTTTACTGTATTGCCGGAATGACCGCGAAAGGCTAAGACGAAAACACTGTTTTTTGGTTATAATCAGTTGGTTCTACTCTTGAAACCGGACGCGCAGCGCCCTATATCAGATGACACAATGTTATTTTTGCCTGTTGGAGATTGACCATGCCCTTTTATGAATACCGTTGTGACAGCTGTGGCCACGATTTCGAGGCATTACAGAAAATCAGTGATGAACCCTTAAAACATTGCCCGGCCTGCGATAAGCCAGAACTGCGCAAATTGATTTCTGCCGCAGGTTTTCGTCTTAAAGGTGATGGCTGGTACGAAACCGACTTTAAATCCGGCAGCAAGCGCAACCTAGCCGATTCTGCCGGCAGTTCGGAAAGTAGCAGTGCGCCGGCTGCCTGAGGTTGCAACCGTACTGACCACTCAATTCAGTTTTTTGATCATCAGTTAAAGTTGTTATTTAGAATTGTGCCGCCGGGTCTGGGCGGCTTTTGTTTTTTATTAATTTGAAAGTGTTGGAACCATTATGCGTAGCCATTATTGCGGTGAGGTAAACGAAACTTTAGCGGGACAAACGGTCACCGTCGCCGGCTGGATGCACCGTCGCCGGGATCATGGTGGCGTTATTTTTATCGACTTACGGGATCGCGAAGGCCTGGTACAAGTCGTTTGTAATCCTGAAGATGCCGAAAGCTTTGCCGTTGCCGAAAAAGTCCGCAGTGAATATGTCCTGCAAATCGAAGGTTTTGTTCAACCGCGTCCGGCGGGCAGTGAAAATGCCGAGCTGAAAAGCGGCAAAATCGAAATCATTGCCAAATCAGTGCAAATTCTGAACAGCGCCGAAACCCCGCCATTCCCACTGTCTGAGCAAGCCGATGTCAGCGAGGATGTCCGTCTGCGGCATCGCTATATTGATTTGCGCCGGCCCGAAATGCTGCAAAAACTGCGTTTTCGTTCAAAAATTACCCGCCAGTTACGCAATTATCTTGATGATCATGGCTTTATGGATATCGAAACACCGATCCTGACCAAAGCCACACCGGAAGGCGCACGTGATTACTTAGTGCCAAGTCGTACCCATCCGGGCGAATTTTTTGCGCTGCCGCAATCCCCACAGTTATTTAAACAATTGCTGATGGTTGCTGGTATGGATCGTTATTATCAGGTGGTTCGCTGCTTCCGCGATGAAGATTTGCGTGCCGACCGTCAACCAGAATTCACACAGCTGGATATCGAAACCTCATTTGTTTCAGAAGAAGATCTGATGAACATGATGGAAGAGATGATCCGTAAGTTATTTGCCAATGTTTTGGAAGAAGCACTGCCGAATCCATTCCCTCGGATGACCTATGCTGAAGCCATGGATCGTTTTGGTAGTGACAAACCGGATCTGCGTATTCCGCTGGAATTAGTTGAAATCAGTGATCTGATGCAAGGCGTCGATTTCAAAGTGTTTTCAGCACCAGCACAAGATCCCAACGGCCGTGTGACCGCATTACGTGTACCTGGTGGTAATAGCCTGAGCCGTAAAGAAATTGATGATTACACCAAATATGTCGGTATTTATGGTGCGAAAGGTCTCGCTTACATCAAGATCAATGATTTAGCCGCTGGTCGCGAAGGCCTGCAATCACCAATCCTGAAATTCCTGCCTGACGAAGTCGTTGAAGCCATTATGAAGCGCACTAAAGCGCAAACAGGTGACTTGGTATTCTTCGGTGCGGATAAAGCCAGCGTTGTAAATGAATCTCTGGGCGCTTTGCGTGTCAAACTGGGACATGATCTGGACATGGTCGCACATGGTTGGCAGCCATTATGGGTCGTCGAATTCCCGATGTTTGAATGGGATGACAAAACCCAGCGTTGGTATGCATTGCACCATCCCTTTACCGCGCCGCGTGAATCGGATCTGGATTTACTGAAAACCGATCCGGGTAAATGCCTGTCCAGAGCCTATGATATGGTTCTGAATGGTACAGAACTCGGCGGCGGTTCGATGCGTATCTTTAAAAATGATGTGCAAAAACAAGTGTTTGAACTGCTCGGCATTGGTGCCGAAGAAGCGGAAGAAAAGTTCGGTTTCTTATTGCAGGCATTGAAATTTGGTTGCCCGCCGCATGGTGGTTTGGCCTTTGGTTTGGATCGTCTGGCGATGCTCATGACAGGATCGACGTCAATTCGTGATGTGATGGCGTTTCCAAAAACCCAGTCAGCAGCTTGTTTGTTGACCAATGCGCCAAGTCCGGTGAACGATGAGCAACTGAAAGAACTTAATATCCGATTGCGTAAAGCGCCGGTTGTTGAAAGTTAAAACAACCTCCGTAAGCGGCGGATGAGGAGGACAAAAGTGGCAACAGAACTGGCAAGCAGCCCAATTCCTTTTGAGGAATACTTTTCGCTGGATGACGCCGAATGCGATCAGCGCATTATCGAAGCCAAGCAGGCGCTGGGTGAGGATCTGGTCATTCTTGGTCATCATTACCAGCGTAATGAAGTTTTCAAACATGCCGATTATTCTGGTGATTCGCTGAAATTATCGCGCAATGCTGCAGCATCCGATGCCAAGTACATCGTATTTTGTGGTGTGCACTTTATGGCCGAGGTCGCAGATATTTTGTCGCGACCCGATCAGGTCGCTATTTTGCCGGATATGGCGGCTGGTTGTTCGATGGCCGATATGGCCAACCGGGTTAACGTTGATCGCGCCTGGCAGGAAATGGCTGAGGTCTTTGATCCTGATGAACTGGTCACACCGATTACCTATATTAATTCGGCAGCGGATCTGAAATCGTTTTGTGGCAAGCACGGTGGTATCGTCTGCACGTCTACCAATGCGCCCCATGTGCTGGACTGGGCCTTTAATCAGCGTGAAAAGATCCTGTTTTTCCCGGATCAGCATTTGGGTCGAAATACCGGCTTCAAAATGGGTATTCCGCTGGAAGAAATGGTGGTCTGGGATTTCGACAAACCACTGGGTGGCCTGACGCCGGAAGCGTTGAAAAATGCCAAAATGATTCTCTGGAAAGGCTTTTGTTCGGTACATCAGATGTTTCAACCGGTGCAAATTGATAACTTTTTGGCTAAATATCCGGAAACCAAAGTTATCTCGCATCCGGAATGCAGCTTTGAAGTCTGTCAGAAATCCGATTATGTTGGTTCTACCGAATATATAGTCCGCACCATTGCTGACAGTGAACCGGGAACACGCTGGCTGGTCGGTACCGAACTGAATCTGGTTAACCGGCTGCATGAGCAGTTTGAGTCGCAGGGTAAATCGGTGCACTTTATGTCGCCGACTGTCTGTATGTGCTCAACCATGTTCCGCGTTGATCCACAGCATTTAGCATGGGTGCTGGAAAATCTGGTCGAAGGGCATGTGGTTAATCAGGTGTCAGTCGATGAAGTCACTGCCGCACAGGCCAAATTGGCGCTGCAACGAATGCTGGATTTGCCAATTTAAGCTTTCTGGAGCGGATGATGGACGCCAAACAAGCCAATATTGATAAGTATTATCAGATCCGTCCGGAAGAATTACCATTGTGTTGCCCGCTGCCGGAAATGGCGGTGTGGAATTCCCATCCACGTGTCTATTTGTCGCTGGAAGATCGAGACGAAGTGCGCTGTCCGTATTGTGGTACTTTATTCAAACTCGTTAAAAACTGATGCAGCATTTGCAGGTCGCAGTTGGCGTGGTTGTTAACGCCGATAAGCAAATATTAATCGCCCGCCGTCAGGCGCATCAGCATCAGGGTGATTTGTGGGAATTCCCCGGTGGTAAACGCGAAGCAGATGAAAGCCGTCTGGCAGCCTTGAAGCGGGAACTGCATGAAGAAGTTGGCTTGCAGGTGTTGGATGCCATGGATTTACTGCAAATCGAACATGATTATACCGATCGTAAGGTAACGTTGGATGTCTGGCTGGTAGAACGATTCAGCGGTGAAGTACATGGCCGTGAGGGCCAGCAAATCAAGTGGTGTCCACTGGCAGAATTAGATCAGCATGACTTTCCGGCCGCCAACGGCGAAATTGTTACCGCCATCAAAAAATATTTTCAGATTTAGTGTTTGCCGTAATCCGGGTCGTTAGGATCGATAACCGGATCGCCCGCGATGCGATGGTTTTCGGCCGCCCATTCACCGAGATCAATTAATTTACAACGTTCGCTGCAAAAGGGCCGGAAGGCATTGTCTTCAGACCAGATAACTTTACGTCCGCAAGTCGGGCAATTAACTTTCATCATCACTACATACTGCAACAGCTGAGCCGAAAGGCAACATCCTCAGAGATTTGCTGCGGCCGCTGGTTAATATCAAATAACATAAAACGCACGGTAAAACGGTGTTTACCGCCACTGATTTCCGGGAAATAACCGGTATCGGCCGGAATTTGTACGCGAATGAGCTGTGTTGGCTGGTTACTGTCCAGACTACGCTGAAAAAAGCCGTTTTCCGCCTCTGCGTCGCTGAATGCGGTGCCACTGCGGATCAATCTTAAACTAATGTCGATGGCTGCTCTGACCGCGACAAATTGCTCCAGCCAAAATTGTAACTGACTGATTCGGTCTGCCACTGGGGTGTGTTGCAACCAAAAATGATAGGCCGGTAAATCAAAATCACAGGTACCGCCGGCAATACTGGAGCGCTGACGAATGCTGTATAAAAAATCATTTTCTTTTAGTGCCTGACCAACACCTGATTTACGTAATTGCAGCGCGTCCAGCGTTTGATCCAGTTCACCGAGCAGACTGTCCAGAGCGGTGCGATCGACACCGGCCAGATTTTCCAATGCTGTCAGATTGGTGATCAGCCGCTCAACTTCCTTTAACACCTCGGCCTTTAAGTCATTACGCTCAAACACCGACAAAATACTGAGCATGGCGTCAATGGCATCACGATGACTGAGCTCATCGTCAAACTGCATGGCTCTGTCAACACGCGCAAATAAAAACTCCAGCCTTAAAAAAGTCCGGATGCGTTCATTAAGAGGTTGTTCGTAGATAGTAGTTGCTGACACGTCGCTTCTGTTTAAAAAATTAAGGGTTATTGGCAGCAAGCTGTTGGTATGTTTTCATCAATCTTTCTATCTGCCCGGTGAGGTCTTGTACATCACCATTATTATCAATTACGTCATCAGCATAGTGTAAACGCTGCTGGTCATCAATCTGTGCGCTGACCATCTGCCCGGCCAGTACTTCGGAAATTGTTTCGCGAGCGAATAATCGCGCAAGCTGAACGTTCTTATTTGCGGTAATTAACAGTATGCGATCAAACATATCCTGCATCCGGGCTTCAATCAGTAATGGCACGGCAACAATGGTCACGGCCACTTCGCTTTGCTGTAACTGGGTTTTCAACGCTTGCCTGACCTGCGGATGAATAATGGCTTCTAAAGCTTTTCTGGCTGCAGCATCCTGAAAAATAATTTCACGAAGTGCCGGACGGTTCAAGTCACCGGTTTCCAGTAATACATTGTTACCAAAATGCGCAACGATTTGTTGATAGGCCGGCATACCTTGCTGACAAACATCTTTGGCAATAACATCAGCATCAATAATTTTTGCGCCAAGCGCACCAAATATGTCGCAGACCGTACTTTTGCCACTGGCAATACCGCCGGTCAGACCTACCTGCAGCGGCATTTAACTAAGCCCGCTCCAGCGTAAATAGCCACTATTGATAACATCACCCCAAATCAGTGCCAGCCAGCCAGCTGCGGCGAGATAAGGGCCAAACGGTATTGGTTGGCTGCGTTGATGCTGACGCAATAAAATCAGACTGATACCGACGACAGCACCGACCAATGATGACAATAAAATAATGACCGGCAAAAACTCCCAGCCCAGCCAGGCACCAAGTGCCGCCAGTAACTTAAAATCACCAAAGCCCATGCCTTCTTTGCCGGTGGCTAGCCGAAAGGCATGAAATACCAGCCATAATGATAAATAACCGGCGAGTGCGCCAATCACAGCACTCTGAAGTGTGGTGAAACTACCGAATAAGTTGAAAAATAAACCCAGCCATATCAGTGGCAAGGTAATGCTGTCGGGTAATAACTGTTCATCAACATCAATAAACGTTAATGCGATTAATGCCCAGGTTAACAGTAATGCGCCCAGACAAACCCAGCTGAAACCAAAATGCCAGGCGACCACGGTCGATAACACACCGGTTAACGCTTCAATTAACGGATACCGGATTGAAATCGGTGCCTGACAGCCACGGCAACGGCCGCGCAGAAACAGATAACTAATCACCGGAATATTTTCTGAAGCGCTGATGCCATGCCCGCAATGTGGACAACGTGAGCGTGGTTTACTTAAAGTCAGCAAGGCAGTTTCTGGTGGTTCACTGCCAATCAGCTCGTGACATTGCTGCTGCCACTCATGATGCATCATCTTCGGCAGCCGATGAACAACGACATTCAGGAAGCTGCCAACCAGCAGACCCAGAATAAACACCACACTGATAAAGGCCGCAGTCGAGCCGGCCAAAAATTCAACCATCTGCATTTATACGACAGCGCCGAGTTTGAAGATCGGCAGGTACATTGCAATAACCAGCGTACCAATCAATACACCGAGGAATGCCATGATAAATGGTTCCATCAATGCCGTCATATTGTCTACAGCATCATCGACTTCACGCTCAAAAAAGTCCGCGACTTTCGCCAGCATAGCGTCCAGAGAACCGGATTCTTCACCAATGGCCACCATTTGAATCACCATATTCGGAAACAATTCAGTTTCGGCCATGGCCTTATTTAACTGGGTACCGGTAGACACATCATCGCGCATTTCGATGGTTGCTTCAGAATAAACAATATTACCGGTCGCGCCAGAAACAGAAGTCATCGCATCGACCATCGGCACACCCGCCTTAAACATAACAGCAAAAGTACGGGCAAAACGGGCAATAGCACCTTTAGTTAAAACGTCGCCGATAATGGGCAATTTCAATAACATCCGGTCAAGAAAATGCTGAATTTTTCGGGATCGTTTTTTGGCTGCCATAAAGCCCATCACGGTACCAATCAGGATCCCGAAAATAAGCCACCATTTTTCCTGAAAGATTTCAGAAATCCGGATAACCAGTAAAGTCAAACCCGGCAAGTCAGCACCAAAACCACTAAACAACGATTCAAACTGCGGAATAACGAATATCATCAAAATAGCGGTAACGATAAAAGCCACTACTATAATCGCCGCCGGATATATCAGCGCTTTACGGATTTTAGCTTTTAAGGCCTCGGTCTTTTCCTGATACGTCGCGATTTCGTGGAGCAACGATTCCAGCGTACCGGATTGCTCACCGGCATTAACCAGGCTGACATACAGATCATCAAAATGCAGCGGGAATTTCGACAAGGATTCAGCGAGGCTGGTACCTGATTCAACATCGGCTTTAATCGACAGAATCATTTCCTGCATCGAGACTTTTTCATGGCCTTCGCCAATGATTTGCATCGATTGCATCAGTGGCACACCTGACGACATCATGGTCGCCAACATACGACTGAATACGGCGATATCGGCAGGTTTAATAGGTGGTTTGCGGGCCGCAAATAAATCTTTGGGTTTTTTACGGACTTTTAATGGGGTAACGCCCTGGCGTCGTAAATCAGCACGAACTGCCTGAACACTGTCTCCGGCAGTTTCACCTTTGACCCGGCGGCCCTGCTTGTTGGTGCCTTGCCATAGATACATGGTCGGCACGACAACTTTCTTCTTTTTTCTCGCCGAAGCAGCAGCTTGCGCCATGACTTACTCCTTGATCACACGGTTAATTTCTTCAAGGCTGGTCATGCCGGCCATCACTTTTTTCAGACCGGAAGCCCGTAAATCATCAACGCCTTCCAATTTTGCCTGATCAGCCAACTGCATTGAATTACCGCCTTCCATAATAATGCGGCCCATGGCATCAGAAACCGGCATTACCTGATAAATACCCACCCGGCCTTTATAGCCGGCAGTGCAATGTTCACAGCCAACAGCCCGATGAACTTTAAAGCCTGAATCGATTTGCGCCTGAGAAAAGCCTTCTTCCAGCAATGTTTCTGTCGGTAAATCCTCAGCCTGTTTACATTTAGGGCAGAGACGACGTGCCAGCCGCTGGGCAATGATCAACGTCACTGCCGAGGCAATGTTAAAGGCCGGCACCCCCATATTGGCGAGACGGGTTAACGTTTGCGGTGCGTCATTGGTATGCAATGTTGAAAACACCATATGACCGGTTTGGGCGGCTTTAATGGCTATTTCGGCGGTTTCCAGATCGCGGATCTCACCGACCATGATAACGTCCGGATCCTGACGCAGGAAAGCGCGCAGGCATTCGGTGAAACCAAGGCCGATAGCCGGATGCACGTTGACCTGATTTATACCGGGCAGGTTAATCTCAGCCGGATCCTCAGCGGTAGAAATATTGCGATCATCGGTATTAAGAATATTCAGCGCGGTATATAACGATACCGTTTTACCACTACCCGTTGGACCGGTGACCAACACCATGCCGTATGGTTTGTGCATGGTTTCCATAAAAATCTGTTTCTGATCTTCTTCATAACCGAGTGCATCAATACCCATTTGCGCACTGGTCGGATCCAGAATCCGTAAAACGATTTTTTCGCCGAACAAGGTCGGGATAGTATTCACCCGGAAATCGATAGCTTTGGATTTTGATAACTTCAGCCGCATCCGGCCATCTTGCGGCACCCGGCGCTCGGCGATATTCATTCGTGACAATACTTTCAGCCGCGCCGCAATCCGGCCGCTGAGCGCCACGGGGGCTGTTTTGGTCTCATGCAAAATACCGTCAATACGAATACGTACGCGATATTTTTTCTCGTAGGGCTCAAAGTGAATATCTGACGCACCGGCTTTAATGGCCTGCGTCATAATGCCGTTAATAAACCGCACCACCGGCGTATCGTCAATATTGGTTTCGGTGGTGTCCTGTCCGCGATCAATATCGTCCTCGGGACCCAGATCAATATCATCAAGTTCGGCATTGGCGAACTCATCGAGTTGTTGTTCGCGCTTGTCGAGGGCTTTTTCGATGATTAACGATAGTTTGTGTTCATCGACCAGGATCGGATAAGTGTTCAGTGCAGTATTAAACTGGAATTCATCGAGCGCTTGTAAATTGGTCGGATCAGATACGGCGACATAGAGCCGTTTGCCACGTTGAAATAAGGGCAGGGCATTGTGCTGGCGAATCAATTTTTCCTGAAACAGGCTGGTAGGAGCGAGTTCCAGATTCATTGCTTCGATATCAAACAATGGAACGCCGAATTCCTGCGAAGCGATATCAGCAATTTTATGGCTGGCCAAAAGCTTATGATTGACCAGATAGGTAACAAACGACTGTTTAGCCTGTTTTGCCGCACTTTGCGCGGATTGTGCTTCATCCTCGTTAAGCAGACCTTCGCTAACAAGACGCCGTGCTAAACCACTAAGCCGGATAGGTGCCGCCATATTTGCCATGACTAGTTGCGATTCCTTAACATAACGCTATCTCCAATGCGCCAATAGTAGGGGAGTTGCGCGATAAATTCTAGTTACCAATTCAGGTGGTCAATGCATTCAAGTATAGTCTGCCTGCTATTCACCTTATGGGGAAGTTATTATGCGAAAAGTTACCGGCTGGCGGGCGCTGGTCATAATGTTATGCACAGTCGGGCTTTTGGCAGCATGCGGCCTGAAAGGCGATTTATATTTACCGGAGGGCAATGCGCAGACTGTTGAGGTCGCGTAAGTTTCATGGATCATTTTCATTATCAACATGGCGAACTGTTCGCCGAAAATGTGGCCGTTTCGGCGATTGCTGAGCAATACGGTACACCAACTTATATCTATTCGCGTGCAACGTTAGAGCGGCACTGGCGGGCGTTTGATGACGCTTTTTCCAGTCAGCCGCATTTGGTGTGTTACGCCGTTAAAGCCAATTCCAATTTGGCAGTACTGAATGTGCTGGCAAAGCTTGGTTCGGGCTTTGATATTGTTTCAGCCGGTGAACTGGCGCGGGTGTTAGCCGCTGGTGGCCGCGCTGATCGTACGGTGTTTTCCGGTGTCGGCAAAACGGCTGCGGAAATCGGCTATGCGCTGGAACAGGAGATCCGCTGTTTTAATGTGGAGTCGATCGCCGAGTTGGAGCGCATTAATCAGGTGGCCGGTGAGATGGGCAAAGTGGCGGCCATTTCGATACGGGTTAATCCAGATGTCGATGCCGAAACGCATCCTTATATTTCTACCGGCCTTAAAGAAAACAAATTCGGTATTGATATTAATTTAGCGCCAGCGGTGTATCAGCAAGCGGCAGCAATGCCCAATTTGCAGGTGATTGGCGTCGATTGTCATATCGGCTCGCAACTGACCAAAGTCACGCCGTTTGTTGATGCCCTGAAACGGGTATTAATGTTAATAGATGAATTGGCAGAGAACGGTATCGACATCCACCATCTCGATATTGGTGGCGGCTTGGGTATTCATTACAAAGATGAAACCCCGCCAACACCTGCTGAATATGCTGCTGCCATGCAGGATTTGCTGAAAGACCGTCAGCTGGAAATTTTGCTGGAACCGGGCCGGGCGATCGCAGGTAATGCCGGTATTTTGCTAAGCAAAGTCGAATATATCAAAGCCAACGATGACAAACGCTTTGCAATTGTTGATGCGGCGATGAATGATTTATTGCGCCCGGCCCTGTATCAATCCTGGATGGCAATTGATGCCGTTAAGCCGCGCGAAACCGCGCCGCTCAGCTACGATATTGTTGGTCCGGTGTGCGAAACCGGTGATTTTCTTGGCAAAGATCGCCAGCTTGCTATTGAAAGCGGAGATTTGCTGGCGGTTCGCTCAGCCGGGGCGTATGGTTTCACTATGAGTTCCAATTACAACTCTCGACCGCGCGCTGCCGAGATCATGGTCGATGGCGATAAAGCAATTGTGGTGCGTGAGCGCGAAACGATCGAGAGTTTGTATCACGGTGAACATCTGTTGCAGGATTAGTTGATGTTGAAGTTCAGCAAAATGCATGGTTTGGGAAATGACTTTATTGTCATTGATGCCATACGTCAGTCAGTTTCGCTGAATGCTGCGCAGGTAAAATTTCTGGCCGATCGGCATTTTGGTATTGGCTGTGATCAATTGTTGCTGGTCGAAAGCAGCGATCGTCCTGATGTCGATTTTCGCTACCGGATTTTTAATGCCGATGGCGGTGAAGTCTCGCAATGCGGTAATGGTGCGCGGTGTTTTGCCCGTTTTGTTTATGACAACGGGCTGACTGAGAAAACCACCATTGCTGTAGAAACCGCCTCTGGCGTGATTTACCCAACCCTGCAGCATGATGGCCAAATCAGTGTCGATATGGGCCAACCACGTTTTTTGCCGGAACAAGTGCCGTTTAAAGCCGCTGAAGCTGCGACAACCTATATGCTGGCAATTGAAGCCGGGCGTCAGGTAGAGATTGCCGCTTTGTCGATGGGCAATCCCCATGCGGTGATGCTGGTTGATGATGTTGATACGGCGCCCGTGCTGGAAATCGGTCCTTTAATCGAAGCGCACCCGCAATTTCCAGAGCGGGTCAATGCCGGTTTTATGCAACTGGTAAGTCACGATGCGATTAAATTACGCGTTTATGAACGCGGTGCCGGTGAAACCAGCGCCTGCGGTACCGGTGCCTGTGCGGCCGTCGTCAGTGGTATTCGACGTGGCTTATTGGCACGTAAAGTAGCAGTGCAATTACCGGGCGGACAATTGCTAATCAGTTGGCCGGACGAACAGGCCAGTGTCATCATGACTGGCCCGGCAACACATGTGTTTGATGGAGAAATAGCGTGGGCAACCCTGAACAATCTCTGAGCGCCGAACAAGTCAGCGCTTTTTTGCAGCAAAACAGAGATTTCCTGCTGACCCAGCCGGAAGTTCTGCAGCAACTGGAATTAGACGACAGCCCTGCAGGTACTATTTCGCTTGCCCAACGACAACGTGAGCAACTGCAAAACAAAAATCGTCAGTTACAGGATCAGCTTCACGCATTGATAGATAATGCGCACAGCAATAACGCGCTGCAATCGCGGGTCAATCAGTTAGTTCTGGATTTGCTCGATTGCCAGGATGGCAGCGAATTACTGACTACCTTGATGGGTAAATTAAAACAGGAATTTGCCGCTGATGCGGTGGCATTAAGGTTGTTTTACCAGGGTGACCAACCGCTGGCATTGCCAAAACTTGATGCCAATATTGCCGAACTGCACGCAGATGATCCTAAATTGAAAGCCTTTGATCATATGATCGACAAACAGCAACCTGTTTGCGGTCGGCTGACCAAAGCGCAGAAACAATTATTATTCGCTGATGATGCCGACAAGGTGCATTCAATTGCCTGCCTGCCGCTGGGCCATGCGCCCTGTGCGGGATTACTGGCGATTGCCAGTGAAGATGCTAACCGGTTTCATGCCGATATGGGCACTGAATATCTGCATTTCTTAGGCGAAGTATTTATGCGACTGCTGCGCCGTTTTTATCATGGGCAGCAAAGCTGAGTTGCAGACGACGCTGCAACAGTTTATCGACCATCTGGCGCAGCAGCGCCGAGTTTCAATGCACACCGTCAATAATTATCAGCGCGATTGCCTGCAATTACTGGCGTTTTGCGAGCAGCAAAATATCAGCAGCTGGCAGGCGATTAAACCGGCCGATTTACGGCAGTTTATCGCTCAAATGCACCG
>CAYYRO010000044.1:0-16766 GCA_964474075.1 uncultured Methylophaga sp.
AATGGCGTGCTGGCATATTAGTAGGTGTTATTGGCGCTTTCACAACGTTTTCGACCTTTTCGTTGGAAACGCTGGCTTTGCTGGAAGAAGGTGAAGTGCTGAAAAGCATTCTCAATGTACTGCTGAGTGTGTTTTTATGTCTCGGGGCGACCTGGATTGGCATGGCAACGGCCCGGCAGTTGTGAGTACTGAAGTGTTGATGGTGCGTTTATACCTTGCTGAAGGCCGCGATGATGTTCGCAAGGTATTTAAATGGCTGGAAACCAGCAAGATTCGAGGTTTTACTGTGTTTCGTGGTATCGCTGGCCTGGGGAATGATGGCCGTGTACATAAAGCTTCCTTGTTGGATTTATCATCGGAATTGCCGATGGTTATAGAATTTTTTGATACGCCTGAGCGCGTTACAGAACTGATGCCGACGCTGCAGACTTTGGTCAAACCAGACCATATTGTCAGCTGGACGGCGCAAACCGGAATTTAAGATTTTTATGCTAGACCCAAAATTATTACGTCAGGATACGGCTGCACTTGCAGCGCAATTAGCCAAACGTGGCTTTCAACTGGACGTCGAGTTGCTGGCGCAACTGGAACAAGAGCGCAAACAGGCGCAACTTGATGCTCAGGCACTGCAAACCGAACGCAATAGCCGTTCTAAACTGATTGGTAAAGCCAAAGCGGCCGGTGAAGATATTGCGCCGCTACTGGCAGAAATTGACGATTTAGGTGATAAACATAAAGCGGCAGAAACTCGTCTTGCTGACGTTTTAGAGCAGCTCAATGCGCTGGCTATGGAAATGCCCAATGTGCCGCTGGATGATGTGCCGCAGGGCAAAGACGAAAACGACAATGTTGAAGTCAGCAAATGGGGCGCGCCGCGACAGTTTGATTTTACGCCTAAAGATCATGTTGACTTGGGCGCACAATTGGGAGCGATGGATTTTGAAGCTGCGGCCAAAATCAGCGCGGCCCGGTTTGTAACCTTAAGTGGGCCACTGGCGAGACTGCAACGGGCGTTGACCCAGTTTATGCTGGATACGCATAGCGATCAGCATGGTTACACCGAAACGTATGTGCCGTATCTGGTTAATGCCGATTCACTGCGCGGTACCGGGCAGTTACCGAAATTTGAAGCTGATTTATTTAAAGTCGACGACGGCCAGTTTTATTTGATCCCGACCGCTGAAGTGCCGGTGACCAATCTGGTTCGTGATGTCATTGTCGAAGCCGATAAACTGCCTCTGAAATGGGTGGCGCATACGCCATGCTTTCGTAGTGAAGCCGGTTCACATGGCCGTGATGTGCGCGGTTTGATCCGTCAGCATCAGTTTGAAAAAGTCGAACTGGTACAAATTGTCGCGCCTGAGCACTCTGAAGCTGCACATGAAGCGCTGACCGCTGACGCCGAAAAAATCCTGCAGTTGCTGGAATTGCCGTACCGGAAAATGTTGCTGTGTACGGGTGATATGGGCTTTGCCTCGCAAAAAACTTACGACCTGGAAGTCTGGTTACCGAGCCAGGAAACCTATCGGGAAATCTCCTCATGCAGTAATTTCGGCGATTTCCAGGCTCGGCGGCTGCAAGCGCGCTGGCGCAATCCGGAAACCGGCAAACCGGAATTGGTGCATACCCTGAATGGTTCAGGCCTGGCCGTTGGCCGGACCTTGCTGGCATTGATGGAAAATCATCAGCAGGCGGATGGCAGTATTAGCATTCCGGCGGCATTACGACCGTATCTCGGCGGAGCCGAACAACTCCATGGATGAGTTCAGTCTGCTCCAGAAAATTATTATCTGGGCTATTCCGGTATTATTTGCCATTACCTTGCATGAAGTTGCCCACGGCTGGATGGCGCTGAAATTGGGTGACCGCACCGCGCAAATGCTCGGCCGGTTAACATTGAATCCGGTTAAACATGTGGATCCGCTGGGCACGATTGTTGTCCCGGGGATTTTGTTGTTTATAGGCGGTTTTATTTTTGGCTGGGCCAAGCCGGTACCGGTGTCGTATCAGAATTTACGTAATCCAAAAGCGCATATGGCCTGGGTGGCGCTGGCCGGACCGATGGCCAATCTGGTCATGGGGATTGGCTGGGCAATTGCTGCAAAATTTGGCTTTATGCTGGCACAATCCGGCAATACGATGGGCGAGCCATTGCTGTACATGGGCCTTGCCGGTATTTGGATCAACGCTATTTTGATGTTTCTGAATTTATTACCGTTGCCGCCGCTGGATGGTGGCCGGGTTTTAGTGAGTTTGTTGCCGGATAAGTTAAGCTGGCAAGTCAGTCGTATTGAACCATTTGGTTTTTTTATATTATTGGGTTTACTGGCGTTAGGCCTGCTCGGTGTGATTTTAGCGCCGATGCTTAACGGTACAGTGCAGGTTTTGTCATACTGGCTGGGCATTAGTTTTAGCCAGGCAGCGGGATTGATTAATGGCCTGTTTTAACCAAACACATACTGGAGTATAGGGTGGACACGGTAGCTTTTCAGTCGCGTCGGATTGTTTCCGGCATGCGCCCCACCGGGCAATTGCATCTCGGGCATTATCATGGCGTGCTTAAAAACTGGATCAAATTGCAGCACGAATTCGACAGCTTCTTTTTTGTCGCAGACTGGCATGCGCTGACCACCCATTACGAAGACAGCCGCGTTATAGAAGACAGTGTCTGGGAAATGGTTATAGACTGGCTGGCGGCGGGCATTGAACCGTCTGCAGCGTCACTGTTTCTGCAGTCGCGGGTGCCGGAACATGCCGAACTGCACTTATTATTGTCAATGGTGACACCTTTATCCTGGCTGGAACGGGTACCAACCTACAAAGATCAGCAGGAAAAACTCAAAGAAAAAGATTTATCGACTTACGGATTTTTAGGGTACCCACTGCTGCAAAGTGCCGATATTCTGATTTATCGTGCTGGGCAAGTACCGGTCGGTGAAGATCAGGTCGTACATGTCGAATTGACCCGTGAAGTCGCGCGGCGCTTTAATCATTTGTATGGCCGCGAAAATGATTTTGAAGACAAAGCCGAAGCTGCCGTCAAAAAGATGGGTAAGAAAAATGCCAAGTTGTATAACAATTTGCGTAAAGCCTATCAGGAGCAGGGCGATGCCAGCGCACTGGAAACCGCACGGGAATTACTGAAAAACCAGCAAAACTTAGCACTTGGCGATATGGAGAGGTTATTTGGTTATTTAGAAGGCGGCGGTAAAGTCATTTTGCCGGAACCCAAGGCTTTGCTGACACCAGCGCCCAAAATGCCGGGACTGGACGGGCAGAAAATGTCCAAGTCTTATAACAACACCATCTCGCTGCGTGAATCCGATCAGAATATTGCTGAAAAATTAAAACGCATGCCGACCGATCCTAATCGCGTACGGCGAACTGATCCCGGTGAGCCGGAAAAATGCCCGGTCTGGCAACTGCATGAAGTCTATTCTGATGAGGCCCAGAAGCAATGGGTACAGGAAGGTTGCCGCAGTGCAGGGATTGGCTGTCTGGATTGCAAAGGACCGCTGATTGATGCCATCAGCGCCGAAATTAAACCTATCCGTGAGCGTGCAGCTGAATTTAGTCAGCATCCGGAAGATGTGCGTCGTATTATTGATGATGGCAGCGCGGCAGCGCGTGAAGTTGCCGAAGAAACCTTAAATGAGGTCCGCGCCGCAATGGGGCTGGCTTACAAATAGTCAGCCGAAGGAAAACTATGGCAGAACGTATTCAAAAAGTATTAGCCCGTGCCGGTTACGGCTCACGCCGACAACTGGAAACCTGGATCCAGGAAGGCAAAGTCACCGTCAACGGTGAGGTGGCCACGCTGGGTGATCAGATAAAAGAAGGCGACACCATCAAGTTAGATGGCAAGCCGTGTTCGCCGAAACGGGTTTGGCAACAACCCCAGCAAGTCTTGCTTTACCACAAGCCGGTAGGTGAAGTGTGTACGCGTAATGATCCGGAAGGACGGCGCACCATTTTTCAATCTTTGCCGGCGCCCGAGCAAGGTCGCTGGGTCAGTGTTGGCCGACTGGATTTAAATACCAGTGGCCTGATTATTCTGACGACCGATGGTGAACTCGCTAACCAGCTGATGCATCCTTCCAATCAAATGGATCGTGAATATGCGGTGCGGGTATTGGGTGAAGTCACACCTGAAATGATGCAGCAATTGCGTGATGGCGTGATGCTGGAAGATGGTGAAGCCAAGTTTGCTGATATTCAGGAATCGGGCGGTGAAGGCGCTAACCATTGGTATCACGTGGTCATCCAGGAAGGTCGTAACCGGGAAGTGCGACGGTTATGGGAAGCCCTTGGCGTGCAAGTCAGTCGGTTGACTAGGCTGCGTTATGGTCCGGTGATTATGCCTAATAAGCTTAAGCCGGGTCGCTGGATGTCGCTGGAAGGTAAGGATTTGGAAAATCTTTATGAAGAAGCCGGCCTGAAAAGCCAGGCGGCATCAACGCAAAAAACTGGCCGTGGTGCAATTAAAACCAGTAAACAAGTGGATAAACCAGTCAAGTCAGGCAGCAAGTGGCCGTCTAAAAAGCCAGTTGCTAAAGAGGAAAAGCCATCACGCGGTGGCGCTAAAAAAGCCCGGCCGGAAAAATTTAATCCCCGTAAGGCACCCCGGATTCGCGGGCGTGATTAATTGTTAGCACCGGCGTAAATAATACGGTTACGACCATCAGTTTTTGCCTGATATAAGGCTTTGTCAGCACGATCAAATAGCTGATAACTGTTTTCGTCGGCTTTCATTTGCGCGAGACCGATACTGACTGTCAGTGAAAAGCTGCGGGTACCATCATGACATATAAGCTGGCCGACGGCTTCTCGCAGCCGTTCAGCCACTTGTGCAGCAGTATTTAAGTCGCAGTGACTGAGCACAACCGTGAATTCTTCGCCGCCATAACGAAAAGCAATATCACTGCGCCGCAGACAGTTGATTAAGGTCTGAGCAATCAGCGTTAACGCCCGATCGCCGCTGCTGTGCCCATAAGCATCATTAATCATTTTAAAGTTATCAATATCAACGACTAATAAGCTCAGTGGCAAGTTCAGACGTTTAGACAGATCAATTTCGCGGTCCAAATGACGATCAAATGACTCGCGATTGGGCATGCCGGTGAGTTTATCGGTCATTGCCGCATCCAGTGCTTGCTGATATTGCTGACAGTTACGCAGTGGATAAACCAGTTTGCATAGCAAATCTTCAATGAGCAGAATTTCATCGTCACTAAAACGACGTCCCCGGCTCAGTGTCAGCTTGCCCAGCGATTGTTTATCAATTTCCAGCTGATAATGACAATTGTGGTGGGCTGTATTACCGAATTTAATATCCTGACGTAATGGCAGATGCTGCATACGTAAACCATCATGCTGCAAAATTGCCTGAACCTGCTGATGAAATAACTGCAACAACTGGCGAATATCCAGCGTGGTCTGTAACAACATTGGGAGGCGCTGAATGACCAACGCGCTGTCAGGCGTACTTTCCTGAACGGTGGCTTGTTGCTCACCTGCAAGTAATCGTAAGTTGCCTTGGCCGGAAGTGACTGACTGTATCATAAATGGCACTCATTAAAGATCGTGTGTCATTTATTAGCGATTTTCATGCCATTACATAAAAATACAATTAAAACAGTATGTTACATGTTGGCGTCAGAGAATTGACAAGGCATTAACACATTGACCATTAAGATGCGCACTGTGTGGGCTGGCCAGATACAAATAGGCAGGAACCACCGCAGCGGGTTCAGGTAGCTGATTAGGATCTTTGGCAGGATAAGCGCGGGCATGCAGAGCGGTACGGGTTTGGCCCGGGTCCAGACAGCAAACGCGGACTTTGTTTTCAGCTTCGAGCTCTTTGGCCAATTGCTGGCAAAGGTTTTCAAGACCGGCCTTACTGATGCCATAAGCACCCCAGTAGGCTTTGTTCTGATTACTGTCGGTCGTGAAAACGATAAAACTTTGTGATGCCGTTTTTTGTAATAACGGTAAACACGCCTGAGTCAACAAAAAAGCAGCTGTTAAATTAACATGCAGCGTTTCTCCCCAGGTTTTTAAATCCTGATGGACTGCGGGGGCCAGTTGTCCGAGCACAGCGGCACAATGTACCAAACCATCCAGACGACCAAAATTATCGGTGATGCGCTCAACTAGTTGTTGATAATCACGGGCAGATGCGCCTTTCAGATCAAGCGGATACAACGCGGGTTGAGGGCTGCCATCGTCAACAATAGCATCATAGACTTGTTCCAGCGCCGGTAGCTGTTTATCCAGTAAAACCACAGTGGCGCCTTGTCTGGCATAAGACTTGGCCACCTCGCTACCGATACCGCCAGCGGCACCGGTAACAAGAATGACCTGGTCTTGCAGCAGACTCGTCTCAGCCGTAAACGGCATAAAACTTACTGTTTTGGTGTGAATTGGCTGTAGGCAACTTCACCGTTGTGAATTTGGACGCTGACGATACCTTCATCAGTGAGCCATTCATGATGGACAATTGTCAGATCATCGATAGATCTTTCTTGTGTCAGATCTGGTTCACCATATTTTTCAATTAAATCCGCTTCTGACATGGTAGCTTCAACTTTGGTATCCGTTGCTGTTTCGGCAGCGTTATCCATTTCTGCTGGGGCAGCCGTGTCAGCAGCTTCATTAGTGTTAGCTGCATCATCACCACAGGCAATCAGCGCGAAGCTCATAAACAGACCGGTTAACATTAAACGCAAACGACTTAACATGACATTCCCTTCTTTGGTTGTGTAAAAACAGAGTATAGCAAGCGAATTCAACGAATTCGACAAATGGATCACACAATAAAAGTATTGTGTTTGTGCGTTGTAACACGTTTAGTCAAAAATCTGCAAAATATGCCGGGCGCAAAGTTGTCCATTGCTGATAGCAGTCTCCAGTGTTGCCGGAAACGGATGACTGACAAAATCGCCTGCCAGCCATAAATTTTCAATGCCAGTCTGGCTCTCTGGCCGGACCTTTTGTGTGTCCAAAGTACAGGAGAAAGTAGCACGTTTTTCACGAATAACCAGCATATCTTCGGCAGATAGCGGCCAGTCCGGCAGTAAACTGGCCAATTCAGCACAGACTTTAGTGACCAATTGAGCCTTTGTTAATTGCATATGTGCGCCGGGACCACTGATAACAACTGCCATTAATCCAGGGCGCTGAAAACTACGGTCAAATAACCATTGTGATAATGTGCCGCTGAACCCGATCATCGAATTTGGCGCACGAAGTTGAGCATCATATTGCAAATACAGCGTACAAATTGGATATTCTTCTGACCGGGCGAAGTTCTGCGTATCTGGCAGTAATTTAGCCAAGGCTGATGATGGTAAAGCCAGAACAACAACATCGGCAAAATGATGCTCACCGTTTTGATCAACGATACCTGTTACCTGATTATTGCTGATAAGTAGTGACTGAACCCGGTTGTTAAGGTTTATTTCCGCACCTTGTTTGGTTAAATAAGCGTTAGCAGGTGCTGGCAGTATCTCACCGAGTGGTTGCTTTGGAATCAGTAGTTCTGTCGCTTTATCACCGGCAAACAAGCTGGCATTTAAGACATTGGCAAACACTTCTGCGGACGCCGTTTGGATGGGCGTATTGAGCATGGCCAGTGTCAGAGGCTCCCATAGCTGACGAATTAACCGTTGTGGTTGCCTGGAAAGCTGCAGCAAATTTGCCACAGTGAGATCATTCAAATCATCGGTTTTTTTTAACTGGTTCTGCAGCCGTCTTACCGCCAGGACACTTTTAAAGCCAGCACTTCGCCATAAATGAAAAATCTGATTTAAAGTCGCAGGTAAATAACCCAGACTGCTGATTTTCAGTGATGGATGTTGTGGATCGAAAATTGATAAATTGATGGTTTGCCGATTGAAAGCAGCATTGGGGTCAATACCGATTTGCTGCATCAAATCCAGCATTTGCCGATAAGCACCGAGCATTAAATGCTGGCCATTATCGACCTCCAGATTTTGCCAGCGAACACTACGGGCCCGGCCACCAAGAATGGCGCCTGCTTCAAATATTTGCACATCATAGTAAGGACTAAGTTCTACTGCAGCGGCGAGGCCACTCCAGCCGCCACCGACGATAATCGCCCGCATGGTCAGGGTTTATATTTGTCGGCTTGCCGCGATGTTCGCCAGGCCAGCCAGAGTTTACGTACCGGCGTTAAAGCGACGCGGTGTTGCATAACCCGATAACCATCATCGGCAATTTCATCTAAGGTACAGCGGTAAATTGCTGCCATGATGAGCGCTGTTTTTTGCTGACTACGATCTGCATCAGGTAATAAGCTGAGTGCTTCATCATAGGTTTGTTGCGCACGCTGGGTTTGAAAAGCTAGTAATTCAGTCAATTCCACTGAGTTTTGTAACGACAAAATTTGCTGCTCGCTGACCCGAAACTGTGCCAGTTCATCTTGTGGCAGATATATCCGGCCGCGCTCGGCATCTTCACGAACATCACGGATAATGTTGGTCAGTTGCAGGGCGAGGCCCAGCTTTTCAGCAAATTTCAGCGTTTTACGATCGCTGTAACCGAAGATTTCTGCTGATAGCAAACCTACGACGCTGGCTACCCGGTAGCAATACAAAGCCAGATGTTTAAATGCCGGGTAGCGGTGGGTGTGCAAATCCATGGCCATACCATCGATGATTTCCATGAAATATTCTTCATTGAGATCAAATGTTTTCAATGCATCAGCCAGCGCTTGGCCGACCGGATGGCTGGGTTTGCCGCCAAAGGTATTGCTGATCTCGCCGCGCCACCATTGCAGTGTTTGCGCCGCAACTTGCGGATCGGCAATTTCGTCGACGGCATCATCGACTTCCCGGCAAAACGCATACAAAGCCATGATGGCATCACGTTGTGGTTGCGGCAAAAACAGGAAGCTGTAATAAAAACTGGAACCACTGCGCGCGGCTTTATCACGGCAGTATTGCTGCGGGGTCATTTTTGCAGCCGCTCGACAATCTGACCGTTAACCAGATGCTGATCGATGATTTCGTCGACATCGGCCTGATTGTGGTACTGATACCAAATACCCTCTGGATAAATAACCATGATCGGGCCCTGAGCGCAGCGATTTAGACAGCCAGCGGTATTAATGCGGACTTTTTTTAGCTTCAGCGCTTTAACGCGTTGCTTGGCATAGTCGCGAAGTCCCTGTGCATCATACTGCATACAGTATGCTTTGCCCTCGGCATCGTCGCGCTGATTGGTGCAAAAAAATACGTGATGTTTGTAAAAGTCAGTCATGCAGGCAGTTTACCTGTTGATCTTTGTTCACAGCAAAAACCGGCATTTTAAAATTCCCGGGAAACGGCAAAATCTGCCAGTGACATAAGCGCCGTTTTGTATTCGCTGTCGGGCAGGATTTGCAGTGCTGCTTTGGCGGCATCAGCTTCTTCACGGGCGGTTTGCGCGGTGTAATCAATCGCACCAGTGCTTTGAATAATGGCAATGATGGCGTCAATGCTATCTCGCTCTCCGTTTTCAACGGCCTTACGAATCAATGCTGATTGCTCATTATCGCCGTGGCGCATTGCGTAAATCAGTGGCAGGGTAGGTTTGCCTTCGGCTAAATCATCACCGATGTTTTTGCCGATGGTGTCACTTTGCGCACTGTAATCCAGTAAGTCATCGACTAATTGAAAAGCACTGCCTAAGTGCATGGCATATTGGCCCAGCGCTTTTTCAGTGTCGATATCGGTTTGACTTAAAACGGCACCGAGTTGGCCAGCGGCCTCGAACAGTTTGGCGGTTTTATGATGGATGACCTGTAAATAACGTTCTTCAGTGGTGTCTGCGTCATGCACATTGAGCAGTTGCAGCACTTCACCTTCGGCGATGATATTAGTGGTATGTGACAAGATCTGCATCAGCCGCATCGAATCCAGTTCGACCATCATTTCAAAAGCGCGGGTGTATAAAAAGTCGCCAACCAGAACACTGGCTTCATTACCCCAGACACTGTTGGCTGTTTCCTGCCCACGGCGCATTTGCGAATGATCCACCACATCGTCATGTAATAAAGTGGCGGTATGAATGAATTCAATAATGGTTGCCAGATTAATATGCGCATCACCCTGATAACCACAGGCGCGGGCACTTAATAAAGCAATGGCAGGGCGCAGGCGTTTGCCGCCACTATTGATAATGTAATGACCTAATTGATTGATCAGAACCACCTCAGATTGCAAACGCTGCTGTATCATTGCGTTTACTGCATCCATATCCTTGCGGATGAGGTCGTAAATGGATTGAATATCCACGAAGCTTGCGTGCCTGTTGTCAGCTAAAACGGGTACTTTGGCATGCAGACCGGTGATGCGCAAATATTTCAATTTGCATTTGATCTGTTATGGCAAACGGGCTACAATTGCCGGTCTTTTGTTGGGTTACCTGCAATAATTACTTATTTTTGGAGACAGCGATGTACGCTATTGTCGCGACTGGTGGTAAGCAATACCGTGTTAAAGAGGGCGAAACCCTCCGCGTAGAAAAACTGTTCGCAGAAGAAGGCGAAACAGTTGAGTTGGATAAAGTGCTTTTGGTTGGCGAAGGCGACGACATTAAAATCGGCGCACCTTACCTTAAAGGCGCCAAAGTAACTGCAAAAGTGGCTGCCAATGGTCGTGCTGATAAAGTTAAGATCGTTAAGTTCCGCCGTCGTAAGCACAGCCGTAAACAGATGGGTCACCGTCAATCGTTTACTGAAATCGAAATCACCGGCATCAGTGCCTGATTTCGGATTGCTGAATAGATTTAAGAAGAGGATTTAAACATGGCTCATAAGAAAGCGGGTGGTAGTACACGTAACGGTCGCGACTCCGAGTCGAAACGCCTTGGTGTAAAACGCTTCGGTGGTGAATCAGTATTGGGTGGTAACATCCTGGTTCGTCAACGTGGTACTAAATTCCATGCAGGTCGTAACGTTGGTATTGGTAAAGACCATACTTTGTTCGCAACTGCAAATGGTAAAGTACTGTTTGAAACCAAAGGCGCTAACAATCGCATGTTCGTCAGCGTCGTTGCCGAGTAAATTTTCTGTAAGCCCTGTCGGGGCAGACAGCCAAAAGCCCCGCTGATGCGGGGTTTTTTGTATTTAGCCTCTGGGTTTTTCAGAGGAAGATAAAGGTCCGTAAATGAAGTTTGTAGATGAGGCGAGAATCACCGTTAAAGCGGGTGATGGTGGCAATGGCTGCCTGAGTTTTCGCCGCGAAAAATATATTCCTTTTGGCGGACCGGACGGCGGTGATGGCGGTGATGGCGGCGATATTTATTTAATCGCTGATGAACAAGTTAATACCCTGATCGATTTTCGCTATCAGCGACATTTTAAAGCACAAAAAGGCGAGCCCGGTCGTGGCCGGCAATGCAGTGGTGCACGCGGTGATGACTTGGTCATAAAAGTACCGGTAGGCACTGAAGCCTGGGATGATGATACCGATGAATTAATCGGTGACCTTGTCAAATCCGGCGATAAATTAATGGTCGCTAAAGGCGGCTGGCATGGTCTGGGTAATCTGCGTTACAAATCCAGTATTAACCGGGCGCCCCGGCAAACGTCTGACGGTACGCCAGGTGAAGAACGTCATTTACGTCTGGAAATGAAACTGCTGGCCGATGTTGGCTTACTGGGTTTGCCTAATGCCGGTAAATCTACATTTATTACCCAGGTCTCAGCAGCACAACCCAAAGTGGCCGATTATCCGTTTACCACTTTGCATCCGAATCTCGGCGTCGTCACGCTAAAAGATGTGCGTAGTTTTGTCATTGCCGATATCCCGGGATTGGTCGAGGGCGCTTCTGAAGGAGCTGGCCTTGGTATTCAGTTTTTACGGCATTTAACGCGTACCCGGTTATTATTGCATCTGGTGGATATGGCGCCGGTTGATGTTAAACAGGATCCGGTCAACAGCGTTAATATCATCAACAATGAGTTAAAACGCTACAGTGATGCCTTGGGTAAACAGCCCCAGTGGCTGGTCCTTAATAAAATGGATTTGGTGCCTGAAGATATTCGCGAAGAATTGTGTCAGGAAGTGCTGAGCCGCTTAAACTGGCAAGGCCCGGTTTACCGGGTCAGTGGCAAAAGTGGTGAAGGTTGTGCCACTTTGTGTGACGATGTCATGGAATTTCTGGAATCGCAGCGAAAAGCCGCCGAACCAGAGGATATTGAAGCTGAGGACTAAGCTTGGAAAACCCGCATCAACAATTGGTGTCGACCCGTCGCTGGGTCATTAAAATTGGTAGCGCCTTACTCACCAAACCCGGTGAAGGGCTGGATATTGACCGGATTCGCTGGTTAAGTGGCGAAATTGCCGAATTACGCCGTCAGGGTAAAGAAATTGTACTGGTCACCTCAGGCTCAGTCGCTGCCGGTATGCAACAACTGGGCTGGCGCAAACGGCCGCATGCCCTGAATCAATTGCAGGCAGCGGCCAGTGTCGGTCAGATGAATTTGATCCATGCCTATGCCACCGCTTGCCAGTATTACGGCATACATACTGCTCAGATTTTGCTTACTCATTCCGATTTATCGGATCGTGGCCGGCATTTAAATGCCCGCAGCGCGCTGCAAACATTGCTGGAAATGGGTGTACTGCCGGTCGTTAATGAAAACGATACCATTGCCACCGAAGAAATCCGCTTTGGTGATAATGACACCCTGGCGGCGATGACCGCCAATCTGATTGAAGCCGATGTTTTGGTGATTCTCACAGATCAGGATGGTTTTTTTGACAGTGATCCCCGGATAAATCCTGATGCCCGAATGCTGGCAGCTTCAGCAGCCAGTAATCCAAATCTGGATCAGATGGCCGGTGACAGCAAAGGCGAATTGGGCCGTGGTGGCATGGCGACCAAATTATTAGCAGCACGTCGCGCGGCACGCTCAGGTGCCACGACGGTGATTTTATCGGGCAAGCAACCCGATAATTTACGGCATCTGGCGGCTGGTAACGGAGTGGGTACCCTGCTGTGGCCGGATATCAAACCGATAAAAGCCCGACAGCAATGGCTGGTTGGTCATTTGAATCCTAAAGGCCGCATCATGCTCGATGATGGCGCGGTGAATGTGATTAGCAAGCAGGGTAAAAGCTTATTGCCGGTGGGTGTGCGTGCCGTGCAGGGTCAATTTTCGCGTGGCGAATTGGTCATATGCTGTGATTTACAGGGACGTGAAGTTGCCCGGGGTCTGGTCAATTACAACGCACCGGAAGCGTTAAAAATTATGGGCCAGCCCAGCCAGGCGATAGAAGCATTACTGGGTTATATTGATGAGCCTGAGTTGATCCACCGCGATAATCTGGTCGTTACAGGGTAAATAGCAGACATAAAAAAACCGGCGAAAGCCGGTTTTCTTTGCAACACGTTTGTTTAAATTACATCGCGCGAACGGCGTTATTCAAACGGCTTTTGCCACGTGCAGCAGTATTTTTGTGAATCAGGCCTTTACGTGCCATCCGATCCAGAACAGGCACAGCAGCTTGGAAAGCAGCAGTAGCTTGCGGTTTGTCACCAGCGATAATCGCTTTTCTGATGGCTTTAATGGTGGTACGCATAGCAGAACGCTGACTAGCATTCAGCTGGCGGTGTTTCTCCGCTTGACGAGCGCGTTTTTTTGCTTGTGCTGAGTTTGCCAAAGTGCTTCTCCTAAAAATCAGCTGTTTGTTTATGAACCGGGCATTATCCTGATTTTTAACCTATTTGTAAATGGTATCATTGGCAAATTTTTGGGGATAGAGACTGATGCGGATCATCACAGTGAATGTTAATGGTATCCGCGCCGCAGCGCGCAAGGGTTTTTACGACTGGCTAGACAAGCAAAATGCTGATGTCGTCTGTATTCAGGAAACCAAAGCGCAGGTCCATCAGCTCAGCGATCCGCAATTTCACCCCGAAGGTTATCACTGTTATTACCATGATGCGCAAAAGCCAGGTTACAGCGGTGTCGCTTTATATTGCCGGAAAAAGCCTGATGCGGTCATTGTCGGCATGGGCAATGACGAGTTTGATAACGAAGGTCGTTATATCGAAGCCCAATTTGGCAAGCTAAGCGTAGTCTCATTGTATTTACCATCCGGCACCTCCGGTGATGTCCGTCAGGAAGTGAAATACCGTTGTATGGCATTTATCGAAGCGCGTTTGCAGCAGATATTAGATGCCGGCCGTGAGTTTATTGTCTGCGGTGACTGGAATATCGCCCATAAAAATGAAGATATCCGCAACTGGAAAGGTAATCAGAAAAACTCTGGCTTCCTGCCAGAAGAACGTGCCTGGCTCGATAAACTGTTTTATGACCTGCAGTTTGTCGATGCTTTTCGTGAATTGCCACAAGCCGAGCATGAGTACACATGGTGGTCTAATCGTGGACAGGCCTGGGCCAATAATACCGGGTGGCGTATTGATTACCACATTCTCAGCCCGAATCTTAAAGGCAAGGTTAAAGCCACCGATATTTACCGTGATGAGCGCTTTTCGGATCATGCGCCGCTGACCGTTGATTACGATTATGAGTTGCCGAATAGCTGATGCAATGAGCCAGGACCTGTCCGGACAAAATATCACTTCTCAGCGTGGGAATATTTAAACATAATGTGGCTGTGGGTCCATTTATAGCAAGACTAGGACAGGTCGATGGCACAGCAGAACCCCAAAGTTGAAGAATGGAAGGAGAAATTTTTTAAAGTCTCCGAGTCTCTTCAAAAACAGCAAGACTATGATCATCTGCTGGAACGGAGTTTGAGTCGCCTTGCATTGATCTCACAGGGTCTTGATCCGGTTCTGGATAAGCATCTGTCAACACTCCGCAGCTTACTGCGTAGCAACAGCCGAAGTCCGATTCAGGTTGAAGAGGTGCTGAAGGCGTTGGAGCGCGCTATCAGTCAAATGGATCAAAAGACTGAGAATAAACCGGGTGTTGGCAAGAGTCTGGTCGAGCTGATTGAGCAAATTAGCTGGCCAAAAGAGCAGGAAAAAACCGCGTTAGCGCTCAGTAAAAAAGCGCGAAAAGCAGATGAAAAATCGCTTCCGGAAATCATCGAACAACTATCTAATCTGATACAGCAAGGCTTTTTGAATGATAAAGGTCAAGCGCCCCAGGGAATTTTCACCAGACTGTTCGGCTCGGGACAGCAAAGGGATTTAAATCGGATAGAAAACCAGCCGGAGTCGCTTCCATCTGACAAATTGGCAGGTGCTGCCTACTCTTCCCCTGAGATACTTATCACCTTACTGGAACAGTTATCGCTACCTCGTGAATTCAACCAACAATCCACAAAAATTAGAGATAAAATCCAGCGTGGGATTGACCCGGACGAGTTACCCGGGGTCATTAATGAGATTGCCAGTCTGGTTAGTGAACTTGGTGCCGCGGTAATTAAGGAAAAGAGAGAATACCAGGCATTCCTCATCGATCTGACCGAAAAGCTGTCGTTAATAGATCAACATCTGAATGAATTTGAACAAGACGAAGTCAACGCCTCCACACAGCGACGCCAGATTGGCGATGAAGTCAAAAAAGAAATGAACGACCTGCGGCTGGATGTTGAAGATGCCACTGAGCTGACTCAGTTAAGGCAAACAGTCAGCTCACGGCTTGATAATCTCAACCAGCATATTAGCTATGCCCATCAAACCGATGTCGAACGTTCCGTATGGGCGCAGGAACAAATCAGACAACTTAATCAGCGGCTTCAGACAATGGAGCAAGAAGCTGAAACCCTACGCAAAGCGACAAAAAAAGCGCAAGAGCGGGCCTCAAAAGATGCCTTGACCGGGATCTGGAACAGACAGGCACTCAATGAAGTGCTTGAAAGAGAATTTGTCCGTTGGCAGCGTTATCAAAAACCATTGACCATGGTGGTATGGGATGTTGATGACTTTAAAAATGTAAACGATCGGTTTGGGCATAGCGCCGGCGATGTGGTTTTGAAAACTATCGCGCAGATATTCAGCAAAGCGGTCAGAAAAGCGGATTTTATCGCACGATTTGGTGGAGAAGAATTCGTCGGATTATTTCCCGAAACGGATCTGGATAATGCACTGGTTTTGACCAATAAAGTCCGTCAGATTGTCGAAAAAACCCGCTTTCATTATCAGGATATTCCAGTGGCGATTACCGCGTCTGCCGGTCTGGCAATGTTTGAAGGCGATGATAATATTGACGATGTTTTTAATCGGGCCGATAAGGCACTCTATGCAGCCAAAACCAGTGGCCGCAATAATTGTGTGATTCAGCGCAAATAAACGTAGTGCTTCATTAAGACCACAAAATAATGCCGTGGTAGCAAGTAACCTATAAAAAGAGACGCTGCGATTGAAAGTTTCTACGATCATGCGCCGCTGACCGTTAATTACGATTATTCGCTACCTAACGGGTGAACTTTAAAGGCCTGAGCTTCTCTGACTAGCATGATTAAAAGGAGAAGCAACGCATGTTTTCACTGTTTAAGTCAGATCCCGTCAAAAAACTGAAAAAGCAGCTCGCCCAGAAACAAGAACAAGCCATGCTTGCTCAACGTAGTGGTGATCTGCGTAAGTTTGCTGCAATAACGGATGAATCAGACGTATTGATCAAAGAGATTCAGCGGCTGCAATCAGAACAGCGCTAATGTGCTGCTGATTATTAATAGATTGATGCCCTGACGCAGCGGATAACGCCATAATCGTAGGCTTCATCCAACGCCTGATAAACAGCTTTTAAACTATCGGCCTCGTCACCCAGTGATTCAATA
>CAYYRO010000045.1:0-16552 GCA_964474075.1 uncultured Methylophaga sp.
TCAGGCTGTAACGCGGCGCGAAAAGCCAGATGACCACCAATGCAATAGCCCATTGCACCAAAGTGGCCGTTGCACCAATCCTGTTGCTGCGCATATTTGATCGCGGCTGCATTATCAGAATCATAGCCCTGCACATCTTTAGTCATTTTGTCGTTATTGCCTTTTTCACGACCGGCATCATCATAGCCCAGCACGGTGCCAATCGGATTCAGTTCATGAAAGACTTCCGGCACCATTACCGCATAACCATGACTTGCCATAAAGCGGGCAGCACGTTCAATCGGACCGGTCTGCTGAAAAATTTCTGAATAAAACAAAATTACCGGATAGCTGCCATCACCTACCGGACGGTGAATATAGGTACGCATGACACCGGTGGGTGTATCCAGATCAACAAAATGGCTTTGGATTTTCATGATGGGCTCTTTTTAGTTGCAAAAAAATAATGGCGGTCATTGTACAACGACTCAGAAGTCACATGAATGGTCGTCGATGCCTGAGAATTTGTAATGTAACTGATTACGTCAGCTCAGCAAGCATACCTGGTTGCCGGAATCATGAACTGGTGGCACAGTATGTTTGAGGGTGCTTACAGCAGTTAAGCTGATTGTTTGAGCAGCAATTTATTACTTGGAATGGTCTTTTGTTTATTGGCAAGCAAAAGCTACTAACGCAAGTTTGATAAAACGGAGTGTCCAGATGGCCATCCAGCAGGACAATACCGATAATTTTTTTATCCGCAAAGCGGTGGAAGCCGATCTGCCTGTGCTGGTCGATTTTTTAGCTAAACTGGCACTGCATGTTGCCGGGGCGCCAACACTTAAACTTAAAAAAAATGAACGTAGCAGACTGATGAATGTTATGCGCGCTTCGCTGGCGGACCCGGATAAACTCATTATTGTGGCAGCAGCATCTGATGATATTCCTGTTGGCATGGGCTATTTATATATTTCACGTAATCAGGGCATTTGGGAGCAGGCTGAAGAGACAGAATCCAAGTCCGCATTCATTGATGATGTTTGGGTAGAGCCGGATTACAGAAATCAGGGCATTTTCAGAAAGATTATTCATGAGTTGGTTGAATTCGCAGAAAATCACGATGTTCATGAGCTGATTCTGGAATACGCGCTTTCCAACAAAGAGGCAGAAGCGGTCTGGACGCGACTTGGATTTAAACCCACCGGGGTTCGCGCGGCTGCTTTTACCCAAACCGTGCAACAGGTACTGGCAAAACGGCCATAATGACTGGAAAAAACGGCTTCAAAAGCCAAAGCGGGGACTAAGTGATAGGTGATCGCACCGTAACGGTATTTACTGACGACGTAATGCTCGGCCACAATCCGGAAGTGGATATGCCCTTTGTGCCCAGCCGGGTGGAGAAGCGTGTCAGACACATCCTGCAAGGACTGGATTTTAAATGGAGCTACCCAGAGCACCCCGGACGTTTATCTGCGATTACCAGGCATCTGGCAGAGAATCCTGTACCGGGTGTGAATATTAAATCTGGTCCCTCGGCTACCTACGAACAGTTAAGCCGGGTGCATACCACAGCCTATCTGGATCACATATTTTCTATGGAAGGTGAACGTGCCTGGCTGGATAGTGATACCACTGCCGTGTCACCAGACAGTATCAAAGCGGTGACTGCTGCGGCGGGCAATGCCATAGCAGCCGTTGAAAGCGTTGTAAAAGGTGAATCACAAAGTGCATTCGCCCTGATAAGACCACCGGGTCATCATGCCGAACCCGTTCGGGCAAGAGGCTTTTGTCTGATAAATAACGTGGCGGTGGCCGCCGCCCATGCGCAGACCAAACTTGGCTGCGAGCGTATTTTGATCGTTGACTGGGATGCACATCATGGTAACGGTACACAGGATATTTTTTGGGCTGACCCGGATGTACTTTTCTTTGATACCCATTGTGCTGCGCCGTTTTATCCCGGCTCCGGCAATTTGAATGAAGTCGGCGCCGGTATGGGAGAAGGCTACACCATTAATGTTCCATTGCCGGAAACAGCTGGTGACATTGCGTTTGAGAAAGCCTTTCGGGAAATACTGATACCGGCCGCCGAACATTTTAAACCTGATTTGGTGCTGGTCTCGGCAGGCTTTGATCCGCATCGCAATGATATGGCGATGAATCTCAGTTATGACGGCTTTAAAGTGATTACGCGTATTGTTCAGGATATTGCAGATAAACACTGTAGTGGTCGTTTAGTATTGGTACTGGAGGGTGGTTATAACCTCACCTCGCTTGCTCATGGTGTTCACGCCGTGTTGGAAGTATTGGCTGGCGGCGATATACCGCAATTAGTACCCAGTGGAGTTAAAGAGGTGGCGGAAGCTGCAGATTTTCATCGTTCTGCGTTCACTGAGGATGAATAACCAGTCACTGAAAAATTGGCGTCATTCACTGCGTCATTGATTGATTAATATTTCTGATGGTCCGGCATTTTGGAAAAGCCGAGCAACCCCAGAACTGCTTGCCTGCGTTGTCGCCTTTTTTCGTCTCTCTGAGCAGCATTTCGCTGCCACATTTTGGACATAGCTGCGAATTATCTTTGTTGGTAATAATCTGTTGAACATACTGCTTATGTTCCCGGTTGGTTTTCAAAGATCTTTTAAGCCGTCCGTTTTCAATTGCATCGGTAATTTCCACTACTTGTTGGGGACTAAGTACCGTTTCGGTCATCGATTGAATGTAACGGATATAGCCCATACCGAAGGTCACATTTTCGGGTACTGGTGTTTTAAAAGTACTGTCACCGATAAACACCACCACAGAATGAACCTGCTGATCTTCAAGATTTAACAGTGCTTGCAGGGTTTTGCTGTGTTTGTAATTTTGATGCAGCGGGTTTTGAAAGCGATAAGTGTTTCTGAAGATTTTTTGTGTCCACATCTTCTGCTGTGGTGAACCATAAATCCAGCCTCTGAGATTTTTGGTTTCAACAACAAAAACACCATAGACAGAGACAATGATGTGATCGATTTGCGTTGTGCCATCTTCAGTCGACAGGGTCACGTTTTTGATTAAATGATAAACATCGTTATCCAGTTTCCACCTTGCAAACACATTGATGATGAACTCACCACAAATGCCTTTAAACCAGGCGGATTTAACAACAACGACAAAAATAAAAAGCGGAATCAAATACCACAGCGGTAATAGCGCTTGAAAGATTGGTGTGAAGTCCATTTCTATCCACCTTTGTTATCTATGTCTGCAAATTAATTTAAGCCTGACATCGCATTGTCATCTAACTTTTGTACCTTTTTCGGCATACATATTTTTATCGGCTTCGGCTAAAAGCGTATCGATATCAACTTTGTCAGTAATTAGAGTATTTACATAGCCGACACTGAATTCAATGTCATAACCCCGTTTAGCTTCTTTATTATAGGCTGTCATTTCATCTTCAAAACGCTGGATGACGCGCTCGGTATTTTCGATATCAACGTCCATCATCAACACGGCAAACTCATCACCACCAATACGGCCAAATACGTCGGATTCACGGAAGACTTCACGCATGGTATTGGCAAAAATGACCAGAGCACGATCTCCTTCTGCATGTCCGAAAGTATCATTAATCAGTTTGAATTTATTCAAATCGAATAACAAAGTCGACGCGGATAAGCCTTTGCGACGGCAAATATTGATACTGTGCTTGGCAAGGCTGGTAAAGCCCCGGCGATTGGAGATTAATGTCAGCTCATCAAGAGTCGCCAACTGTAACGCGGCGATTTCTTGCTCGGCCATTACACCCAGATCTTTTAATAATTGCGAGTCATCCTCGTCAAATGCACGGGGTGCAGTATCGATGATACAAAGTGTACCCAGGGCGCTGCCGTTGTTAACTCTTAATGGATAGCCGGCATAAAAACGGATACTCGGATCCTCGGTGACCAGTGGATTATCTTTAAACCGATGATCATCCATCGCATCTTCGACGACAAACACATCATTGCCTAAAATAGCGTGGCCGCAAAAGGATACTTCCCGCGAGGTTTCATCTGGAAGCTCCATTTCTGATGATTTTGATTTAAACCATTGCCGGCCATCATCAATCAGGCTTAATACCGAAATATCAACGCCAAACATACGTTTCGCCATGCGGGTCAGTCGGTCAAAGCGTTCTTCAGGCGCTGAATCAAGCAGCTTCAGCGCCCGGAGCTTTTCCATCCTTTGTTTTTCGTCTTGAGGGATACTAGGTGAGATCATTTTTCGTGGATCTTCTTTCAGTTTGGTTTGGGAAATTTAAACTGACAATGCCGGCTACAAGTAATATGGTCTAACAAAGGCATCATCATCTGTCATTACATACAGAGCAGCATTCACGACTCTTCATCAATCGACTGATAACCTTCAAGGTACTCTATTTTTGAGCCTTTAGGCTGTTTTTCCAGGACCATACTGTTGCCACCAATACTGATTTTGAAGCTATCGTCTGATACTTCAGAGACTTCATACTGGGTCATATCAACAAACAGCATATTGCCGCTGAGGCGGGTAATACTTTCATCAATCTGTGACAGATAAGCTTTTTCATCTTCGTAATAGGTCACCAGTTCAGAAACGGTCGCCATGCCTTCGTCAGCCTCAGAAAAGCTTAATGCAAAAACAAATTCGTCTTGCTGTCCAATCCAAGTGGAATCAGCCAACATACCGTAATCAACGCCACGCGTCAGCGTGATATCACCTGCTTCCAGATTGCCTCTAGCATTGACAGTTAAAATATTGGCAGGCAAGTCATCAGCACCAACTATGGTGATAGTTTGCTCATCGCTGTCATAGCGGTATTGGGCGGTGCCGATATCCTCACCACCTTTATTAATATTGACCTTACCTTCGGGCAAGAATTGATAACTGGTCAAACCGTCAGGCGCGATATATCTGCCTTCAAACTCATCATTACTGCTGCAGGCAGATAGCAAAGCAGGCAAGATTATGGCTAGCAGCCAGAGATATTTTTTCATTCGCGTGAAGTTCCTTGTTACAGGTCATAATCGATGCCACAAAGGATACCCTGAAACCTTTGCGGCTCAAAATTCAGCATGATGATAGGCGGTTAGCGTGATGTCAGTGTTGAATCAATGCGGCAATTTACTGCTTTAATTTCAGCATTATTCGCTTCGATTTGTGTTGAGAAGTTAAATTCAAAGGGCATAGTAAAGCGGTTGCTGCTATCGGCCGGTAAGTGATGGATTTGACTGTTTTGCTGCCGGCCGGTATCTCTGATGCCCATAACGCTTTTCAGATAATTAATCTCAACTTTGCAACTGGCTTTAGCTTCAACAGCACTCTTGGCGTTGTTAAAAACGTCATAAGTCACATTGGCAATGCAGTGACTTAAATAACCGCTGACAGTGGAATTATGGCACTCGAGCTCAGTGCTCTTCACAACAACACATAGTTCACTATTCGCATCCGCGCATTGCGTTTCAGCCATTGCGAAATGGGTTAAAGCCATCATCAAAGCCAGCAATAAAATCTGTTTCATTAATTTGCCATTAAAAATTGTCTGGTTTTTATATTCCAGCCAATTTACATGCAAATCAACAGATGGCCTAGCGAAAGCTGAATCGCTACGAATTTTTCAGATATAAATGCGACATTCCAGTAACGATTTTCAAACTTTTCAGTGATTGCTTAACCTTGAAACCATATCGTCACTTCATGTTGAAAAACAATTTTTTATAAGTTAGGTTCAATAAAAGGCCGTTACTGGAGCAAAAAAGGTTACCGTTATGAACGATAAACTTTCAGCCTATCGTGGCAAGCGTGATTTCCGGAAAACCGAAGAGCCGGAGGGGAAACCGACCAAACAATCGGGCAGGCAGTTTGTTATTCAAAAGCATGATGCCTCTTCTCTTCATTACGATTTTCGTCTCGAAATCGACGGGGTCCTGGTTTCCTGGGCCGTCCCCAAAGGCTTATCGACCGATCCCGCTGATAAACGCCTGGGTATTCAAACTGAGGATCATCCACTGGATTATGCCGACTTTGAAGGGACCATCCCCGAGGAGGAATACGGTGGCGGTACCGTGATGGTCTGGGATCGAGGGCAATACACCAATATGCGGGCAGAAAAAGATAACGATAACGAGAGCATGACAGACAGTCTCAAAAACGGACTTCTTGAGGTTTGGCTGGAAGGAGAAAAGCTGCAAGGGGGTTACGCTATCAAGCGTATTGGAAAACAAAAAAAGCCCCATTGGTTGATTATCAAGATGCGCGACGACAAGGCCGATGCCCGACGAAACCCTACAAGTACTGAGCCCAACTCCGTAAAAACCAACCGCACCCTTAAAGAAATAGCCAAAAACGCCAAAGATCAACATTGACTGATAGATATGAATAAAGAATGTGTCATTGATTATCTGACAGCAATGGAAACAGTGCATCACTCATAATCATTTCACCAAATCTGCTGACGAAAAGATTTATTCACTTCAAAAACACAAACAGCATCAACCAGTAATTATAGATTCACTAAAAACGATTGTGTGACGGACAGGTATGAATATAAGCCCTGAGTATCCAGCTGTTAAATATAGCCATTTAAAATTTATCTGGGCCGGGGATATCCTGATGGGCTCTTAGAACGCGGCCTTAAGGTTATCGAACTTTGTTTGAGTAAGGGAGAAGATAATGACCGACAAGAAAGATTATCAGCCACCGCGGGTGTGGCAATGGGAAAGCGAGGGTGAAGAAGCATTTTCAAACATCAATCGCCCTGTGAGCGGCCCAACGCATTACAAAGAATTGCCAGTCGGAACACACCCATTGCAGCTGTATTCCATGGCAACGCCCAATGGCGTTAAGGTGACTGTCATGCTGGAGGAGTTGCTGGAGAGCGGTTATGAAGACGCTAATTATGATGCATGGCTGATTCAAATTGGGGAGGGCGATCAATTTTCCAGCGGTTTTGTTTCGATCAATCCCAATTCCAAAATACCGGCAATGGTTGATTACCACGGTAAAACACCAGTAAAGGTATTTGAAACCGGGGCCATCTTGCTTTATCTGGCAGAGAAGTTTGATGCCTTTCTACCGCATGAGCACGCCAAACGGACTGAAACGCTCAATTGGTTATTCTGGCAGCAAGGTGCAACCCCCTTTGTCGGCGGTGGTTTCGGCCATTTTTACGCTTATGCGCCAGAGAAACTGAAATACCCCATAGATCGATATACGATGGAAACCAAGCGTCAGTTGGATGTACTGAATCATGTTCTGTCCGAACGAGACTATATAGCCGGTGATGATTACAGTATTGCGGATATTGCCATCTACCCCTGGTATGGTGCTTTGGTGGAAGGACGTCTCTATGACGCTGCTACCTTTTTGGCCGTCGATGAATATCCTCATGTTCAGCGCTGGGCAAAAAGCATCGCAGCGCGCCCAGCAGTCAGACGAGGACTAATGGTCAATCGTACCTGGGGGGAACCATCAGAGCAGTTATATGAACGTCATAATAAAGATGACTTTGAGCTTCGGACGCAGGATAAGATATGACAGTCGAGCTCCGGGAGCCTTCGGTTAAAAACCGTAAGCAAATAACGGCAAAGCTTATGGAGTCTGCCCCAGTCACTTCGTTTATATAAAAACAAATTGGTAAAGCTGAATATTCTTAATGGCGTCAAATTGCTTAATCATGATGAAATTGCCAATAAAATTGTAAGCCATACCAGATCTATGAGGTAAAAAGATGGTTAATGAACTTGCTCAACAAGTAGTCGAGATCCTCAAAAACAGCGAAAAGCGGGCGTTGAAGATCAGCCGGATTATTGTCCAACTGAAAAACTTCGACCCGGCTTCAAACGATGATAAAGTCGTATTGGCTTCGGCTCTGGATATTCTCAGTGACAAAGGGCAAATACAAATAGAACATCCACCCGCCTATCTGAAAAGCCTTGATGGGTTTGTTTCATTCAATGATAAAGTTATTACACTGGAAGAAACTGAGTAGTGATCAGTAAATAAAACGGCTTCCGGGATATATCGGTACTTTAAATGTTTTCCCTAAAACGACAGTTTAAGGCTAGGTTCCTGTCTTGCTAAGTCGTCAATAAAATGAACCGTTTAACCGAGTTCGAATTATCAGTGTCTGACTACTATGGCTTGTGAAAAAAACAGCAAAAAGCCAGTGATATAAACATTTTCATTAATTTTCCATCAGCTTAAAGAGTATATATATCAATGGCATGTTACTTTTTAATTCGCTGTTGATTCACCTTAAATTGATATTGAACAAAACTTAGTAATAGAAGGGTAACGATGTCCCGGTTGTTTTAACAAAACTGTCATAAAAACATTGCATCATGACACAGCTCATAAGTGTGGTGGTGTATGCTCAAAACCGTTCGTAGCAGAATTCTTTTTTATTCTTTTCTCTCAGTCTTTGCATTATCAGCGCTGACAGTTTTGGCCTCATCGATAATCAGCAAAGCAGAGAACGTTGCTGAAAATCTGATACAAAATAGTCTGACCGAATCCTGGCTATTGAATGATCTGGAGCAAGATCTTCGTCGTTTGCAGGATCTATCATATAAGACCAAAGCACAGCTGCTGCTATGGGATGAAATTGATTCGGAATTTGCGGCACTATCAGATTCGATTCCAGCTAATTGGAATGCGATTCAGAACAATAAACAACTGAGTATCTGGGCCAGTGAAAACGAAGCCATTTTTGCGGCAGTAACGGCCTATATGGAAGCGTTCGGCCTCGGAGTCGCCGAAAAGAGCTATTACGAATCAGGCAAAACCGTAGACTTCTCATTGTTTCCTGCCCTGTCGCCAATGCTTGACAGTATTAATGCACGCAATGATGCCAGCCGTGACCTTATCGACCATGAATCCAGCGAACTTTTAGATTATTTAGCGCGCCAACAGATTTCATTAATCATTGGTTTTGTCAGCTTTTTGATGGTCATTATTCTGATGACACTGTGGCTACGAAAGACGGTCATTTTCCGTTTACAGCGTATCGAACGGGATATTCAGACAATGGACAAAAACTCCGATCTGGCTAATCCACCAGACCTGAAAGGCTCAGACGAAGTGGCCGGGGTCGCGACTGCGTTGATAAGTTTGGTTAGCCGATTTGAAGGCTTTATTGGCGATATCAGATCGGCATCTAACAGTGTTAACGATCGATCTGATCACCTCGATAGTCAGGCACGAGAGTTGGAATCAGCATCCCGAATGACCTATTTGCAAATTCAGGAGGTTAACGATTCGATGAGAGCAATGACTGATCAGGCTTTGACGATTGAAAGCTCGACTCGGGAATCTGCTGAAACTGTACGATCGGCCGTCACGGCAAACGCTGTTATTCAATCAGGTCTTAAAAAGACTGAAACGGCAGCAGATAATACTGTTGAAGTCATTGGAAGGGTCTCTGTATCAATACATGAATTAACAGAATCGGCCGCCAATATTGAAAAGGTAATCAGTGTTATCGCCGAAATAGCCGAGCAGACTAATCTGTTGGCTTTAAATGCTGCGATTGAAGCAGCCAGGGCAGGAGAACATGGCCGGGGATTCGCTGTGGTGGCAGATGAGGTACGGACTTTATCGAAACGCACAACTGACTCTACCGGGCAAATCCGTCAGTGGGTTGCCAGTTTGATAACAGGCGTAAAAAGCGTAGAGAAATTAATCGCAGAGATGACGCAGGCGGGTAGTGATAATCGAGAGATGCTGGAAGACCTCAAGGGTCAGCTTGTAACAATGAACCGCTGGTTTGCTGATCTGGAGCAGCGCAGTAACACCATTAATGAAGCACTGACGTTACAACGTGAAGAGATTGATCGTGTGGGATCCCGGTTCGCTACGCTGGATGCCCATGCGGCAACAGTCAGTGAAAATGTTGTCGGCAGCAGAGAGATTAGTTTCGCGTTAAAAAGAGAGGCTAACTCAATGAAAGAACTGACTGCCCGTTTTCGGACTTCATTTGATAGTTGAAATCAATTTCATTTAATACGAATTGATGCTCTGAACTAACGACATCTGCCGTACAGACACGTTGTCGATAAATCTTTTGGTATTCAATGCACGCCTGTCGCAGATAAATCAGCATTTTCTGCGACATGTAATAAATGACCTAATCCCACCTCCAAACCAGCGCTATCCAATATCAGTTACGCCTGTGACTTCATAAAAGCCTTACTTGGAAACGCTTATTCTGCATGGTACGCAACCGCACAGTCTCAAATAAATAACATTTTGGATAATGCAAAAACGCCTTGCGTAAGCAAGAAGCTCAAGTTTTTACTCACAACTATGAGGCATTAACCATGAATGACGTATTAAATTCAGATGAGATAATCAGTGAACTTAATGATTTAATCGAGCTTGATTATGACGCAATAGCAGCTTACAAGTCCGCAATTAAAAAACTGGAAGAACAAGGTCTGAAGAATAAGCTAAGCGAGTTTTTAAAAGACCATCAAAACCATATTGGCAACTTAAGCCAGCACGTCAGAGAAGCAGGCGGAGAACCTGCCCATGGTCCTGATATGATGAAGGTGCTTACCACAGGCAAGGTGGCAATTGCTGAATTAGGCGGTGACGACGCCATTCTGAAAGCCATGCGTATCAATGAAGAAGTTACCAATAAAAAGTACGAGCATGAAGCTGCAAAAAACTATCCGCCTGAGATTAAATCAACGCTGGATAACAATCTTGCAGATGAACGCCGGCACCGTGAGTGGTTAGAAACCACCATCCACGAGCATAGCTAAGTTAGCCAGTGGCCATTCATTAGCTTTTGCTAATGCGGGTGAGAACGAAGAAGCTTGTTAACAAGCTTCAATGGTGCCATGGTTGAGCTAAAAAAGGATGTTGTACGATGCAAGCGAAACAACAGGAATATAGTTTTGAGATCGTGAAGTGGTTTACCGTCATGGCCTGCGTTTATTTCGTACTGGGAACGGGGATTGGGGTACTGATTGCTTCGCAACTGGCCTGGCCGGTTTTAAATTTCGATAATCAATATATAAGCTTCGGTCGTCTTCGCCCCTTGCATACTAATACCGTGATTTTTGGGTTTGCGTGTTCAACCTTGTTTGCGGCTTCTTACTATGTAGTTCAACGTACCTGTGGGGTTCGTCTTTGGAGCGACAAATTGGCCTGGTTTACTTTTTGGGGCTGGAATCTGGTGATGATCGGTGCTTTCATCACGTTGCCTCTGGGGCTTACTCAATCAAAAGAATATGCAGAACTTGAATGGCCAATAGATATTCTGCTGGCTTTAGTTTGGGTCACTTACATGTATCTGTTCCTCATGACTTTGCATATTCGCAAAGTGAAACATATCTACGTTGCTAATTGGTTCTTTTTATCCATGATGGTGATGATTACGTATTTGTATATCATCAATAATTTATCAATACCCGTCAGCTTGTGGAAATCATACTCAATTTTTGCTGGCGTTCAGGATGCGATGATCCAGTGGTGGTGGGGGCACAACGCGGCCGGCTTTATTCTGACCGCCGGATTTCTTGGCATCATGTATTACTTCGTGCCTAAACAAGCAAATCGTCCGGTTTACTCATACCGCTTATCCGTCATCCACTTCTGGGCACTGGTTTTCGGGTATGTCTGGTTGGGCGCTCATCACCTTCAATATACTGCTTTACCAGATTGGACAGGCTCACTGGGGGCGGCTATTTCACTGGCGATGATTATTCCATCCTGGGGTGGCGCTATAAATGGGCTGTTAACGCTACAAGGTGCCTGGGATAAATTAAGAACTGACTATATTCTACGTTTCCTGATTGTTTCGCTGGCCTTCTATGCGATGTCGACCTTCGAGGGTCCAATCATGTCCTCTAAAACAGTCAATGCTTTATCCCATTACACGGACTGGACGATTGGTCATGTTCATGCCGGTGCATTGGGCTGGGTTGCGATGATCTCCATCGGTGCTATTTACCATATGGTGGAAAAGTTATGGAATACCAAAATGTATTCTGTTCGCCTCATTAACATACATTTTTGGATGGCAACGATTGGCACGGCAATTTACATCACGGCTATGTGGATTTCCGGCATCATGCAAGGACTGATGTGGCGAGCGTATGACGATCATGCAAATCTCGCCTATACCTTTGTTGAGTCAGTTGTTCAGATGCATCCCTACTATGCGATGAGAGCAATCGGTGGTTTTATTTTCTTCTCCGGCACCTGCCTGATGCTATGGCATGTGTTGATAACAATACACCTGGCAAATAAAGAAGTTGCCAGTTCGACAAAGGCACAGACTTCAATATCTTAGTGAGTAGAAATTGCTACTTCCTTTAATGTTAAAACATGCTTATGAAAAGTGTCCTTTAAATTGTAGGAAGCCCACATGATAAATACGCATGTTAAGCATGCTGGTCGGCAAGGCTTGGATAATCGGTATAACCCTGCTCATCGCCACCATAGAAGGTACTATCATCCCAATCGTTGAGTGGGGCTCCAATACGAAAGCGTTCCGGCAGATCGGGGTTGGCGATGAAAGGGCGACCAAAGGTCACTAAATTAGTCTTACCAGCGGCAATGCGTTCACGTGCTTCGTCTGCAGTATAAGCGCCGTTGCTAATATAGGTGCGCGAAAATCCTTTTTGAATGGCCTGAATCACCGACTCGGGACGACCTTTTTCATGATTGCCTTGGAAGGAATCCTCTACCACCTCTATAAAAGCAATGCCAGTGCCATCCAGGGCTTTGGCGAAAGCACCGAAGGTTGCTGCCGGATCATCATCTTTAATTGCATTGAAACTGCCGGTGGGACTGACCCTGATACCGACGCGCTCTTTTCCCCATACGTCTACTACCGCTTCGACCACTTCCAGCGGTAGACGCAGGCGATTGTATATGGAGCCGCCATAGGCATCATCACGATGGTTACTAGAACTTCTCAGGAACTGGTCCAGTAGATAACCGTTAGCGGCATGAACTTCAACACCATCAAAGCCGGCGCGCTTGGCATTCTCAGCACCCAGGCGGAACTGGTTTACAATATCGGACATTTCTTCGATTGCAAGCGCTCGCGGCGTTGGAATATCGACCATGCCGGAATCCGCGCTGATGTATGTTTGAGCGCCTTCCGGCTTGATGGCTGATGGCGCAACGGGTGTTTCTCCATTGGGCTGCAGATCTGGGTGTGAGATCCGTCCGACATGCCACAACTGAAGGATGATGAGTCCCCCCTCGTCATGTACTGCATCGGTTACACGACGCCAGCCATCTATCTGCGCTTCAGAGTGAATGCCCGGAGTAAAAGCATAACCCTTGCCTTGTGGTGAGACCTGCGTTGCTTCTGAAATGATGAGTCCAGCGCTGGCACGCTGGCGATAATATTCCACGTTCATGTCGTTGGGCACATCGCCGGGTTGCGTGGCTCTAGAGCGGGTTAGCGGTGCCATCAAAACACGATTTTTGAGTGTCAGATCTCCAAGCGTGTATGGGGCGAACAGGATGTCGGATTGCTGTGTCATTAGGGCTCCTAACGTTAAGTGACAAGGTAAATCTTAGTCAGCTTTACAAATTGTCAACCAACCCAATGTTGATTAACGAATGGCTCATATTGTCGAATGAAAGGGACATAAATTAGCCTATTTATGTCGTTTAACCTCGGTGAAAACCATTATCCACCAGATCGGTAAATTGGTCTTTACGAACCACATAATTAATCCATATTTTCAACAACCCCAAAATACAATTGCTGTATTTAAATTGTAGCGTTGGAATAACTTTCAGAATTGTTGAATAGATTATTAAGGTGCTAACTATTGCTATCTGTGCGTTAACCAACGATGCATTAACATTCATAATTACTCGTCGACAAGTAAGTGGCTGCCACTTTTAATGAGCGTGGTATCGTACAGATGGCACTTTTACCCTCCTTCAAACTTACATCTCATTAACAACAACGTCACTTTCAAAATTTGAAATATTTAGCGATTGATATGCGTGTTTAAAAGCCTGCATTAATTTCATAAACACTAACAAATGCAATCTATCAAAGACAAGTTGCCATTTTGATGAATTAAATTATCAAATGTTGGATCCACAAAATCTGACCGTATATCTTTGTTTGAATGATGCAACTGTGGAGGATATGATTAATACCATTGAATATATGCTAGGTGAAAATGCTGTAATGGCTGGACAATCAATATCAACGTTCCAAGAAACACACTTACAGCGCTTTATGGAGTTGCGAGCTAATTCAGTAGCGATTTGTGCGCCTTTGCAAACAGAGGATTATGTGGTGCAACCCCATGCCGAGGTGAGCCCGCCTAAATGGCACTTGGCACATACCACCTGGTTCTTCGAAGAAGCCATTCTGAAACAGTTCAGTCCTGATTACCAAGACTTCAATCCAGATTATTTCTGCCTGTTTAACTCTTATTACAAGTCAATCGGTAACCATTGGTTGCAGGGCGAACGGGGTCAATTATCACGGCCTACGGTGGCTGAGATTTTGGCTTATCGCACAGCAATAGACGATAGTCTGCAGGCGTTGCTTAAAAAGCAGTATGACAACAGCGAATTGCTTAATGTCTTGGAGCTTGGTCTGCATCATGAGCAGCAGCATCAGGAGCTGTTGTTGATGGACATCAAGCGCATCCTGGGAGCGAATCCCTCCATGCCCGTTTATATTGAAGCGGACTGGTCAGCGCCTGCTGTGTCGGATAGCTGGACAGAGTTTATGACGGGACTCTATGACGTTGGATATGAGGGGAACGCGTTTGCCTATGACAATGAATGCCCTCGCCACAAGCAGTATCTGCAACAATTTTCCATTCGTGACAACAGCGTTAGCTGTGCCGAATTCATTGAGTTTATTGATGCTGGCGGCTATGCCAATCCAACGCTTTGGTTAAGCGAGGGCTGGGATTGGCTGCAACGAAACAACATAGCAGCGCCACTTTACTGGTTTAAAAAAGAAGGTCTATGGCACAGCTTCACTTTACACGGAGAACGGAGGGTGGCCGAACATGAACCAGTTGTTCATATCAGCTATTTTGAGGCCGATGCTTTTGCACGCTGGAAGGGATACCGTTTGCCCCTCGAAGCGGAACTGGAGCAATGGCTGGAAGGACAGACCGAAACCATCTCCTCACAAACGAATCTGTTCCATCCGAGTCGAGCTGATCAAGCAATAAATCAAGTCTGGTACTGGACAGCAAGCCACTATTCACCATATCCGGGATACCAACCATATTCAGGCATGCTGGGAGAATATAACGGCAAATTCATGTGCAACCAGTTTGTGCTACGCGGTGGCTGTGTAGCCACGCCAGCCGGACATTATCGGCCCAGCTATCGAAATTTTTATCAGCCACATCAGCGCTGGATGTTTTCTGGAATTAAATTGGCAAAAGACTCTTCGAAACAGGGTTTTCGATGAAAGTATCGCGTATCGAGCAGTTTACCGATGGTTACGAACAGGAAGTGGAGCAATTTGCCATCGACGTGCTCAGTGGTTTCAGCTGTACCCCTAAATACCTCTCGGCCAAGTATTTTTATGACGACATCGGCAGTGAACTGTTTCGCGCGATTAGTCAGCATGAAGACTATTATCTGACGCGGACTGAATACGACATCCTTAATGCTAACAGTAAGCGCTTGCCAGATCTTTTGGGCGAAAATGAAATTGATATTATCGAACTCGGCGCGGGTGATGGACATAAGAGCGAACTTGTCATTGATGGTTTCCTTGAAGCTGGGGTGAAGGTAAATTTTTACCCCATCGACATCTCCGACAAAGCAATGAACATGCTCGGAGAAACTATCCATGATAAGCCCAATCTTTTTATCCAGGGGCTTATCGCCGACTATTTTGATGGTCTTCGCTTTGTCCGTGAGCGGTCATCTAAGCGGCAATTGGTTTTATTCCTGGGGTCTAACATTGGCAATTTTGATCATATTCACAATCAGAGTTTTTTACGCCGACTTTGGAATAGCCTGAACGATGGGGACTACCTGTTAATCGGCTTTGATATGAAGAAAGACATCGCTGAACTTATCACTGCCTACAATGATTCCAGCAACTTAACGCGTGATCTGAATCTGAACTTATTGTCGCGAATCAATCGCGAGTTGGGCGGAAACTTTGATTTATCCAATTTTCAGCATTATGCGGCTTATAACCCCGTGTTAGGTGCAATGGAAAGTTATCTTGTGGCGCTTCGAGAACAGTGGGTATTTATTGAGGCATTACAAAAGGAATTTTTTTTCGCAGCCTTTGAGCCTATTCACTTGGAGTATTCCTTCAAGTTTTTGCCGGCCGATATTGATTTTCTGTGTCAACAAACTGGATTTACCACGGTAGAAAATTTTACCGATACTGGCGAGCGATTTATCGACTCCCTCTGGCAGGTAAATAAACGGCTTTAATTTGGACTAGGTCTATAGCGGCTTTGAAAGTACGTTTTACATTTCCAACTGCGTTTATGTGAATAACTTTAGTGGCTAAGTAAACCCGAACACTATTCTAGAAGGTAAACAATCAAGGGGGGCAGAAACCTTGAGGATTAACTGAGCGGAAAGG
>CAYYRO010000046.1:0-16168 GCA_964474075.1 uncultured Methylophaga sp.
ATGGCTGCGATGGGCGTCGGTGCGCTGAATGAAATTATTGAGTTTATTGCGGTACTGTCTGTTCCCGATAACAATGTCGGCGGCTACTACAACACAGCGCTTGATATTGTGTTCAATTTCGCCGGCGCTTTGTTTGCCGTACAGGCTTTTTATCTGGTTCGAAAAATATCGCAATTCAGTCGAACCCACTGATAAATGATTTTCTGAAAACGAACTTTTCGATTACGCTGAGTCTATTAATGCATGGGGACACACATTTAAAACTAATGACTTCGCTGCTTAAATCATTTCGCTATTTGATACTTAGCCTGTTACTGCTGTCTTTCATGACGCCGGTAGCACAAGCTGATGCCATGGCTATACCTGAGCCGGCATCGCATGAGCAGGTCATGGACTGTCATGAAGAGCATGCTGCTGCGTCCCAACATCAACACAGTACTGAGTGTGCGCAAAGCTGTGATTGCGCAGCGACCGGCTGTCACACCAACGTAGCTTTATCCCAGCAGCATCAGGCTGCAACATCAACTATTATCCTCAACACACTGACAGCATTATCAGAACACACTGTCAGCCAATCACCCGCCAAATTCGAACGCCCACCGCGAAGCTAATCTTCAATTCCTGAGCCGCATTACGTCCGCGTAATGCTGATTCGTTTTATTGAGGATTGGTTATGAATTTATTTACAAAAATCTTTGCTGGACTGCTGGCGCTATTGCCAATGCTACCGGCAGTGGCAGCGACCACTGAGCACACGTTGGTTATCGACCGCCAGCCAGTCAATATTACCGGTAACACCGTTGATAAAATCACCGTCAATGGCGGCATTCCGGGGCCCGTTCTGGAATTTACGGAAGGCGACACCGCCGTTATCCATGTTGAAAATAAACTGGATAAACCCACTTCGGTGCACTGGCATGGCTTGTTATTGCCGCCCGATATGGATGGTGTACCGGGACTTGGTGGTTATGACGCCATCCCCGCAGGCGAGCGTTTTACCTATCAATTTGATTTACGGCAAAACGGCACCTACTGGTATCACGCTCACAGCGGCACCCAGGAACAGGAAGGCCACTACGGCGCATTGATAGTACATCCCAAAGCAGCGGGGCCGGTGCAGGCTGATCGTGATTATGTGGTGGTGTTATCGGATTTCAGTGAAGAGACCGGCCAGCAAATTATCAGCAATATCAAAAAAAGCCCGCACTACTACAATTATTCGCAGCGTACCGTCGGTGACTTTTTCGCTGACGTTGAAGAAGAGGGCTTTAAATCTGCTTGGCAAACTGTCAGTCAGTGGGGCCAAATGCGGATGTCACCCACCGATCTGGCCGATGTTCGTTACGATGCTTTCCTGGTCAACGGCAAAACCAATCAACAGAACTGGACCGGTCTTTTTACGCCAGGTGAACGGGTTCGGTTGCGGTTTATCAATGCCTCGGCAATGTCGATGTATGACGTGCGGATCCCTGGCCTGAAAATGACGGTCGTGCAGGCAGATGGCCAATATATTGAGCCGGTTGAAGTTGATGAATTTCGCTTTGCTGTTGCTGAAACCTACGATGTCATCGTCACCCCTGAAGCGAATCAAGCCTATACGATCGCTGCAGAATCCATTGATCGCAGTGGTTTTGCCATCGGCACACTGGCACCACGACACGGCATGAAAGGACCGGCACCGGAAAAACGACCGCGCAATTTATTAACCATGGCGGATATGGGTCACGACATGGATCACAGCGGCCATGATATGTCCGATAGTGACACTTCAAAAATGCAAAGCGGCTGGGCCGATGCCAGTACCCCGGAAGGTCATAAGGCCCTGCAATACAGTGATTTGCGCGCATTGGAAAAGCAGCAAGACCAACGGCCACCGGCGCGGGAAATCGAGGTTGTTCTCGGCGGTAACATGGAGCGATTTATCTGGACCATTAACGGTCGCAAATTTTCTGATCCAGAGTTTGAGCCGATACAGCTGCGTTATGGCGAACGGGTACGGCTGAGCTTTAAAAATACCACCATGATGGCGCATCCAATGCATTTACACGGCATGTTTGTGCAACTGGAAAACGGTCAGCCCACCGAAAAACTGCCCAATAAACACACCGTTAATGTACCGCCGGGCGATAGTTATTCGGTGTTGCTGACTGCTGATGAGCCCGGTGAATGGGCGTTTCATTGTCATCTGCTATATCACATGGCAGCCGGCATGATGTCTAAAGTGGTGGTTGCCGAATATAACGATGATTTGCCAGACCCAGTCACAACCCCGGAAAGCGACATGGGAGGCCATCATGACCATCATTAAAATCAATTTGTTTATCGCAGTTTTCGGTCTGTTTATTACCAATGCTTTTGCCGAAGACATACATGACGAACATGGCGGCGCGACTTATCATGCATTCTGGCTGGAAGCGCAGCATGGTGGCGGCAGTGAAGGTGATAAAAGTCATGTCGAATGGGATGGCTGGATAGGTGGTGACACCCATAAACTGTGGCTGAAAGGCGAGCTTGAAGGCCATAAAGGCCGACTTGAGGAAAGTGAAGTCTGGGCACTGTACAGCCGTAATGTCGCAGACTTTTGGGATCTGCAGCTTGGTCTGCGTCATGACAGCCAGCCGGAATCAACCAGCTATGCGGTTGTGGGTTTTGACGGCCTGGCACCTTATTTGTTTGAAACGCAGGCGCATCTGTTTGTCAGTGATGATGGTGATGTCAGTGCCCGACTGAAACAGAAAAATCATCTGTTATTTACCCAGCGCTTTGGCTTTGAACCCTACTATGAGTTGAATTTCAACGCGCAAAATGTCGCCAGACAGTCGCTTGGCCGTGGCCTCAGTGATGGCGAAATTGGCGTTAAAGTGTTTTATGAAATCACCCGTAAACTGGTGCCTTATATCGATCTGCGATACGAACGAAAATTTGGCCGCACCGCCTCGATTGCCCGTAACGCTGGAGAGCGTGAAGAAGACTGGGTTGCCTCGCTCGGTATCAAGTTTTTATTCTAAGTGCAGCAACGCACAGATCGAAATGCTTGCAAACCGGCATGCTGATTCAGAGCAATTTTTAGTCGGTCTGTTGAAACTGTCAAAGGTTAATACCACGTCGCACGTTTTATAAAAAAGCGGACGGCGTGGTATTCATTCAAACAGGCTGCTCAGCCTGAACCGACCTCAAATACTCAATAAAAGACAACGTTGATAGAAGCTGACCGAAGCTGACTATTACTTCCACCGCACTCGAACCGGGAGACTGACATCGCTATCAAAGAGTTCGGGTTGGCAGCACGTATGCGGCATGTCCTGCGCAATGATAAAGACACGGCCTTATTGCGCTCTGAGCTGTTAAGTCTTGAACAGCTGAAACGCCACGCAATTACTCTGGCCAACGAACACCACATTGATCCAGAACTTGTTGCTGATAAATTACTGCCTCGATTGGCTGATAATGCGCACGTCCTGAATGCCGCCTATGACGTCGTCACCTCAGCAGCGACGGCCGGCCAAACAATGGTGCCAGCCGAAGCATGGCTACTGGATAATTTTTACCTTATCGAACAGCAAATCCTCCAGGCAAAGAACCATTTGCCGCAAGGTTATAGTCGGCAACTGCCCAAACTCGCCAATGGTTTGTCTGCCGGTTATCCAAGGGTATACGACCTGGCCATTGAATTAATGTCGCATATGGACGGGCGGCTGGACAGTGACAATACCAGTCAGTTTATTGCCGCCTATCAGACTATTCAGCCACTGCAAATCGGCGAGTTATGGGCATTCCCGATTATGCTGCAATTGGCCTTATTGGAGAATTTACGCCGTGTGGCAGTGCGAATTGCACAGCGCCGGGAAGAACGTGATGCTGCCATCAAATGGGCTGATCGCATGCAGGCCATCGCAGAACACGAACCGAAAAAACTTATCCATTTACTGGCTGAATTTGCCAATGCCGATGTGCCGTTAACCGCCCCTTTTGTAGAAGAATTTTATGCCCGCCTTCAGACACAGGGGCCTGCTATGGCATTTGTGCAAACCTGGGTTGAGCATAAATTATTAGAGCAAGGTGTTACTGCCAGACAACTATCTGAATCCGCCGGGCGTATAGCAGCGGCCAATCAACTTTCTATCGCCAATAGTTTTAGCAGCCTGCGCTTTATTGGCACCCATGACTGGAAACAGTATGTTGAATCCTTGAGTGTTATTGAGCAGACACTCAGACAGGGTGATCCCGACATTTATCCGCAGCAGGATTTTGCGACACGTGATCGTTACCGGCATGTTATCGAAGATATCGCCCGTCACAGCAGTTGTAGTGAATTAAACGTTGCCAAAACTTGTATCCAGCTCGCTGATGAAGCCGCCGTAACCGCCGGTGCTGAGCATCGTAAAGCCCATATTGGTTTTTATTTAATCGATAATGGCCGGCCACTGCTGGAACATAACGTCAACTGCCGGGTTTCTTCGATATTAAAAGCACGACGTCTGATTAAGCGTTGCCGATTACCCCTGTATCTCATTCCAGTAGTGTTAATTCCGGTTATCTCAACGCTGCTGATATTAAGTGGTCTTTATAAACTTAATGTCCCTGCATGGCAGCTTGTCTTATTGGCAATGCCTTTATTAATCAGCGTTTCGGCGCTGATCATGCCGCTGTTCAATCAGCTGATTACAATGCTGGTACCGCCTCGCGTCTTACCCCGGCTGGATTTTTCCCAAGGCATCCCAGCACAACATCGCACCATGGTTATTGTGCCTACGTTATTGGCAAGTAAAGAAGATGTCGATGCACTGATTGAAGCCATACAAATTCGCTATTTGGGTAACCGGGACGCCAATCTGTTTTTTGCTTTGCTGACGGATTTTCATGATGCCGCAACCCAAACATTGCTCGGTGATGTGGCATTAATCAGTTATGCAACCGATGCCGTTAACACACTTAATAAAACCTATCAAAAGGAAGACCGGCCGTGCATTTTTTACTTATTTCATCGGCCCAGGGTCTGGAATCCTTATGAACAAATCTGGATGGGCTATGAACGTAAACGCGGCAAATTAGAACAATTTAATGCCCGGCTTCGCGGTGAAGCTTTAACGGCTTTTTCAGAGATCGTGGGTGATACCGACATATTAAGCACCATCCAATATGTCATTACCCTGGATACCGATACCCAATTACCCCGCGATGCAGCACATACGCTGGTCGGCAATCTTGCTCATCCACTAAACCGGCCGGTGTTTGATGCCAATCTTGGTCGTATTGTTGAAGGTTATGGCATTTTACAACCCCGTGCATCGATAAGCCTTGCCAGTGCCAATCAATCACGATTCAGTAAATTATTTTCCGACGCAGCCGGTATTGATCCCTACACCCGTGAAGTCTCTGACGTTTATCAGGATGTTTTTGGCGAAGGCTCATTTATCGGTAAAGGTATCTACGATGTTGATGCGTTCCGGCTGGCCACTGAAGATCATTTTCCGGAAAACCTGATCCTCAGCCATGATTTACTCGAGAGTAGTTATGCACGTTCCGCTCTGGTAACCGATGTGGATTTAATCGAATCGCATCCTGACAGTTATCCGCTTGAAGCAAGTCGCCGTCATCGCTGGATCCGGGGTGACTGGCAGCTTAGCAGCTGGTTATTACCGACGATTTTAAGTACATCGCAAGTCAGAAACAGCCGGGCGGCCTGGCATAAAAATCCGCTGTCAATCTTATCGAAATGGAAACTACTCGATAACCTGCGACGCAGTCTGGTCGCGCCATCATTATTAATTCTGACGGTGATGGGTTGGTTATTTACTGCTGGATCGGTCTGGTTTTGGACGCTGTTGTTACTGACCATTATTTTGTTACCGACCATGTTGTTTTCGCTGATAACGCTCGTTAATAAACCGCCACAAAGTGACTGGCGATTACATTTAAAACTGACGGCTGAATCAACTGATCGACCTATTACGCTGGCGTTGATGACGTTGATATTTTTGCCTTATGACACGCTGATTAATATCAGTGCCATCGTGCAGTCTGGTGTGCGGATGTTGTTTACCAAGCGCGGCTTATTACTGTGGCAGTTGCCAGGTTACGCCCGGCGTAATAGATGTCAAACGCTTATCGATTATTTTCGGGAGATGTGGATTGCACCGTTATTGGCAATCGTTTTAATACCGACCGTTTTATTGCTCTCAGCAGGTGATCCATTGGTTGCTTTGGTTTTTTGTATACCGATACTGGCTTTGTGGCTGGTATCGCCAGTGATTGCCTGGTGGCTCAGTCAGCCACTGCTTAAAACGGAAAAAGCGCTTACGCTTGATCAGCAAAAATTTCTGCGGATCTCGGCACGTAAAACCTGGCGTTATTTTGCTGACTTTGTCACTGCAGATGAAAATTGGTTACCGCCCGATAACTTTCAGCAATATCCAGGCGCTTTAATTGCAACACGTACCTCGCCAACCAATATGGGTATGTCATTGTTAGCCGATCTGGCTGCCTGTGATTTTGGCTATATCACCGTCCGGCAAACTATCGAACGTATTACCAATACCTTAACGACGATGGAAAAGCTGGATCGTTATCGTGGCCATTTTTATAACTGGTATGACACCCGCAGCTTACAAGTATTGCCGCCGTACTATATTTCATCGGTCGACAGTGGCAATCTGGCCGGGAGTTTATTGACCTTAACAGCAGGCTTAGCGGAATTTAAAAATCAGCCGGTGTTTTCTGCCAATGCTTTCCGGGGTTTGCAGGATACTTTCTGGGCATTTACTGATTCGCTGACGGCTAAGACTGAAAAATCGTTAGCCCGTGAAATTAAAGATCTCGATGCCATTTTGCAGGCTTTGAAAAGTCAGGAAACGCCATGGACTACAGCTAATATTACCAGCGCTTTTCATAAGATTCGTAAGCACAGCAACGCCATAGCAAAAAGGTTATCGCCAGACAAAGAAGCCGCTGACGAATACTGGCTGCAGGCATTTAACGAGCAGATCACCAGATTATATGATGAATTTCAGCAGTTACTCGCCGATCGACCACCCGCCGACCCGCTTCCTACATGGCTTGCACTGGCAAATGAGCAAAATCCCCAGGCGTTACATCAACTGAACCTTATCGATGATTTAATGCAACGTTGCCAGACGCTGGCGGTAATGGATTTTAGCTTTCTATACGATGCAAAAGCAGAATTATTAACCATTGGCTTTGATGTCACAGAGCGACGCCGGGATCTGGCTTGTTATGACCTGCTGGCCTCCGAAGCACGATTGGCCAGCTTTCTGCTCATCGCACAGGGCCAGGTGCCGCAGAAACATTGGTTTTCATTGGGCCGGCTATTGACCAGCCATGGCGGAGATATCAGCTTGATCTCCTGGAGTGGCTCGATGTTTGAATATCTGATGCCGCAACTAATCATGCCCAGTTATCCGGAAACATTATTGGATCATACCTGTAAGGCTGCCGTATCACGGCAAATCCAGTATGGCCGACAACGATCGGTGCCCTGGGGTATCTCCGAGTCGTGTTATAACACCACCGATTTAAATCAGATTTATCAGTATCGGGCATTTGGTGTGCCGGGGTTGGGGTTTAAACGCGGTTTGGGTGAGGATTTGGTGATTGCACCTTATGCCACCGCTTTAGCATTGATGGTGATGCCACATGAAGCCTGTCTGAATTTACAAGTGCTGGCGGAACAGGGTTTTGCCGGTGATTTCGGTTTTTATGAAGCCATTGATTACACGCCATTACGGGTGCCACGGAATAAACCGCATGCCATCGTCAGATCCTTTATGGCGCATCATCAGGGCATGAGTTTATTGGCTTTTGCCTATGTTTTATTAAATCAGCCGATGCAGCGGCGGTTTTTATCCGATCCCCAGGTACGGGCAACGGAATTGTTACTACAGGAACGTGTCCCCAAACAAAGCGCCACGCTGCATCCCCATGCTGCCGAAGTCAGCGCCACTGCCAAACCGCCGGTTGCTGACAGCCGATCAATGATGCGGGTATTCAGCGATATTCAGACTGCTGTGCCGGAAGTGCATTTACTGTCGAATGGTCGTTATCATGTGATGGCAACCAGTTCCGGCGGCAGTTACAGCCGCTGGCAGGATCTTGCTATTAACCGCTGGCGGGAAGATGTGACTGCCGATAACTGGGGCAGCTTTATCTATTTACGGGATATCGATAACGGCCAGTATTGGTCCGCCGCCTTCCAACCGACTTTACGCAAGGCCGAGCATTACGAAGCGATTTTTGTTCAAGCGCGAGCCGAATACCGCCGGCTTGATTCAGGCATCGAAGCGCATACTGAAATCAGCGTGTCACCAGAAGATGACGTAGAGATCCGAAGGGTCACGTTAACCAATCAGTCTGCACAACAGCGTCATATTGAGGTCACCAGCTACACCGAAGTCGTGCTGGCACCATTAACCAATGATTTGGCGCATCGTGCTTTCAGCAATCTGTTTGTACAAACCGAAATTTTAGCCGACAGACAAGCGATTATTTGCACACGCCGGCCGCGCACCGCCGGTGAAAAAGTACCATGGATGTTTCATTTAATGGCCGCGCCCGGGGCGATCAGTGACCCACCGTCATTTGAAACGGATCGCAGCAAATTTATTGGTCGGGGTCGCACCCCCGTAAATCCAGTGGTGCTGGCAACAAGCGACTTGTCTGACTCATTAAGCCAATCATTATCCAATACCGAGGGCTCGGTACTGGATCCGATTGTTGCCATTCGCCGGATGTTTACTTTGTCACCGGATGCTTCTGCTGTGGTGCAGATTATTTCCGGGATCGCTGAAAGTCGTGAAGCGGCTTTGGCGCTGGTCGACAAATATTGTGACCGGCATTTTGTCGAGCGGGCGTTTGAAATGGCCTGGTTCCAGAGTCAGGAAGTGTTGCGACATCTCAATATCAGCGAAGCAGATGCCCAAATTTATGGGCGTTTAGCCAATTCGGTTATTTTCAGTAATGGGCTTCGCCGGGCAGCGCCGGCCATCATTGCCCGGAACCAGTTGGGGCAATCCCGATTATGGCGCTTTGCCATCTCAGGTGATTTGCCTATCGTGCTGTTACATATTGGTGATATCAACCGTATAGACCTGGTCAAACACGCTTTACATGCCCATGCTTACTGGCGAATGAAGGGGGTGGTTGCTGATTTGGTGATCATCAATGAAGATTTTTCCAGCTATCGTGCAGAGCTTCATGATCACATCATGGCTTTGATTAATGCCGGCCCTGAAGCACAAGTACTGGATAAACCGGGCGGGGTGTTCTTACGCCGTTCTGATGAGCTCAGTGAAGATGAGCGCGTATTATTAAAAACCGTTGCCCGTCTGGTATTCAGCGATACCCATGACACATTGATTGAGCAAGTGGATCGCCGCGTTTCCCTTAGCCGGCCCTCCGATCAATTAATAACTACGGCAAAACCGGCATCAACATCCGCTACAGCGCTGCTGCCACGCACCAGTATTTTCGATAATGGGTTGGGCGGATTTACCCCCGATGGTCATGAGTATGTTATCCAGCTTGAACCGGGCCAGACGACACCTGCGCCGTGGGTAAATGTCATTGCCAGCCCCTTTATTGGCACAGTTGTCAGTGAGGGCGGCAGCGCCTACACCTGGGTCAAAAATGCCCACGAATTCCGTCTCACGCCATGGCGGAATGATCCGGTCAGTGATGCCAGTGGTGAAGCGATTTTCATTCGTGATGAAGCGACCGGTGAATTCTGGTCACCTACACCGCTGCCTGCACGGGGACGTTCAGGTTATGTTTGCCGACATGGTTTTGGTTATAGCGTTTTTGAACATATCGAGGCGGACATCGCCTCTGAATTGACCACCTATGTTGCCATGGATGCGCCGGTGAAATTTGTTGTCGTGAAATTGACCAATCACGCGAAACGGACACGCAAGTTATCGTTAACCGGCTATTGGGAATGGGTACTCGGTGAATGGCGGCATAGCAACCTGATGCACATTGTCACCGAAACCGAACCCCTCAGCGGTGCCATATTTGCCCGTAATGCTTATAGTCGTGAATATGCCGATCAACTTGTGTTTGTCCACATCAGTGAACAGACGCAGTCAATGACCGGCAACCGGACAGAATTTATTGGCCGTAACGGCTCGCTGGCTAATCCGGCCGCGATGCTGCGTAAACAGTTGTCTGGTCATACCGGTGCAGGACTGGATCCCTGTGCCGCGATACAAAGCAAAATTGAGCTGGCAGCAGGCCAAAGCCGGGAAATTGTCTTTATCATGGGGGCGACAGCCAGCGTGCATGAGGCCAATCAGCTGATTGACCAGTATGGCGGTCCGGTCGGCGCCAAACAGGCTCTGGAGTCTGTCTGGGAATTCTGGAATCACACGTTGGGCACCGTTAATGTCGAAACGCCCAATACCGCATTAAACGTGATGGCCAATGGTTGGCTGCTCTATCAAACCCTGTCCTGTCGCTTATGGGGCCGCAGTGGTTATTATCAGTCCGGCGGCGCGTTTGGCTTTCGCGATCAATTGCAGGACACCATGGCATTGGTTCATGCCACGCCTTGGCTGGCACGCGAACAAATATTACTCTGTGCCGGCCGGCAGTTTATTAAAGGCGATGTACAACATTGGTGGCATCCACCCAATGGCCAGGGTGTTCGCACCCATTTCTCCGACGATTATCTGTGGTTGCCTTATGCCACTTGTCGTTATGTGATGAGCACTGGTGACACTGGCATTCTTGATGAGCAGGTGCACTTCCTTGAGGGACGGGAATTAAATGTTGACGAAGAAGCCTATTATGACCAGCCACAACGTTCACATGAAATAGCTAGCGTTTACGAGCATTGTGTCCGCGCCCTCAAACATGGTCTGCGCTTTGGTGCCCATCAGTTACCGTTAATGGGCTGCGGCGATTGGAATGATGGTATGAATCTGGTCGGGCAACATGGTAAAGGCGAAAGCGTCTGGCTGGCCTGGTTCTTATATGACAATTTGCAGCAATTTTCGCAGTTGGCAAGCACCTACGATGATCCTGAGTTTGCTGATAAATGTCGGCTACAGGCAGAGTTATTACGCGAAAACATCGAAGAAAATGCCTGGGATGGTGAATGGTATCAGCGTGCCTGGTTTGATGATGGCACGCCGCTGGGGTCTGCCAGCAATGATGAATGTCAGATTGATTCTATCAGTCAGAGCTGGTCGGTACTCTCCGATGGCGGTCAGCAAAATCGCCGTCATCAAGCGATGAACGCAGTTGATAAACATCTGGTCCGCCGAGAAGCCCAGCTGATTCAGTTATTGGATCCACCATTTGATAAATCCGCTCTGGAACCCGGTTACATTAAAGGTTATGTGCCCGGTGTTCGCGAGAATGGTGGTCAATATACCCATGCGGCCATCTGGACGACGATGGCGTTTGCCAGGATGGGAGATAAAAAACGTGCCTGGGAATTTTACCAAATGCTCAATCCGGTCAATCATGCCGACTCTGCTGAAGCCATTGCCCGTTACAAAGTTGAGCCGTATGTCATGTGCGCTGATATTTATGGTGCTGCGCCGCATACCGGTCGTGGCGGCTGGACCTGGTATACCGGTGCTGCAGGTTGGATGTATCGGCTGACAATAGAAACTTTACTCGGTATTAACCTGGAAGACGGTTATCTCAGAATTGCCCCATGTGTGCCGGCTGACTGGAAAACATTTAAGGTTCATTACCGCTTTCATGAAACGCTGTATCACATCACCATAAACTGTCAGGCGGGTCAGCCGCAGCAGGTAACCAGACTTATGCTCGATGATGTGGAATTACCTGCTGCCAGCGAAGCAGGTGCTGCCAATGGTAAATTCCAACTGACCAATGATCAGCTGGTGCACCATGTCATCATTGAGCTTAATAGTTAACGTTTCTGGCAGGCTTACAGCCATGGTTAGCAGAGAATTTTTTACTGATTTAAATTCGCCCAAACGAATTTTTTTTATAAACGGCTCTCTAAAGGCTTACTGTTAATTGCCAATGAGATAAAAAACCCATGAAAGCCCTGTTAATCTTAACTTTTATGCTCAGCGTACCGGCTGTTCATGCCATTGAAGCCGAAAGCTGCGAAGTCTGGCAGCAAAAAGCCAATAGTTTTATGACCTGGCGGCAACAAGGCACATCTATCGCTGACGCCATGAAAGAAACCGCTGGCAATCAATCCCGGGGCCTGTTGCTGAGAGCTTACGCCGAGCCGGTTGAACAGGGTCTTGAAGCGCAATACAAAGTTATTGGTGATTTCAGTCAGACGGTTTTTGACGAATGTAACGCAGCCCAACAAACTGACTGACATTAAATATTGCGGGCAGGTAAAACCCTGTCATTCCACGTTAACCGTCACCACTTGATTGGCCGTATTAACGTGTCATGCGACCCGCATTATTTTTTTAAATCAGAGCATTAGGTTGTGGTAAAGCGGAATACCGATAAGCACATTAAACGGAAATGTCACACCCAATGAAGCCAGCATCGCCAAGCCTATGTCGGCTTGAGGAATCGCCGCCCTGATGGCAACCGGCGCCGCAATATATGAGGCACTGGCGGTTAATGCCGCTAATACCAGAACGGAGCCATCCGGCATATTCAGCATTTTGCCGACTGCGATACCCAGCAGAGACAAAACCAGTGGGGCCAGCAAGGCAAAAAGGATAACTCTGGCTTTATCCCAGCTAACGACCCGTAAAGAATCGGCAGCCACGATACCCATCTCGAGCAAAAATAAAGCTAATACGCCCATAAAGGCGCCGGTATATAAATCTGTGACACCACTACCCTGATTAGGGCCGTACATCCACCCAATGATAACGCCACCAACCAAAAGCACGACGCCCCGGTTAGTCAGCGACTCATGCAATATGCTCATTCCATTGGTTTTAGTTTCTATTTGTGCTTTGCTGAAATGACGATAAAGAAATATACCGATAATGATGGCCGGTACTTCTAACATCACCAGATAAAGCGTGACCTGACCACTGACCATTAATTGATTGGTTTCGGCGTAAGCGAGTGCAACCGCAAAGGTACCGGCACTGACCGAGCCGTAATGGGCGATAAAACTGGCACTGTCAGCAAGATTTAATCGTACAACCTTAAGCAGCAGCGGAAATAAACAAAGCGGAATAAGAAAACCGAGCGCTGCTACTGCCAGCAGCTCATAAAACAGGTGCAACCCCATATTGCCATGCAGTGCCATCCCGCCTTTGAGACCGATTGTCAGCATCAACAACAGACTCAGTACATCATAGGCCGCTTTCGGGATAGCAAGATCCGATTTAATCAGACCACTCAGCAATCCCAGCAAAAAAAACATGACGACAATATCAGGCAAAATTAACTCCTTAGCGGCTTATAAAACGCGGTTAAAATTTGGCAATCTGGTAGTCATTTTAATGTGAAGTACGCTATTTCTGCCAGCGAACCTGCAATTTGACATACCTTCTTAGCCAATAAATTGCTTATTAATTGTCGCCAGATTTTCCTGAATATAATCGGCAAACGCATGCGCCGCCGGGCTTAAATGCTTGCCTTTGGGGTAGACCAGACACCAGCTGCGGCGCAACGCGAAATTTTTAACTGGCACAATTTTCATCAAGCCCAGTTTCAGTTCTGCCTGCACACTGAGCCTCGGCAAGACGGCAACGCCCAGTCCGGCTAAAACACCCTGTTTCAGCGTTTCAATCGAGCCCATTTCCATAAATGGCTGCGCCGTTAAGTGTTGCTGCTGACAATATTGTTCCAGTGCCAGACGACTGCCTGAGCCAGCCTCACGAAGTAATAGTGGCTGTTGCAAAAATCGCTGCAATGTCATGGCACCTTTACCATTGAGTTTAAAATCACCCGCCATCACCGGTACCAATTCATTATCAAGAAACGGCAAAATACTCAGTGGCCGGTCAGAAGGCACCAAACCCATGATCACCAAATCATCGCTATTATTAGCCAACCGCTCAATCGCCCCGGCCCGGTTCACGACATGCAACGAGACTTTTACCGCCGGAAACTGTTGCAAAAATGCTTTAAGCAACGTTGGCACCACATACTGTGCGGTATTGACCAGACATAATCGCAGTTCACCCGATAACTGGCCTTTGAGGGCATGTAATTCACTTTGCAAATGACTAAGCTGACCAAACATTTCACCGATGCAGGCAGCAAGGCGCTCGCCCGCAGGCGTGCAATACAAAGTTCGTCCGATATATTCAAACACCGGTTCTTCAATGGCTTCTTCGAGTTTGCGGATTTGTGAACTGACTGCCGGTTGCGTGAGTCCCAGCGCTTCTGACGCTTTTCGATAACCTTTATGGGCATAAACGGCTTGGAAAATTTGTAATTGCCGGAATGACAGACGGTTTAATAACTGTTGCAGGCTCAGTGCCATAAAGGTTTCCCATCAATTGATAAGCAATAACTTATCACTACCTAAAATTTTATCAATTTTTAATTATAGCTCAGCTGATCTAACCTTTATTCATGATATTCGGGAGACCGCTATGCTGAAAAAAGTCTTAATTGCCAATCGCGGCGAAATTGCCGTGCGCATTGTGCGTGCCTGCGCCGAAATGGGCATCCGGTCGGTGGCGGTTTATACCGAAGCGGATAAATACAGCCTGCATGTTAAACGTGCTGACGAAGCGCATTCGCTGGGCGATGATCCCGTTGCCGGCTACTTAGATCCGATGCGTATTGTCAATTTAGCTTTGCAAACCGGCTGTGACGCGATTCATCCTGGCTATGGTTTTTTATCGGAAAACGCGCGGTTTGCAGAGCTTTGCGAACAACACGGCGTCACTTTTATTGGACCTAAATCCAGCGTCATTCAGCAAATGGGCGATAAAACTGCTGCCCGTGACAGCATGCGCGCCGCCGGCGTGCCGATAACGCCTGGTTCAGATGGCAATTTAGAAGACTTAGATGATGCGCTGAAACTGGCCGAAGAAATTGGCTATCCGGTGATGATCAAAGCGACTTCCGGTGGTGGTGGCCGTGGTATCCGTCGCTGTGACTCAGCCAGTGAACTGCGTCAGCAATACCCACGGGTTATTTCTGAAGCGACCAAAGCCTTTGGCAGCGCCGAAGTATTTTTAGAAAAATGTATCGTTAATCCGCGGCATATCGAGGTACAAATTCTCGCCGACGGCCATGGCAATGTGGTGCATTTATATGAACGTGATTGCTCGATTCAGCGCCGTAATCAGAAACTGATTGAAATTGCCCCGAGTCCCCAATTAACGCCGGAACAACGTGATTATATCGGTGAACTGGGCGTCAAAGCCGCAAAAGCGGTCGGCTATGAAAATGCAGGTACCGTCGAGTTTTTGCTGACCGGTAATCAGGTTTACTTCATGGAAATGAATACCCGGATTCAGGTGGAGCACACGATTACCGAGCAGATCACCGGTGTTGATATTGTCCGGGAGCAATTGCGTATCGCCAGTGGCCTGCCACTCAGTTATCGCCAGCAAGATATTCAGTATCGTGGTTTTGCCCTGCAATTTCGCATCAATGCCGAAGATCCGAAAAATGACTTTCTGCCCAGCTTTGGCCGCATTACTCACTATTACGCGCCAGGCGGCCCCGGTGTTCGTATTGATACGGCGATTTATACCGGATACGAGATCCCACCGTACTATGACTCAATGTGTTTAAAACTGGTGGTCTGGGCGCTGAACTGGGAGGATGCCGTGGATCGTGGTCAGCGGGCGCTTGATGATATGCGTTTGCATGGCATAAAAACTACCGCGACCTATTATCAGCAAATCCTCAAACATCCGGATTTTCGCAGCGGCCATTTTGATACCAGCTTTGTGCCCAGCCACCCGGAACTGCTCAATTATTCTGAAAAACGCCACCCCAGCGCTGTTGCGCTGGCCATTGCCACTGCCCTTGCCGCCCATGCCGGCTGGTAAATCTGACGCTTTGCCGGAGATTATGTAATGAAAAAAATTGAAGTAACCGATGTCATTTTGCGTGATGCTCACCAGTCACTGATTGCGACGCGGATGCGTACTGAAGATATGCTGCCGATCTGCGAAAAACTCGACAAGGTTGGCTACTGGTCACTGGAAGTCTGGGGCGGCGCCACCTTTGATGCCTGCGTGCGGTTTTTGAAAGAAGATCCATGGCAACGTCTGCG
>CAYYRO010000047.1:0-15988 GCA_964474075.1 uncultured Methylophaga sp.
ATATTATGCCGTGCTTTTAAGATTAGCGTGATGAAATTCAGCGCTATAGCAGATTAAGGCTGAATATCTTGTTAGCGCAATGGTAGTTCATTATCAATCATGTGTGACCTTTTTGATTTGCAAAGATGATGGCACAATTCAATGTCAATGCTCAATAATCTAAAAGAAAGCCCGCACTTCTGGCGGGCTGGTATGCAAAATCTATACTTGGTTACGCCCGTACTGTTGGCTTAACCTTTTTTGCCACCACGGAATAACGGCTCATGCACCGATTCGCGTGAAAAACGCCAGCAGGCAATCAGGATGGCGGCGATGGTGAAACCAATCAGCACACTCAGATCGGTAATAATGCTGAAATCGGTCTGCGAGCCAGGAATGCTGTGTTTCAGCAAATCGACGCCATAACTGAATGGATTAATCAGCACCACGTAACGCAGCAGATCCGGTAATTGGGTCACCGGATATAAGGCGCCGCTTAAGAAAAACACCGGGAAAATCACAAAATTCATAATCACCGCGAAGTTATCCAGTGTTTTTGACCAGACGGCGATAAGCCCGCCCATCGATGCACACAGTAATGCCGTTAATAAAGCTGGTGGCAATAAAAACAAGGCTGTTTGCCAGTCCAGCAAGCCAATTAACAGCAAAATCACCAATAGCATAACTGCCTGCACCACAGCGATGATGGTCGCCGCTATCAGTTTGGCAACGACAATCCAGCCGTGGGCGATTGGTGCAATCATCATCATGCGCATCACGCCGAACTCTTTGTCATAGACCAGTGTTAAAGCTGAAAGCAGTGCAGCAAATAACAAAGTCATCGCCACAATGCCCGGCACCAGAAATTGCAGATAACCTTCCTGCTGGGTGCCGCTGAGCATACTGCCGACACCGGAGCCTATGACCAGCAACCAGATTAATGGCCGGACCAGGCTGCTCAGTAAGCGTCCACGTTGACGGAAGGTTTTGCTCAGTTCTCGGTAAATGACCGCTTTTACTGCCAGCCAACTCATTGCACACCTGCTTTTTGACGGGTCATTTTCCACAAATACACATCATTAAGATTGGGACGCCGCCATTGCATGGCATTGACGGTGTCGCCCAGCGATCGTTGCAAGGCCGAAAAATCAGTATCGGCATCTGCAACACGGAAACTCATGTGCTGATCTTCAATCAGTGGTTCGCCGAACTCAGAGATTAATTGGGCACCGACGGCCTCGCAATCGGCACAGTCAAGCTCCAGAATATAAGCGGCTAAGTCACGAATCAGACTCGTCGGTTTGCCGCCTTTTTGCAGTTTGCCCTGTTGAATAAAGTCCACCTGATCACAGGCCACCGCTTCTTCTAAATAATGCGTGGTCAAAAACACCGTCATGCCCTGCTCGCGGCGCAACTGCTCGACAAACCGCCAGATAGCACGGCGATTAGGCAAGTCCAGACCAATCGTTGGCTCATCTAAAAACAAGACTTTTGGCTTATGCAGTACACCTCTGGCGATATCGACGGCTCGGCGCTGACCGCCTGATAATGCCAGCAGTTTCAAATGCCGTTTCTTTTCAAGATTAAAGACCGCCAACAATTCATCAATACGCTCGGTGGCCTGTTGTTTGTTCAGGCCATACAACGCTGCCGCAAACTTCAGGTTTTCATCAACGGTCATGGTGCGATCAAGGGCTGAATCCTGAAATACCAGCCCGACCAGACTGCGGATATGCACCGGATTACCGGTCACTGATTGCCCGGTAATAAACGCCTCACCTGAGGTAGGTGAGGTCATCGTGGTCAGCATATGAATAGAGGTACTTTTGCCGGCACCATTCGGGCCAAGCAAGCCATAACATTCGCCGGCCTTAACCTGTAAATCCAGCCCATTAACGACCACGGCCTGACCATATTGCTTGGTCAGGCCGTGGCTTTGGATCGCTAACTCAGAGGCCACAGATTTCTTTGGAATTTTTCGGGTTCCGGAATACCAATGGCTTGGCTTGTTCTTCAGTTTTAGCAGCTTCTTCACGACCCTGAGCAATCGCCTCTTCAATCAAATGGTGATGTGGTGATTTACTACAAACCGGATCAGCAACCGCCGGATCGCCGGTCAGCATATAGGCCTGACAGCGGCAGCCACCAAAGTCTTTGGTTTTTTCATCACAGCTGCGGCAAGGCTCTTTCATCCAGTCAAAGCCACGGAAACGGTTAAAATCACTCGAACCATTCCAGATATCATTGATCGAGGTATCACGTACATTCGGCAATTGCATGCCCGGCAGATTACGCGCGGCGTGGCATGGTAATGCTGTGCCATCGGGTGTGACGGTCAAAAATACGTTACCCCAGCCATTCATACAGGCTTTAGGCCGTGTTTCATAATAATCCGGCACCACGTAATAAATCTTCATGTTGCCTTTTTGTTTTTCCTGATACTCGTGAGCAATCGCTTCTGCGCGAACTAACTGCTCTTTTAACGGCAACAATTGATCACGGTTATGCATGGCCCAGCCGTAGTACTGGGTGGTCGCCAGTTCAACATAATCGGCTTCAAGATTGATGGCCAAATCGAGAATTTCATCAATCTTGTCGATATTTTGCCGGTGGGTAACAAAACACAGCACCATCGGATAACCGGCAGCTTTAACAGCACGGGCCATATCAATTTTGTGCTGGAACGCATCGGTGCCGGCAATCAGATTATTCAAATCTTCAGAGCTGGCCTGAAAACTGACCTGAATATGGTCTAAGCCTGCTTCTTTAAAAGCTTTGGCTTTAGAAGCATCAAGGCCGATACCCGATGTAATCAGGTTGGTATAAAAGCCCATGTTACGGGCTTCTGTTATCAATTCGATAATATCCGGCCGCGCCAGTGGTTCACCACCCGACAAGCCCAGCTGCGTTGCACCCATGGCACGCGCTTGTTTAAAAACTTCAATCCATTCCTGAGTGGTCAATTCGCTTTTGATACTGGCGAAATCCATTGGGTTGGAGCAATACGGACATTGCAGCGGACAGGCATAGGTCAGCTCTGCCAATAACCACAATGGCTGGCGGATATTGCTGGTATCGTCCATGCTCAATGAACCGGCGATACTGCCGGGCGCTTTACTCTGCTCTGATCCAGTCGTTGTCATGGGCTTCCTCCAGGAACTGATAGACGTCGTCATCTAAGTCGGCGCCGTTAAATGCTATTTTAAGTTCGGTGATCAATTCACCGACGGTTTGTTTTTTATCAATAATGCGTTTCAAAATTTCTGCTGCAGCGGGATTAAGCTTGACCATACCTTCCGGATACAACAGCACGTGGCAATCTTGTGCTGGCTCCCATTGAAAGCGATAGCCTAATGCCAACACCGGCACGCTGTTTTCGGTAAATTTGGGTTCACTCATTTTTCGACATCCATACAATAAGGGGGGCGATCTTCAATATACGCCATCCACATGGAATCGAGCATGGTCCACAAAATATCCAGCTTAAATTGCAGCAAATCCAAAGCCCGTTGTTGCTTTTGACGGGTGTCACAATAATCCAAAGTAATCTGCAAACCGTGCTCAACGTCACGGCGTGCTTCACTGAGCCGTTTGCGGAAGTAGCGGTAGCCTTTCTCATCAATCCACGGATACAGCTCCGGCCAGTTATCCAGACGGGCTTTATGAATTTTTGGCGCAAACAACTCTGTTAATGACGAACCAGCGGCTTCTTGCCAGGTTGCACGACGGGCGAAATTCACATAAGCATCAATGGCAAAACGCACGCCCGGTAGCACATGCTCGTAAGAAGTCAGCTCATCACGCGTTAAACCAACCGCTTCGCCAAGTTGTAACCAGGCTTCAATGCCGCCTTCCTGGCCATCAAAACCATCGTGATCCAAAATCCGTTGTACCCAGTGTTTGCGCACCTCGGCATCTTCACAATTGGCCATGATCGCCGCGTCTTTAATCGGGATCGCTGTCTGATAATAAAAACGGTTGGCCACCCAGCCCTGCACCTGTTTCTGATTCAGCTTGCCGGCATGCATCAGCTTATGAAACGGATGATTGATGTGATAAAACTGCTCTTTATCGCGCAGTTTTTGTTCAAATTCTTCGCGTGACCAAAGCGTGTTATCAGCTGTCATCAGAGTTTCCTTTAATATTCCAGATCCATACCGTCATAGGCCAGTTCGATGCCGGCATTGTTCAATACCTGACGTTCTGGCGAATCTTCGTTGAGGATCGGATTGGTGTTATTGATATGAATTAAAATTTTGCGGGGCTTTTGCAGACTGTTGAGGATACTGATCGATCCGCCTTCTTCAGACTGATTGATGTGACCCATTTCAGTTGCCCGTTTATCACTGATGCCTTCACGGGACATTTCATCATCGGTCCATACGGTACCATCCATCAGAATGCAGTCAGCATTACGCATATATTCGAGAACATGATCTTCAACCACGCCAAGTCCCGGCGCGTAGAACACATTTTTACCGCTGCGGGTGTCATAAATATTAATACCGATATTGTCACCGGGAACGGTATTGTGACGATGCGGCGAGAAAGGTGGCGCTTCACTTTTCAGTGGCACGGCGGTAAATTCCAGGCCCGGTGCAGCGGGGATAGTGAACGGCACTTGATCCGTTTTGATTTCATGCCAATTAACGCCCCGGAAATGTCCCAGAATATTAAATATCGGAAAGCCGGTCGTTAGATCTTCATTTACTGCAGATGTGCAGTAGATATCCCATGGTTTATTGTGCTCACGCAACGTTAACAGGCCAGTTGTGTGGTCAATTTGCGCATCGGTAATCAAAATCGCTTTTATAGCTGTATCACGAACTTCCCGCGCCGGCTGTATTGCAGGGAATGCGTCTAATTGTTTTTTGATATCTGGCGAAGCGTTAAATAAGATCCAATCAACACCATCAGCACTGACAGCAATCGATGACTGTGTTCTGGGTGTTGCATTTACAGTACCTTCACGTACCCCTTTGCAGTTGACGCAGTTACAGTTCCATTGTGGAAAACCACCACCGGCACCGGAACCTAATACGTGAATGTGCATAATAATCTTTCCTAAAACCTGATAAGCAAATGACAACTGACTGCGTTGTAACTTTTCATGGTAACGCAAGCAACTGTCATTTGCCGACCAAAGATGCCCGGGACCAGTGCCCCGGGCACACATCAAAACCGCTATTAACGGTTGCAGATGTACATGGTTACTTCAAAACCGAAACGCATGTCTGAATATTCTGGTTTAGTCCACATAACTAAATTCCTCTCTAAAAATTAGTAAAAATACACCAGCCGAACAATTCAACTGGTGTAAGAGATATTACGCCGGCGTATCAGGCTTGACGTCAGGAATAGCCGCCCTGCTGTTCGGGATTTTCCTGAATGCTCATCTAAAAAGACCAGCTATCGGTAAATCCCTGATCTGATGCGCTCAAATGCCAGATCCGGGCGCAAAAAAAACCCGGTGTCTTTCGACACCGGGTCTTTTTATCTAACTACAGTATATTTAGTAAAACAATATACGTGTGGTCTTACAGGCTAAATACGCTCAGAACACCACCCAGGTTAGTCCAGCTAGACAGTGCTTTGTAAGCACCGACTGCGCCCAGACCATCTGTGTCGTTTTCCAAGCTTGGGATAGCCATACCGATACCAGCCCAACCACCTACACCAGACAGGATAGAAACATATTGTTTGCCATCATGTTTGTAAGTGTTGACGTTACCGATAACGCCTGATGGAGTTTTGAATCTCCACAGTTCACGACCTGATTGTGCATCAACTGCTTTCAGGTAACCTTCCAGCGTACCGTAGAACACAACATCAGAGGCAGTTGCCAAAGCACCTGACCATACTGAGAAACGCTCTGGGTTTGACCAGACGATTTTACCTTCACGTGCATCCCATGCAATGAAGTTACCGAGGTGTGTACCACCTGGTGCTGGGTACATGCTCAATGTCGCACCAACGTATGGTTGACCGGCTACGTATTCAACTTCGAATGGTTCGTAGTCCATGCAAACATGGTTAGTTGGGACATAGAACAGGCCAGTACGTGGTGAGTACGCAGCAGGCTGTTGGTCTTTAGTACCCAATGCCGCTGGGCAGATACCAGTGGTGTTGACATCTTCGCCGTTACGCGCAGTTGAGTATTTAGCAACGCGATCATGCAGACCTGTTTTCAGGTTAACGCCATTTGACCAGTTAACTGCTGGGTCATATTTCTCAGCAACCAACAGTTCACCGTTTACACGGTCCATAGTGTATGCAAAACCGTTACGGTCAAAGTGAACGGCAGTTTTACGCATTTTGCCATTGATGTTTTGGTCAGCCAGGATGACTTCGTTAACACCGTCATAATCCCACTCATCGTATGGGGTCATTTGGTATACCCATTTCGCCATACCAGTGTCTAAATCACGACCAAACAGAGACATTGTCCATTTGTTGTCGCCTGGACGTTGTACTGGGTTCCAGGTAGATGGGTTACCAGTACCGTAGTAGTACTGACCTAAGTCAGGGTCATAAGAGTACCAACCCCAAGTTGTACCACCACCGATTTTCCATTGGTCACCTTGCCAGGTTTTCAAAGAAGAATCTTTGCCAACTGGTTTCAGCATAGACAATGTGTTTTGTGGGTCGATCAGCATTTCGTCATCTGGACCGGTGCTGTAAGCTTTATATTTGACGTTACCGTCTAAATCATAAGCTTGAACATAACCACGTACACCGAACTCACCACCTGAAATACCAACGATGATGGTGTCATCAAATACGTGCGCAGCAGCAGTGCTGGTGGCGCCGACTTTTGGATCATCACGTTTGTCAGACCAAACTTCTTCACCCGTTTCGATATCCAATGCAACTAAAGTTGTATCAGCTTGGTTCAGGAAGATTTTGCCATCAGCATAGCTCAGACCACGGTTAACAGTGTCACAGCACATAACTGGTACAGTTTCGTCGTAGTTTTGGTTTGGCTCATATTTCCATTTGATCGCGCCGTCGTTGTTCAAATCCAACGCGTAAACAATGTTTGGAAACGGTGTGTGAACGTACATAGTGCCGTCCATAACCAATGCGTTACCTTCGTGGCCACGCAGAACACCAGTTGAGAAAGACCAGGCCATGTTCAGATCTTTGACGTTATCTTTATTGATTTGTGTCAGTTCACTGTAACGTTGGTTTGCGTAGTTTTGGGCAGGCATCACCCAGTTACTATGATCTTCTTGCATAGTTGCGAGTTCGTCAGCAGCAACCAGACCTGGTGCTACTAAACCCATCATCGCAATTGATAAAGTTTTCAGCTTCATGAAAGTTATCCTCTATATTTTTGTATTCATGATGAACAGCCACGCTGCACATTCATGAGTTACGGACTTTATTCCGGTTTTGCCCCAAAATCATTAGGAGCCAATCCCGTCGTAACTAGGAATTTTTCCCGAACCAAGCTGAAAGCCTTTAAATTACTTAATAACACCCAAAAACAAAAGTGGGAAAAATATCCCGACTAGCCGTTATTGATGACATTGTATTTAATGGCCAGACGCACTAATTCCACTGGTGAATTAAAGCCCAGTTTATGCTTGAGCACCGTCTGGTAGTTAGCCACCGTTTTATGCCCCAAACTAAGTCGTGCGGCAATCTCTTCGAGCGGTAAACCTTCAGCCAGCAATCGGAATACTTCAAACTCACGTATGGTCAGTCGCCTTGTCGGATCATCGCTACCGGATACACTTTGTAAAGCAATCCGCTGCGCCATATCCGCACTGAGATAGGTTTTGTCAGTCAATACCACGTGACGGATGGCTAATAACAGATCATTGGCATCACCTGATTTAGAAACATATCCCACTGCGCCAGCACTCATAGCCTGAACGGCTAAGGTCGCATTTTCATGCATGGAGAACATAATCACTTTGGCATGCGAATACCGCACCCGGATACGGCGCAAAGCTTCAAGCCCACCTATCCCCGGCATGGTGATATCCATGACCAGCACATCCGGATCCAACTCTGTAAATAGTTGATAAGCCTGTTCACCGCTGACAGCTTCTCCAATCACATGCATATCCTGATGACGTTCCAACATTCTGGCTAAGCCAGAACGCACCACTTCATGATCATCTGCCAATAATATTCGTATTGAATTCATTGTAGAAACCCCATCACCGCGGGATACTTAATATTACCGTTAATCCGGTACCTGGACTGGATGATACCGTAAATTCACCGGACAGCGCCTCAACCCGTTCACGCATCGCCAATAAACCAAAACCAGGGGTTGTGTGTTGTAAATCGCAACCCCGACCATTGTCAGTGATCGTTAGTAATAGCTGCTGCGGTTTTGCCTGCAAATGAATATTCACATTCACAACATCACCTGCATGACGAACAACATTAGTCAGCGTTTCCTGCACGGCACGGTAAATCGTCAGTTTGATTGCATCTTCAAGATCAGCGAGATCACCGTCAATTTGCAGATTTAAAAAATGCTGTGGATGCCTTTGCTGCCAGTCATCAACAAGCTCCCTCAAACTCGCTTCCAGCCCGGCAATATCCAATAAAGGCGGTCGCAACCGTTGTAACATTGAACGAATAATATCGGTTAGCTTCTGGTTAATTTTATTGATCGACTGACCCGCCTGTTTGGCTTCTGCCAAGTCGATTGCTGAGTCGATCGTCGCTGTATCAAACCGAATGGCAGTCAAATGCTGACCAATTTCATCATGCAATTCAGCGGAAAGCCGTTTCCGCTCATTTTCGTGCATCGTCAACATCTTATCGTTGAGATCACGCAGTTGCTGGTTGTAATCCTGTAATTGTCGACCAATCCCCTTTAATTGATGACGGGCATCAAGTAAATCTGTCATACCCCCAAAAAAACGACGTTGCACAGGAACAGTTCCAGACAACTGGCGACTGACTTGTAATAATTTTTCTGCCGGTTTAACAATCAAAGATGCCAACACAGCGATCAGTAAACTGCCGGCCAAAAAAACCAACAATAATGGCAAGATCATTTCTTTACTGGTGACCCAGATTTCATTGATTGCACTGTTGATATCATGGCTGATATGAATTGCGCCCAGTGGCTGTCCCGCCAAAAGGACCGGTTTGATGACGGGTTTTTCATATAGATAATCGGTCAAAAAGTGCATTATCCAGTCTGGCATTGCTTTCGGCAGTGAGGATTCACCCGTTTTATTGCTGTCCAGAAGTCGGCCGGATGGACTTATAAACTGAATATTCAGATGCCTTAGATACTGTAAACGCTCTAAATTAAACAGGCGGTTTAAAGCTTTTTCTGTGGGGATAAAGCCGTAACTTTGAAAATCAAACTGCAGGCGCAGCGTTTGTGATTCAATCAGATAATCCGCTAAGGCCGAAGTCATTTCTCTATCAGCATGAACGCGGGCCCGGATATCACGTAACGCCATAAATTCAGCGATCACCATACCGATCAGAAAGACCATTATGGCAATTAGATTAAAACGTAATAGCAAACCCATCTTATTGCGCAGCCCACATGGTTAATTAAATCCTTACTTACTAATGTCAACTATGATTTCAATATACTGAGCGGCTGGCAGGTTTGTAAATTTATTGTGCCATTGGCAAATTTCAGGCAAAAAAAAGCCCCGAACAAGTCGGGGCTCTTTTTATGCGTGTTCTGCGTATTAACGGTTGCAGATGTACATTGTTACTTCGAAACCGAAACGCATATCTGAATATTCTGGTTTAGTCCACATGGTAAATACCTCCATTAATTTTTCGGACAATTCCGAAAGCTACGATTCAAATGATACGCAGTAATTGATAAAGGCTATAGCGCATTTTGCTTGATATGACTCAGGATTTTCCTTAGGCATCCAGTAAACCGCTACGTATTGCCAGCCTTGCCAGCTCAGCCGAGTTGGAGACGTTGAGTTTTTGCTTAATATTAGTGTGATGGGTACCGACGGTTTTCGGGCTCAAACTCAGGATATCGGCAATTTCGTTAACCGTTTGGCCTTCAGCTAATAAGCGAAACACCTCAAACTCACGCTGGCTGAGCACATCCAGCGGATTTTCTGAGCCGGTCAGTTTTTGCATGGCGATCTGCTGGGCAATTTCCGGCGCGATACAGGTACGCCCCTGGGCCACCATTTCAACCGCCTTGAGCATTTCTTCGGGGGCACTGCGTTTGGGAATAAAGCCTAAGGCACCGGCCTGCATAGCACGCGTTGTAAAAACACTGTCTTCATGAACGCTCAATACCAGAATTTTGGCACGTGGTTCGCGGGCGATGATGCGTTCAATAGCACCGACACCGCCAATGCCCGGCATGGAAATATCCATCACCACGACATCAGGATGATGTTTATTAAAATCCTGAACCGCCTGTTCACCGCTACCCGATTCACAGACCACCTCAAATTTATCGCCATCTTCCAGTAAGCGCCGGAATCCAGCACGCACCAGCTCATGATCATCCACTAGTAATATTTTGGTTTTGGTCAGACTCATGTCAGTTTTGCGCTCCAAGAGGAATGGTCACTGTGAGGTTTACACCTTCACCAAGACGGCTGTCCAGTGTAAATGTGCCGCCCAGACTCTGCGCCCGTTCACGCATCCCCAAGAGACCAAAATCGACATCTGAATGGAAATCATGGACTTCCATACCTTTGCCGTTATCACGGATATTGATTTCCAGCTGTTCACCACTGGCTAACATTTCGCGATGCACGGCAACACTAATGCGACTGGCAGCGGCGTGACGCACAGCATTGGTAACCGCTTCCTGCACGACCCGGAAAACCGTCATATTAATAGACTCATTCAAACCGTTTAAATCGCCTTGTACATCCAGACTAAAGGTAATATCGGACTGTCGATCCTGCCAGTTTTTTGTCGCTTCTTCGAGCGTTGCCACCAAGCCCAAATCATCCAGTGGACTCGGTCTCAGCCGGGTAATCATATTGTGCACCACATCGTAAATATGACTGGCCGTATCAATAATCGCCTGTGAGCTTTGATACAGCTTGGGCTCACTGTCCTGAGTGCGGTTACGGATCAGTACCGCATCGGTTTTGATCGCCGTCAGACATTGGCCCAGTTCATCATGTAATTCGCGGGCCAGATGCCGGCGCTCAGCTTCCTGCGCCTCATCCATATGTTTAGTCAGCATCCGGGTTTCGTGCAGTTGGGCACGGGCTTTTTCCGCATGTCGATGTTCTGTAATATCCCGGAATGTGCAGATTACGCCAATAACACAGCCATCCGCCTCAAGTAGCGGTACGGTAGACATCAACAGCGAGACTTTATCTCCGTCCGCCGCCAACAAGCTGGTTTCAAGATTTTCTATCGCCTTACAACCTTCAATAACACTGATAATTTGATTGCGGTTTTCATGCAAGCCCAAGGTTGTCAAAGACTCACCAATCAGCACTGGTGTTTGCTCTGCAAATAAACGCTCAGCGGTCGCATTACAAAAAGTAATATAACCTGCATGATCCAAAGACAAAATGGCATCACCGGATTGTTTGACCAGTGTTGCCAACCGTCGGTTTTCTGCACTGCTGAGCTCTAATGCTTCACCCATTCGGTTAAAGGTCTGGCTGATCTGATCCATTTCTGCCAGTGAAAAACGCGGTAATCGCAAATGCAGATCACCGCGTTCAAATGCCGACAAAGCATCAAGTAACCGCTGCAAAGGTCGCATGACCCAGCCAACGCCCCAATACAGGAATACCGCCAGCACTAAAAAAATGACGAGCCCCAGCGTCATAATGTCGCGGATATCGCGCCAGCGTTCGGCGATTTCCAGCATCGGTGCGGCATAAATCACCATATGGCCTTCACCAAAACGGCGGGATAGCGGTTTGATTTCCGGAAATAAATATTTCACAAACCAGTCTGGCGGCGGGTTTTGCATATTTTTATCCGGCTGACCTTCAAACATCAGTCCCTGCTGGTCAAACATTAAAATATGCAAACTGCGCATTTCACTGAGCGCCATGACCAACTCTTTCATATGCTCGCTAACGGCACGATCCCGGTTCAGTCGGGTACCGGCTAACGTCACGGTAATAATATGGGCGGTGGTATCCATCGTGTTTTGCACTTCAGCCTTGACCGACTGTTTGGCATTGGACATCAATACCCAGCTGCTGGCCAACACCGATGTCACCAGAATCAGGGCAAAAAACAGATTAACCTTTAGCTTGAGACTCATTGCACTTCGGTTTCCGCCCGGCCTTTGGCACCGGTGTTATCGACCCAGCGCAGGGTAATCACATCACCCTTAATGCCACCTTTTAACTGAAAGGCGAAAAATGGATTGCGTGACGTCGCCGTACCACATTTGATGGTCAACACTTCCTTATTATTTCGCCAGCAGCGGATATCCTGAATAAACTCCGCCGGAACCAACTCATCTTTCATATCTTTGCCACGCCCCGTATGCATCGGATGCGCCAGCAAAATTCGTACTAAAGTATCGCCATCCTGCAATTTAGCGCGAATCCTGTCTTTGCCTCTTACAGCCATCAGGCGCAGCCTCCAATATCAATTTCTACATAACGGCGGGTGACATACAATTTGCCCTCTGCACGGATCACCGCCAGCATATCGGAGTCTTCGGCGACTTTAAGCATGGTTTTGAAGGGCAGCATGACAGCTTCATCCGGCACAAAACTCATCGCTAACGGCGACGGGTTTTTTTCTACCAGCAGCGCAATATGCTCAATATTTTTCAGTGTGGTATTTACTTCTACCGGCACTGTGGCGCCATTTACCGCATAGGTTGGCGGTGATCCGACACTGAAATAGACGGCATCATCATCGACCATATCGGCTTCACCGAGTAAAGCCAGTAAAGCATCTTCAACGGTTTTGGCCTGGTATGCATCACGCGGCCAATGCGCTAATAACTGTCGCGGCAACAATAAACCACTCGCGGCAACCATCGCCAGTGTGGTGGCCGAAACGCCCCGTTTCAGCCAATAACGGCGCGCCGCATCAAACTGTTCATTCATCGATTTTTTTCCATGGTCGCTAATTGGGTTTCGACCTCCCGTAAACGCGAGCTGATTTTCGCCCGCTGATATTCATCACCGCGGGCAAAATCCGCAGCGATCCGTAACTGATCTGCCGCCGCGGCTAACTGGCCGCTGTGATAATAAGCTTCTGCTAACCACATATGCGACTCGCTTTTATTGCCCATCTGTTCATGAGCCTTGCCAAGTAAGCGGTATAAATCCCTGGAGCTCTCACCTACATCCAGCTGTCGTTGTAATAAATTTGCCGCTTCGCGCGGTTTGCCAACTTGCAGCAGTGCTTCCACCTGTTTCATCGTCAAAGCCCGATCATCCGGATATAACCCCTGATAATCTTCATAAATAGACAATGCTGCTGCGGTATTGCCCACTGCCATTTCAATATCAGCCAGTGCCAATTGATAGGTCAGACGATCCTCATCCTCTTCTACCAACGGCATCAATGCCTGCCGCGCTGCGGTGTGGTTATTGGCTTTGATCAGTGCCCGTACATATCCATAGCGCGAGATTTCTGCTTTGTCAGCATCCTCTTCTGCCAATTTTTTACGATAAACACTGGTCAGTGCTTCCAGATCATCCGTTGTCATCACCCGCAATTTTTCGCGCATCAAATAAAATTGTTTACTATCTCGCGACTTGGTAATCACGGGATAATTTTCTGCACGGGCACGCGTTTCCGCTATCCGGGAACCAGTGATCGGATGCGTCCGCAAAAATTCAGGCACATGGCCGCCACCATAGAATCGACTGGCTACCTGCAATTTTTCGAAGAAGCTTGGCATTGCATAAGGATCAAAACCTGCATTAACCAATGTTTGCATGCCCAGGCTGTCAGCTTCAGCTTCATGCGCCCGGGAATAATCCAGCTGCATTTGAATCGCGCCACCTTGTACCGCCATGATCGCTGCACTACCAGCGCTGGGATCGGCAATCCCCAACAAAGCCGCAGCAATCATGGCTGCTGTTAATGGCACACTCAGCCGTTCGCCTCTTTCGTAACTCCGCAAAATGTGTCGCTGCGTGACGTGAGCAATCTCATGTGCCATCACCGAGGCGATTTCGTCTTCAGTGTCAGCTGTTAACATCAGGCCGCTATGCACCCCAATAAAACCGCCGGGTGCAGCAAACGCATTAATGGAGGGATCCGGCACCATAAAAAAGGTAAATGGCAGGCTCGGCGCATCACTGCTGGCCACTAAACGGTTGCCCAACCCTTTAATGTAATCGTTGATTTCCGGATCCTGAACCAAATCTACCTGCTGTTGCAGTTGCCAGAAAAAATTTTGCCCGACCTGATACTCTTCCAATGGTGATACCAGCGCACCAGCGCTATCGCCCATTTCTGGCAATTGAATATTCGGATTGGCGTGACTGAACATCGCTGTCAGCGCCAGAACAGACATCAAAATAACTTTTTTCATAGTGCTTTTAGACTCTGGCCGTTTTGCCCGGTTCCAGTATCAGTGCCAAGCGAAAATACCGTAATGTGTTTATCATGACAGCCTGAAACTCTAATTTTCGGAGGGGACACAAGTATGTCAGATTTTGCAGCAGAAATTGACACTTCCGGACTCAATTGTCCACTGCCTGTGCTCAAGGCTCGTAAAGCCCTGTCTGCCCTGCCTAGCGGACAACGATTACATCTTATTGCGACCGATCGCGGTGCTAATAAAGATATACCGGCATTTTGTAAAATGACCGGCAATCCATTAATCGCCAGTCACGAAACCGACAACAAACTACATTTTATTATCGAAAAGGGCTGAATCATGGCCAAAAAACTTGCCATAATCGCCAGTAAAGGCACGCTGGATGGTGGTTACCCGCCATTTCTACTGGCTTCTACAGCAGCTGCACTGGGCTTTGAGGCCAAGATATTTTTTACATTCTATGGGTTACAACTACTCAAAAAAGACTTGTCTTTACAAGTCTCTCCATTAGGTAACCCGGCCATGCCGATGCCAGTCCCGGTACCCAACCTGCTGCAAATTATCCCCGGAATGGAAGCCTTTGCAACTTGGATGATGCGGCGCAAACTCAAACAAAAAGGCGTTGCCAGTATTGCCGAACTTCGCGAGGCCTGTCTGGAAATCGATGTCGAACTGATCGCCTGTCAAATGACGGTAGATTTATTTGATTTTGAGGACAAAGATTTTATCGATGGCATCAGTCATGGTGGTGCAGCAACGTTTCTGGAATTTGCTAGCGAAGCAGACATCACTTTATATATATAAGCCCTGACCGGTAGGAGATTTGTGATGGACTTTATTTGGAAAACTTTTTTAAAAGGTCTGGCCACGCTTTTACCGGTTGCCTTGACGCTATATCTGATTTATTGGCTGGCTGTATCTGCTGAAAAAGCATTAAGTCCCATTTTGAAATCATTTATGCCCGAGCATTTGTACTGGCCGGGTATGGGCGTATTAGCCGCTATCGCTCTGATTTTTGCTATGGGTATCGCCGTCAATGCCTGGCTGGTTCAACGTCTGCTCGCCATGGGCGAAGACTTGCTGGATCGCATCCCACTGGTTAAATCAGTTCATGGAGCGCTGCGTGATTTTATGCATTTTTTCTCGCGAGACAATCAGCAAGAGAACCTGAATAATGCTGTGGCTGTAACCATTGGCAACGTGCAACTGCTTGGTTTTCAGGTTCGGGATGACCTGACCAGTGTCCTCGATGGCAATGAATACGATCCCAGCGACAAAGTTGCTGTCTATTTGCCAATGAGTTATCAAATCGGCGGTTACACCGTTTTACTGGATCGCAATCAGGTGCAATCGCTGAAGATAGGCAATGAAGATGCTATGCGCTGGATTCTCACCGCCGGCTTATCAACCAGCGAAAAAGACAGCCGGCAAAAAATCGTCATCGAAAAAGGCCACTAAAACGCGTGCATTATCACTAGTTGAATCTCAGCGCTTGCTCACATTGAGACTGAATCACCTCGGTTTGAAAGCCTTACA
>CAYYRO010000048.1:0-4234 GCA_964474075.1 uncultured Methylophaga sp.
CTGCCTATGCTGTTGTTTTGGCAGCCAGGCATGCTTGGCAAACAGCCGCTCAAAATTGGCAAAAAGCGATGTCAGCGCCGCTGCTAACCTTACTTGATTCGCGGCCAACGGCCGTTAATCTGCAATGGGCAATTGACAGAATGACAGCGGTTTATCAATCCCTGCCGGCTGAAGAAAACCCTGAAGCCGAATTACTGACGGCTGCCGAGCACATTCATCAACAAGATATTGCGGCCAATCATGCGATGGGCAAATTGGGTGCTGAATTAATGGGTGCAAACAGCACGGTATTAACCCATTGCAATGCCGGTGCATTGGCAACCGGCGGATTTGGCACAGCGTTAGGGGTGATTCGTCAGGGTTTTGCTGAAGGTAAGATTCATCATGTTTATGTTGATGAAACAAGACCCTGGTTACAGGGCGCCAGACTGACCGCCTGGGAGTTAGTCGAAGAGCAGATTCCCTGTACGCTGCAATCTGATGTGGCGGCCGCCGCATTGATGGCACAGGGCAAAGTTGACTGGGTGATTGTCGGCGCCGATCGCATCGCTGCTAATGGTGATGTCGCCAATAAAATTGGCACCTATGCGCTGGCCGTATTAGCGCAATATCATGGCGTTAAATTTATGGTTGCTGCGCCGCAGTCGACTATCGACTGGCATTGTCAAAACGGTGAGCAGATTCCGATTGAGCAACGGCCATCCAGTGAAGTCACTCATATTGGCAATAAACAAATTGCGCCCGACGGCGTTAAGGTAAGCAATCCGGCGTTTGACGTCACGCCAGCGAAATTGATTACCGCCATCGTTACTGAAGCAGGCGTTGTTTTGTCGCCTTCAGTCGCTACAATGAGCAGTCTGCATTTAAACGCATAAGGAGTCAGTCATGGCAAAAACAGCATTGGTTACCGGCAGTAATCGTGGCATTGGGCTTGAACTTTGCCGTCAGTTAAAACAACGTGGTTATGACGTTATCGCAACTTGTCGGCACCGTTCGCCTGCACTGAACGAACTCGGCGTTGAAATCATCGAAGATGTTGAGGTCAGTGAGCCATTCAGCCTGCACAATCTCTCTGAAAAACTCGGTGATCGCAAAATTGACTTGTTGATGAATAACGCCGGGATTGCCGGTGGTTTGGGACTGGCCGATATTGATGCCAATACCGTTGAGAGTTTCAAACGGATGTATGAGGTAAACAGTCTCGGGCCATTGCTGACCACGCAAGCGCTGCTGAAACATTTACCCGAGGGCAGTAAAGTGGGCTTGGTGACCAGCCGAATGGGTTCCATTGCTGATAATGATTCCGGTGGCAGCTACGCTTATCGGATGTCTAAAGCCGCCCTCAATGCCGCAGGTAAATCCCTGTCAATTGATCTGAAAGACAAAGGTATTGCGGTGGCAATTTTGCATCCCGGTTGGGTACGAACCGATATGACCGGTCATGGTGGTCTCGTTGATGCCGATGAATCTGCCAAAGGTTTATTGGATCGTATGTCAGCGCTCACTCTCGAAAACAGCGGTACTTTCTGGCATATGAATGGTGACGAATTGCCTTGGTAGCCTATCCATCGCTGAGCCAGCATCAGCAGCGGAAATTACCCACTTTACTGGAACCCGCTACGCCGGTTGCCGCACAATTTGATGATAGTAGTCATCAGCTGTGGTTTTGCCAGACCAGCGTTGGTCCACTGGTACTGAAAGTTGCTGATAAACCGGTTGTCCGCTGCTCATCGTTTTGGCAGGGTGTGAATCGTTTATTTGCGCTGAATTTTCCAGCCTCGTTGGCAGATACGATGGAGGTGCAGCAGTTTCTCAGTCGGCACAGCCCACTGGAAATTCCGGAATGTTTATCGGCTAACAGCGGTTTTGTCGTATGCCGGCAATTAGCGGGCAAAACCTTATCAGCCGAAACGGTCAATCCGGATATCATCAGACAGCTGGCCAGGCATATTACCGCTTTGCATCAGCAAACAACTGACCACTGGGGTGCATTACAAAAGCCAAAGTTTTCTGCGGATTTATGGACATCAAGACTGCGTCAGACCTTGTCTTATCTGGCTGCTAATAATGATATAGCCATGTCGCCCGTGCTACTGGGCAATGCCTTGAAACAAGCGGCCGATATTAAGCCAAATAGCTTTGTGCCGGTGATGCTCGATTTACGCTGGGATCAGTTCTTGACTGAGAATGGCAAGCTGACTGCGCTGGTCGATCTGGATGCCTTTGTTTTAGCGCCACGGGAATTGGAGCTGGTGCTATTGGAGTTATTACTTAACGCACCTCAGGCGGCGTTATTTGCCGAAGAATATCAGCGGTTTCATTCCTTACCAGATTTATCCAATGTCAGAACAGCCTACAGGGCGTTGCTGTTTTTAATGAATGTATTGGGCGAAACCGATTGCGAGAAATGGCTGGCAAAGCCAGCGCATTTTCAGTGCTTAACAGTTTGATTTTCCAGTAACTGCCGCCATTTGAAATAGCCGACCATCGCCAAAAACAGATAAATACTGAACATGACAATCGTTGCGTAAAAACCGGTGAGTGCATACAACACAATTGCAGCAGAATTTATCAGTTGCCAGTACAGCCAGTTTTCAATAACCTTGCGCGCCATCAACACGGTATTCATCACTGAAAACACCATGACGCCGGCATCGAGAAACGGATACTGCGTGTCATAAGCTGACAAATAAAACCCGGCCAATATCGTTAAAACAGTGCCGACCAGTAAAAACGCCAGATGAAAATGCCACGGCCAACGGTGAATAAATAATTCGGCGGCGCGGGTTTCATGGCGATGCCAGAGTACAAAGCCATATACCGCCATACCGATATAGTAAATATTCAGCAGTGCCTGCATCGGTAATTGCTGCTGCCAGAATAGCACCGTGTAAATACAGGTACTGATAAACGCCATTGGCCAGCACCATTGCGATTCACGGCCGGCCAGTAAGATATAAGCAATACCCAGACTGGCCGCAAACACTTCCCAGCCGCTCATCTGCATCAGGCCATTTAACAGCGCATCAAACCAGCCGGAATCAGTCATTTATCGACAACATCCGCCCGATCGGTACCAACCATTTTCAATACAAAAGCGCTATGTGGCATCGTCGTAAATACCGCTTCAATTTCGCTATTCATCGCCGCCATTACGTCCTGATATTCACCAAACACCTGTGTGCTCAGTGAGTTACGCTTAACAACCAACTTAGGATTATTTTCCAGCTGATCAATAAACGCCAGAATCGGTTCTACATAATGTTCAGTCAGCGGGTACAGGCTGATATCGACAGAAATTCGCATTTTAATTCCTTAATAATCGTAGGAAACGGTCATACCGATAACACGTGGATCGGCCAGCTGTTTGTAGGTTCGTTCGGCGTAGCCAATTCGAGGATCGTTGCCAAAGAAGAAGCCACGCGTGTAATAGTCTTTATCAAACAGATTACGGCCCCACAACGTAAAGCGCCAGTTTTGCTGCTGATATTCCAAGCTGGCGTTAGTGATCGCATAAGAACCGGATTTGGCATTGTGACTGTTGGAGAAGTAAAACTCGTCTTTACCCTCGACATTGGCCCTTAAAGTCCAGTTTGGTGTTAAATAGACTTCTCCACCAACGGTAAACTGGTAGGACGGTGCGTGAGCCTGGCGACGACCTTCAATATCAAAACCCTCGGCTTCCAGTTCTGGATTTTCGTAGTCATCAAAGGTAGCTCGTAGCAGGCCAACGGCAGCAAATAAACGTAGTTTTTCATTTACCAGCCAATCAGCATCAGCTTCGATACCATAGTTTGTACCGCGTGCCGCATTGTCCAGAGAGTCCTGAAACTCACCGCCGGGCAGGGCAATAGAGCTTTTTACCTGTGCATCGCGTCGCCACGCATAAAATGCCGTTAGGTTGGTGACTAAGTCACCATCCAGCCACAATGATTTCAGGCCGGCTTCCAGATTCCACATATATTCGGTATCAAATTCACGTTTGCTATCGGGCAAAGCATCGTTGTTGTTGACGCCGCCTGATTTATAACCGCGAGACAATGAGGTAAAAGCCAAATGATCTTCGTTTAGCTGGTAGTTCAGGCCAAGCTTGCCACCAAATAAGGTTTCACCCGGATCTAAATCCAGCCCATTAGAATCCTGGTAGTCGGCTTCAAATCGCTCCACCCGCAAGCCTGATATTAAGGTCAGCTTGTCAGTCAAATACGTATCAAGTTGGCCAAAAACAGCGGTA
>CAYYRO010000048.1:4244-15918 GCA_964474075.1 uncultured Methylophaga sp.
TTCGTTTTGAAGATTGCCAAAATCGGAAATCAAATCCAGATCTTCATCCTGCGACAAATAATAAAACCCTAAAACCCAATCGGTTGTTCCACCAAAAATCCGGCCGGCTTCATCAGATAAAAGACGTGTTTCAAACGAGGCATTTTCCCGTTCACGCATAAAGTTTTCAGTGGCGACATATTCATCCGGATGAATGCCGACAAAGCCCCAGTCGGCATCATAACTGTAGGTAATATCAGACTGACTGTAAGTCACCGCTGATTCCATCGAAACGGCATTATTGATTTGCCAGTCTGATTTCAGAGCAAAAGCGTTGGTACGTTGTTTGTCTTCACCGGGCTGATCAGACAAGGTCGTGCGGCTGTTATCAAAGCTAAACGCATCGTACCCATTATCAATATCCAGATGCAGCAGATTCAGATCAACGGTTAAGTCATCGCTGACCAGAAACTTCAGATGACTACGCGCAGTGATTTCATCACGATCCTGGGTGTTGTCGCGACCCAGAAAATCATTTTCCATGTAACCATCTGATTGATGGGTATGAACGGCAATACGACCTAATAATGTGTCTTTGATAATGGGACCGCCGACTGCGACACCCACTGCACGGGTGTCATAATCAGCCAGGGTTGACTCAAAATTCATATCCAGCTCGTTGGTGGCCTGTTTGCTTTGCATATTGATTACGCCGGCCAGCGCATTGGTGCCGTAACGTGTGCCTTGCGGGCCGCGAAATACTTCAACTTGTTCAATATCGAATAGGGTCGCAGCTCCGCCAGTTCGGCTGAAATCAATGCCATCAATGATTAAACCGACAGAAGGATTCAACGGTGCAGCGAACTGACTGCGTTCACCGATGCCACGAATCTGGAAAAACTGACCACGAGAGGCTCCGCTGGAAACGTTGACGTTAGGCGCGAGATTCAAGATATCTTCAATATGTTGGGCACCGCGGGATTCAATGATTTCATCATCAAAAGTGGTCAAGCTGACCGGAATATCCTGTGCTTCAGCCGGCCGGAAATCGGCACTGACTAACATCGAAGGTAGATCTTCTGGCGTGACTTCGGCCAAAGCAACACTTGAAAAAAGTGCACTGTAAATGGCGACAGAAAGCAGACTGGGTTTCATGACTATCCTTTTTAATTGCTAAAAAGGACAGGGGGATCACATCAATTGCGGGAGATCGCAAGCAGTTGTTACCGCCTGTCCCTACGCCGGTATTATCCGGATCAGGTTCATCGGGTCTTCACCAACTGGCGAATCTCAGGCCTTACGACCACCCCGAGGCTTAAACTTTGTAAAGAATGTGAAATATACAGAAATTAAGGCTTTTTGCCTATTTTTTGACCAATAAAAAAGGCGCTCGAGAGCGCCTTTTTCAAACAGCGTTAAAAAGTCGCTTATTCAACGCTGGTTTTCAGACTTTCCAAACCGGCTTTATAAAAACCACTGATAGCGGCTTTGGCAGTGTCATCATTGAGTTCTTTTGGCTCATGGTGATTACCGGTGTAAGCACGGAAGAATTTTGCCAGCCAGGTGACTTTGCTGCCATTACCATCAGCTTCTACCGTCACCCAAGATTTATATTTACTGACCGGTACGGTGGGTACATCGAAAGTATGGCCTTCATAGTCAATCTGGCCAATGGTGCTCATGTCATCGATTTGATACATATAGCTCATGCTGGCATCATCGAATTTTTTCAGCGTTTCGTTGATAGTGCCGCCGCTTTTCAACGTTAGAACTCGGGTGGCACCAGCTTCGTTACCGCCAGTGGCTTCAGTTGATTCGACTGCCGGATGCCATTTATGCAGGCTGTCAAAATCTTTAATTGCCGCCCAGACTTTAGCTGGTTCAGCATTAATGGTCATGGTTTCTTCAACTTGCAGCCGGGAAGCACCATGGGCAAATGCCAGTGCTGGTACCAACAGCAGACCAGTTAACAGGCTTTTGAATAAAGCTTTCATTGTTTTTCCTTATCTTATATTTCATTTGGGGTGCTGAAATTCAGCGGCCCTTAAACTACCACTGCTGGCGACAAGCTGCTACGGGAAATTTTCATAAATCAATGGCTTTTTCCACCACGCCTCGCTGTAAATGCGGTGCAAAATAGCTGATAAAGGCATAGCTGTAGCGGCGTAAATAGCTACCTTTACGAATGCCGATATGGGTAGTGCTGGGCTGAAATAAATCACTGGCATCAATGGCTTTGAGCGGTGCATCTTTGGCTGAATCAAATGCCATGCTGGCGATGATGCCGATACCCAAGCCCAGTTCAACATAGGTTTTAATGACATCAGCATCGGTAGCGGTAAACACCACATTGGGCTTGAGGCCTTTGTCGATAAAAGATTGATCCTGTTGCGCACGGCCAGTAAAGCCCATCACATAAGTCAAAATAGGATAAGCGGCGATATCTGCCAGCGTGACTTTTTTTAATGTTAATAAAGGATGATCTGGTGGTGTGATGATACTGCGATTCCATTGATAGCAGGGCAGAATCGCTAAATTATCAAATTGTGATAAACCCTCGGTGGCAATCGCCATATCCACTTTGCCGAGCGACGCCATCTCAGCGACTTCTGGTGGCGTGCCTTGCACCATGTTTAAATGCACATCGGGATAATCGGCTGCAAATTGTTTAATCGCTTTAGGTAAGGCATAACGCGCCTGAGTATGGGTAGTGCCGATAGACAGCGTGCCTTTTTGTTCGTGACGACTGTCCGCTGCCAGTGCTTTCAGGTTTTCAACTTCTTGCATCACCCGTTCAGCCGTTGCCAAAACTGACTCACCAACAGGGGTGATGCCAGTCAAGCGTTTGCCGTGTCGTTCAAAAATCTGCAAACCCAGTTCGGTTTCCAAGGCCTGAACCTGGTTGCTGACGCCGGGCTGTGAAGCATACATGGCCTCGGCAGCAGCTGAGATACTTAATCCCCGGCGGACAATTTCACGGACATATTTAAGTTGTTGCAGCTTCATGGCTTATCGATATTTCTAAGAAAGATAAACCAATGTTATTTATTTTATAAATATAAGGCAATTATTGGCTGAGATGACTAAATGCCTATTTCAGATTGTTGACGAGTGGTGATTCCAGAATATGCCGCAAACTCAGATTGGCAGGCATTTTCAACACAGGGCTGCCAGGCAAGTGTCATCAGCCTCGGTTGCCCCAAAGCATAATATTCAGTGGCCTGGGGAAGCGGCGTTGATTGTAATTGTTGAGATGGATTTTGCTGATTTGCAGAAAAATTGCTCCCACCAGCTTGCAGTAAAAAAAAGGTCAACAACGCTGAGCTCAAAGTCGTTATTAGCAATAAACGGTGATAGGTTGTCATATTGTTTACCTCTGCTGTTTTCGCTTTATTAATGCGACTTTCAGCGATCATCCGTGAAAGAAATGTGAATGATTTTTCGACAATAAAACAATAACGTTCAGATATTAATAAACCATTAATCAGCTTTTCTTATTTCACAATGATGTGTTGATAAAATAATCAGCAATATAATTTTTTTGAATATATATAGAAGCTATTATTGATTGTTAGAATATTAGCAGCTGGTAAACTGCTGCCATTTCCAGGGTTAAGGTCACAATAAATGGAGTGGGGTTTTTTACTGGCCGGTTTGTTCGTCGGCATCATGGTCGGTATGACCGGTATTGGTGGCGGCTCACTGATGACGCCCATTCTGATTTTTGGTTTTGGAATTCAGCCAGTAATTGCCGTTGGCACAGACCTATTGTTTGCGGCCATCACCAAAGCGGGTGGTATCTGGGCCTATTGGCGACATGGTGTGGTCAACTGGCCCGTGGTTGCCAAGTTAGCAGCTGGTAGCTTGCCGGCAACGTTATTGACCTTATGGTTTTTGAGTAGCGGTATCAGTGAAGGCAATCATGATGCGCTGATTACCAATGCATTGGGTATCGCCCTGATTTTGACTTCCAGCGCTCTATTGCTGAAAGGCTGGTTGGGCGGAATTATGCAGGCACAGGCTGGGCATCCTTTAGTTAATGCCTTATATAAACTGCGTGAGGATCAGCAGCACAAAACCATTGCCACTGTCATCACTGGTGTCGTGATAGGTACTATGGTGACCTTATCTTCAGTAGGGGCCGGTGCACTGGGTGCGGTTGCATTATTGTTTTTGTACCCGCGTATGAAAGGCGTAGAGATTGTTGCTACCGATATTGCGCACGCCGTGCCACTGACACTGGTTGCTGGTTTGGGCCATTCAGCCGTGGGCACCGTCAATTGGGAGCTATTAGGCTGGTTGTTGGTGGGGTCTTTGCCGGGTATTCATATAGGCAGCCATTTAGGCATTCGGATCCCGGATAAGATAATGCGTACGGTGTTGGCGGTGATATTGATTGCGGTAGGTGTTAAATGTCTGATTTAAGTAAAATATTAGATTTGTCGATGTTTGGTTGTCCGGTACATAAAACCAAAGCCTTACAAGCAGTGGCGCACTTTGCAGCGGGCGAAACCCAACGTATCAAACTGAATAATGACGCGGTCAATACAGTGGTAAAACATCTTCGGGAAAATGGTTTTCAATGTCATGTTGATACGCCTGACGTTATCACTACAATTGTAAAAGTAACTAAAAATGACTGAAATCAGTGAAACATTAAAGATAAAAGTCGATGCGGCGATTGCGCTGCTGCAGAAAATTGCTGCCGATTATTCACCAGCAATTTTGGCCACAAGCTATGGCGCAGAAGATATGGTGCTCACCGATCTGATTTGCAAACACGCTCCGGAAATTGAAATTTTTACACTGGATACCGGCCGTTTGCCTGAAGAAACCTATGAACTGATGCAGATCGTAAAAAATCAGTATCAGCGTGATGTACAGGTTTTTTATCCGGATACTGCCAGTATCGAAAATTTTGTCACGCAAAACGGTCCGAATGCCTTTTATGACAGCGTTGAATTTCGAAAAACCTGTTGCGGTATTCGCAAAGTTGAACCGCTGCAGCGCGCTCTGGCGAATAAAAAAGCCTGGCTTACCGGTATGCGGCGTTCTCAATCTGTTACTCGGAATGAACTACCTGTTTCAGAGTGGGACGACGCACACAAACTGCAAAAATTCAGCCCCCTGACCGATTGGTCAAATGGGGAGGTCTGGAAATATATTCGTGCCTTTGATGTGCCGTATAACAAACTGCACGATAAAGGCTATGCCAGCATTGGCTGCGCACCATGCACCAGGGCGATTACCCCGGGTGAGGATATCCGGGCGGGTCGCTGGTGGTGGGAAAATCCGGAAAACAAAGAATGTGGCCTGCACGTCAAAGCCAAATAACTTGAGAGCAATGATGACTGAAAAGAAATTAACCCATTTAAAGCAACTCGAAGCCGAAAGTATTCACATCATGCGGGAAGTTGCCGCTGAATTTGAAAACCCGGTAATGCTGTATTCGATTGGTAAAGATTCGGCGGTCATGCTGCATCTGGCCATGAAAGCCTTTGCGCCGGGTAAGCCGCCGTTTCCACTGATGCATATTGATACCACCTGGAAATTTCAGGAAATGATCAAGTTTCGCGATCAGCGTGCCAAAGATCTTGGACTGGATCTGATCGTGCATACCAATCAGGAAGGCAAAGAGGCGGGCATTAATCCATTTGACCATCCGCGCTATACCGACATCATGAAAACTGACGCTTTGAAACAGGCGCTCAGTAAGCATGGGTTTGATGCCGCTTTTGGTGGTGCACGTCGTGATGAAGAAAAATCCCGTGCCAAAGAACGGGTTTATTCTTTCCGTGACAAAAACCATCGCTGGGATCCAAAAGCGCAGCGCCCGGAACTGTGGAATATATATAACAGCAAGGTCAACAAAGGCGAAAGCATCCGGGTATTCCCGCTGTCTAACTGGACCGAGCTGGATATCTGGCAATACATCTATCTGGAACAAATTCCGATTGTGCCGTTGTACTACGCAGCAGAGCGGCCGGTCGTCAATTACAACGGTTTGACGATTATGGTTGACGATGACCGGATGCGTATTCCTGAAGGTGAGAAAATACGTATGGAAAAAGTACGGTTCCGGACTTTGGGGTGTTATCCACTGACCGGTGCCGTCAAGTCGGATGCCGACACGTTGCCGGATATTATCCAGGAAATGTTGCTGACCACCACTTCGGAACGCCAGGGCCGTGCTATAGACCACGATCAAGCGGGTTCAATGGAGAAGAAAAAACAAGAGGGCTATTTCTAGCATGACTACTGACAGTTCATATCAAACCGACAGCTTGATCGCGACGGATATTGAAGCCTACCTGAAGCAGCATGAAAACAAAGAACTGCTGCGTTTTTTGACTTGCGGCAATGTCGATGATGGCAAAAGCACGCTGATTGGCCGGTTACTGCATGATTCCAAAATGATCTATGAAGATCAGCTGGAAGCCGTTACCCGTGACAGCGCCAAATCCGGTACGACCGGTGATCAGGTAGATCTGGCATTGCTGGTCGATGGCTTGCAAGCCGAACGCGAGCAGGGCATCACCATCGATGTGGCTTATCGTTATTTTTCGACCACCAAACGTAAATTTATTATTGCCGATACGCCCGGTCATGAGCAGTACACCCGGAATATGGCAACTGGCGCATCCAATTGTCAGCTGGCGGTAATTTTGATTGATGCCCGTCACGGCGTACAAACCCAGACACGCCGACACAGTTTTATTGTCTCACTTTTAGGTATTAAACACGTTATTGTTGCCATCAACAAAATGGATTTGATGGATTATAGCGAGCAGGTATTTAACGATATTCGAAAAACCTACAGCGAGTTTGGCCGCGAGTTAGAAATTGAAGATATTCACTTTGTGCCAATGTCGGCACTGGATGGCGATAACGTGGTTAATCGTAGTGACAAGATGCCTTGGTACGATGGCCAGACTATGATGGAACTGCTGGAAAGCATCGAAATCAGCCATGACGCCAACACTGAAGATCTAAGATTCCCGGTACAATTTGTTAACCGTCCGCATCTTAATTTCCGTGGTTACTGTGGCACCCTGTCTGCAGGGGTATTGAGACCGGGTGATGCCATTACCGTCTTGCCCTCGGGCAAAGAAAGCACGATAAAATCTTTGGTCACCTATGAAGGTGAACTGGATTTTGCAGTCCCTGGTGAAGCGGTTACTGTGACTTTGCGTGATGAAATTGATGTCAGCCGCGGGGATATGATCGTGCACCGGAATCATCAACCACACGTATCCAGCCACTTTAAAGCAATGGTGGTATGGATGACCGAACAACCATTAGTTGCCAACAAACAGTACAGTATCAAAGTGGGCGTCGCTGACAGCACCGGTGTTATGACCAATATCGACCATCAGATCGACATCAACACTTTGCAGCATAAAGATGCCAGTGTGTTGGGGCTGAATGAAATTGGGCTATGTGAATTTGCGCTGAATAAACCGGTAGTGTTCGATGCTTATAAACGCAATCGCCATACCGGTTCATTTATTGTCATTGATCGCTTAAGTAACGTAACGATTGGTGCTGGCATGATTACCGAAGCGGTCAACTATCAAGGTGAAACCGTTGATAGTAGCAACTTCTCGGAATTTGAGCTTGAGCTTAATGCCCTGATCCGTAAACATTTCCCGCATTGGGATTGCAAGGATCTGGGTAATCTGCTGGATTAAAATGTAGGTTGTCGGGCAGTAATGTGACAGGGTTCACATTATTGCCTGCTAGCCGATGCGCGGTTTGTCTGTAAAAATTATAATCTCCTCAAAAGTCATCTTTTATATGCATGTTTTTTTCTTTCAAGTTCTCTGAATTTATTGAAAATTTATTGTTCTGATTTAAAAATCAGGAATTCCCTGATTCCCATATAAGTAAAGTTTGGCTATTTTTAATTAGTTAGAAAATATATCTACCGGAGGAATTATGAAGCACCAACCAGACTTTCGTGAAGTAGGCTGCGGTGAATGTCTGAATGGAAGCTTGTTGGGTTTTGATTTCACCATGGCTTTGCAGCCCATCGTAGATATATCGACAAACAGCATTTGGGCGCATGAAGCTTTAGTTCGCGGTCTGAATAACGAACCTGCTGGCCATATATTTAGTTTTGTGAACGACACGAATCGATATCGTTTTGATCAGGCATGTCGGGTCAAAGCCATAAAATTAGCTTCAGAGTTGGGTATTGATTCGATGCTTAGCATCAATTTTATGCCCAATGCCGTTTACAAACCTGAACTATGTATTCGTACCACGCTGATGGCAGCTGAGCAGTATAACTTTCCGGTTGAGAAGATTATTTTTGAGATCACCGAGAGTGAAAAAATCGAAGATTATGATCATCTGAAAGCGATTGTGCAGTATTACCAACAGTCAGGCTTTACGACGGCAATTGATGATTTTGGCGCCGGTTATTCTGGTTTAAATATGCTGGCGGATATGCAAACGGATATTGTTAAACTGGATATGGCACTGGTGCGCAACATTGATACCGATAAAATTCGCCAAACCATTATCCGTGGCATTTTGCAGGTATGTGCTGATTTGAATATCCGCGTCATTGCTGAAGGTATTGAAAGTCGTGAGGAGTTGATCACGCTTAAAGCAATGGGTATTGAATTATTTCAGGGGTTTTATTTCGCTCGTCCATCCTTTGAATCAGTAGCAGATATCGATCCGTCTTTATTCACTGCTTAAGACTCTTTGAGCGCCATCCGCCACTTTTCAAGCTTATTTTGAAACGACATCGCAGCGTGAGCCGGGCTGGTGGACGGTAATTGCAGCATTGAGATTTTGGCTGGCGTTTTCACGTAACGCTGAAATAACTGTGCGGCTTTGCCGCCATTAAACAATACTTTGATAATCTCTGGATGCTGGCGGAAAAACGTCTCAAAGTCGTTTACCTCTAAACTGCTTGCATCAATATCACTATCGAGACTGCCACGCCGCCGGCAACTGCGCAGCACATCCCATAACGCAATATTTTCATTTATCAGCGCCTGGCAGCGGTTGGCATAATCAAGATCGGGCCAGTTAAAAATCTGCTGCATAATGGGCCAAAAAGCATTACGTGGATGTGCATAATATTGTTGTTGGGTTAGGGAGGCGATTCCCGGCATCGAGCCAACAATCAAAATTTGAGCTTTAGGCATCGCCAGCCAATCAAAACTTTCAGCGTATACTTCTGACATTATTGATAGAGGTTATCGTCGTGACGGATCCAGCCATGAGGATGCTGATTGGCCGGATCATGATGAGTCCAGTGCATAATGCCACCTTTGTCATTCCAGACATATTCGCCGTATAAATCAACTTCATCACCGACCTGCAAATTAGCAACGCGCGGTGCCAAGTCAATATTATGGGCCACCATTAATGTCAATCCGCTGGGTAATTCAACGATAAATCGCTGATGACGACTGCCATCATTGTCATCTGGTAATAGTCTGGTTACTTCGCCGCTAACTTCTAACTGAACATCCGATTGGCGGTTTTCATATAAACTTTCGGCAGTAACCGAATTAAGCGCTTGCTGATCGACTTCTGCCTGATAAAAACTGCCAATAAACATTACTACGGCAAATCCGAAGATCAACCAAACGCGCTGCATCATGCGTTTTTGTTTAGACATAACCAAGCTCCAAAAACATGCCTCTAATATGCCACATTTTATTAAGTCGGGCAGTGAGCGCCGGTAAAATTTGCGAAGTGTTACCGGTTTTTAAATAAGCCAGCTTGATTAAGGTTTGCGCAAATCATAATTTTCTTAACTTTTGCCTGCAATGATTAGCTTTCGTAAGAATTCTGCTGAATACGTATACCGTCAGTCGCGATGACTGCCGGTCCAGCGGTATCTGCCTTTACCAGAAGGCCTTGTCAGTAGCCAATGCTATATCGATATAGTTATTTATAATTTCCTGTTATAAGCCGTCACCGTTATAATATTGCGTCCATTGAAACCGTTTAGAGATCTTAGATGTATCAATACGATAAGTATGATCAGGCAATGGTCGATCAGCGTGTCGCGCAATATCGCGATCAAACTCGACGCTATTTAGCGGGTGAGTTAACTGAAGATCAATTCCGGCCGCTTCGCCTGGCCAACGGCCTGTATATCCAAATACATGCACCAATGCTCCGGGTTGCGGTGCCTTACGGCATGATGTCTGCCACGCAGGTGCGTAAAGTTGCCGATATTGCTCGTCGTTATGACCGTGGCTTTGTGCATTTCACGACGCGTACCAACTTTCAGCTGAACTGGCCGAAACTTGAAGATGTACCCGATATTCTGGCGGAACTGGCCACCGTACAAATGCACGCCATCCAAACCAGCGGTAACGATATCCGCAATACCACCACCGATCAGTTGGCGGGTATCAATGCCGATGAGATTGAAGATCCGCGGCCATGGGCGGAAATCATTCGTCAATGGTCAACCTTCCATCCGGAGTTTGCCTATCTGCCGCGTAAATTCAAAATTGCCATAATCGCGACCAAAGAAGATCGTGCTGCAACACAACTGCACGATATTGGCCTCCGGATGGTGAAAAACCACGAGGGGGAAGTCGGTTTTGAAGTGCTGGTGGGTGGTGGTTTAGGCCGCACGCCGGTTATTGGTGTGCAGATCCGACCGTTTCTTGAAAAAGAAGATTTATTGTCGTATCTGGAAGCGATTTTGCGGGTTTATAACCGCCTTGGTCGTCGTGATAACAAATATAAAGCCCGTATTAAAATCACGGTCCGTGAGCATGGTATCAATCATATTCGCGAATTGGTTGAAGCGGAATGGGTGCAAATGCGCGAACACCTGAAATTGGATCAAAAAGAAATCGATCGAGTTAAATCGCACTTCACGGAACCCGATTACGAAACCGATGCGGCCAATGACACGAGCTTTGCTGAAATGCAGGCGGAAGACAAAGACTTTGCCCGCTGGGTTAAGCAAAACACCGTTGATCATAAAGTACCGGGTTACCGCGGTGTTTATATTTCGCTGAAAAAGCCGGGCGTACCACCTGGCGATATTACTTCTGAACAATTGGATGTGGTTGCTGATCTGGCTGATGAATTCAGCTTTGGTGAAGTTCGCTCAACGCATACCCAGAATTTGATTTTGACCGATGTGAAACAAGGTGATTTGTATGCTTTGTGGCTGCGTTTAAATACAGAAGAACTGGCTACGCCGAATATCAATACGTTGGGCGATATTATCTGCTGTCCGGGACTGGATTATTGCGGTCTGGCCAACGCTAAGTCGATTCCGTTATCGAAGCAAATCATGCAGCGCTTTGATGATCTCGATTATCTCAATGATCTCGGTGATATTAAGATCAAGTTCTCCGGCTGCATGAATGGCTGTGCTCATCAAAGCGTGGGACATATCGGTATTCTCGGTGTCGATAAAAAAGGCGAAGAGTGGTATCAATTTACGCTTGGCGGTAGTTCAGAAGCCGATGCTTCTCTGGGCGAACGACTGGGTCGTGCCATTCCTAAAGACGAAGTGGTTGATACGGTTGGGCAATTACTGGATGCCTATGTCGAATTGCGCCACGAAGACGAAAGCTTTCTGGCTGCCGTACGTCGTTTAGGCATCGAACCATTTAAAGACCGGGTATATGCAGATGCAAATAATTAAAGATCGCGAAGTTGTCGAAGATAATTGGCAACATCTGGATGATGAAGC
>CAYYRO010000049.1:0-15817 GCA_964474075.1 uncultured Methylophaga sp.
AATATCAGATAGAAAAACCTGAGCAGTTTCAGGTTTACCAGAGCTAGTCAAAAAGGTTGCTCTGGTTTTACCCGATCGACGTTAAGTTTCTGTATAAAAAAGAGTTATCCATGAATGCGACTTCCACTTCAATCTGTCAGTAGAGTCCAGCGCTCACTGCTAATAAACAGCCCAATTACTTTCAGTTAAGCTTTGATTTGCAGACTGTCAGAAATACTGAGTCCAAACATAATCAGGGGATTTATTTATCAGATTTTTTCCCAGGGGTGGGAGCCTGAGGCATAGGAGGCGCGTTTTCGGCCTCTTTCTGTTTATCATCGTCGGGATCATCTGCCGGTTGATAGGTACCTTCTGAAGGATTTGGAATTTGGTTAGATTTTTCATCTTCCTTTTCTTCATCTTTAGAAGGCTTTTCAGACGCGGCAAGAATGCTGGAAATGCTAACGGCTCTTTCTTGATTGATTTGTTGTAATGTCATGATGTTGTCTCCTTAAGGTTATTAGTATCAAAAAGGTCAGATACCTTTTATTTACCTTTCAGGTCAAAACACCATCATAAACAGTAGCACCACTACTGCCAACCCAATCAGAAAAATGATCCCGATCGTACTTCCCAGAAATTTCAACATTGCTTTGCTCCTTGAGTCTGATCATAAATACTACGGATAGATAAGCGGGCAAACCGTACGATAACGAACAATGTGATCCCCGAGAGGTATTGGTGCAGAATCAAAAAGGTCAGACTCTGATCCTTTTGATTATTCTGATAATTTAGAGTGAGGAGTAAATGGGATGAAAACCAGTGATATTGGTTCTAACTTTGATTACGCAGAAGCGGCATTTACATTTGAACAAATTGGCGAATTGTCCGGTGACGCTGTACTTGAGTTTGGCGCGCCCTGGTGTGGGCACTGTCAGGCTGCAAGTTCTGCGATAAAAGAAGTCATAACTGATCATTCAGAACTGCCTCTTATTAAAATATATGACGGAAAGGGCAAACGACTAGGACGTGCGTTCAAGGTAAAGCTTTGGCCGACTTTGATACTTCTGCACGATGGGAATGAAGTGGCTCGTGTCATGAGGCCAAGAAGTTCTGACGAGGTTCGCCAATTAATTTCGAAAATTAACCAGGAATAAAAGGGCTGAAGGGCATTGATTTCGTCTTTGATTCCTTTGAGCAACTTTAATCTTAATTATTGCTATGCCATGTTAATCAGATTAACGTTCAACGAACGCTTCGGGCATATGTTGATTATCGAACGTATCTGAATCCTTAAGTTTTTTATCATCATATTGCGTAGTAACACTATCTCGATAAGAGGGTAAATGCTTGCAGCACGCATTATTAATTATTAATCCGCATAGCCGAAATGGCCAGGCCGAGGCTCTTGAAGGCGCTGTGCGATTGCTGCAAGACGCTGGTATTGAGGTATCCGTTTGTGAGTCTGAAAGTGAAACACATCTGGTTTCGCTGATTGAAGATTACGATCGAGAAGACGGCATCGTCATTATTGCCGGTGGTGACGGTACGATTAGTTCTGCTCTGGAAGCTTTACATATCTATAAACGCACATTGGCGATTTTCCCGATGGGCACGGCAAATGATCTGGCGCGCTCACTGGGTGTGCCTGAAGATCTGTTAGCAGCAGCACAGATAATCGTTAATGGCCGGCGCGAACACATCAGTTTAGGTAAGGTTAATGATCATTATTTTATCAATGTGGCGCACGTCGGGTTAGGCGTTGATGTGACAAGTGAACTTACTGCTGAGAGCAAAAAGTATTTTGGTGTGTTTGCGTATCTTGGCGCTTTTTTAAGCGTGATAAAACGTAATAAAAGCTTTAAGGTAAACATTAAAGCAGATGACTGGCACTGCTCAACCAAGGCGATTCATCTGGCGATAGGGAATGGCCGGTTTTATGGGGGCGGCAATATCGTTGATCAAAGATCAACGTTGCTGGATGGACAACTGAATTTGTTTTTTATCAAGCAGCAACGTTGGTGGCAGCTTTTGTTGCTCGGGCCAAGTTTACGTAACGGCGTGTTATATAAGACAGATCGCATCGTTCGCAGAACCTCTGAAAAATTCAGTATCCAGACATCTAAACCAAAAGCATTGGAAGCCGATGGCGAATTTAAAACGAAAACGCCCGCAGAATTTACAGTGATCCCAAGAGCAATCGAAGCCATTGTTGGCGATATGCCAACATCAACCTCAGGAGCCGTTTGAGATGTCGATAATACGCACCGATGAGCAGGCCGATGCTCTGGAAATTTTAAAATTAATCATCGAAACAGCCGACTTATACCGGGCAATGGGTGAGTTATTAACGCAAGACAATATTAACCATCAGCTTTTTGACATTGCCCGGGAAAGAGAAGCGTATATAACGCCATTTCAAAAGGTCGTTAAATCGCTGGATGAGCTACCGGCGAGACCCGACTCGGATAAAGAATTGGTTGAGGAGATAGCTGGCAAGATTACCCAATTGCTGTCTGCTGATTTTGAAAATGCTGTTATTGATAAATGCCTGAAAAAAGATGCCGTGCTGGCTGACGTTATCAATAAAACGGCTTTAGGTAAGCAATCGGCAGAAATCAAAACATTGCTGGACTCTCTGAACAATCATCTTTCAGACACCCAAAAACGCTTATCAGATAATTAATTGACAGAATTCAGGCACACATCATCGGCCTGTCTTATGAGTTGTTAATATTTGGGAAAAATAAATGGGTCAAAACCAGTCAGTTAATAATCTTCAGCAATTGCTGGATTGTATTGCTGAAGCCGCTCAGGAAAAACAGGTCACGCTGGACGCGATTATGGACATGGTTGGCCGCAGATCTTTCGGTACATTATTGTTAGTGGCAGGTTTGCTGATATTGGCCCCGATCGTTGGCGATATTCCTGGTGTCCCGACTATCATTGGTTTATTTGTATTTTTAATTGCCATTCAGTTGCTGTTGGGCAGTGAGCATTTCTGGTTGCCAAAATGGTTATTAAACCGGTCAATCTCCAGTGAAAAACTGCTTAAAGCGCTGGGTTTGTTGCATAAACCTGTGCGGTTTATTGACCGGCTTATCAAACCCCGTCTACAAAATTTTGTGAATGGGTTTGCCAAGTATGCGATTGCGCTGGTATGTATCGCTATTGCTTTATGTATGCCGGTGATGGAGGTGGTGCCATTCAGTGCTAATGCCGCTGGTTTAGTGTTACTGGCTTTCGGATTAGGACTGATAGCACGCGATGGTTTACTGGCGTTATTTTCGTTTGTGATAACCGGTTTAACTTTTACGCTTTTGGCCTTTAATATTTTTTAAATCTGACTAATTGGAAATGCGGTAGTTGTCATCAGTGGTTTCAATAAAAACACCATATTCAAAAGGACAGAGAGCGGGCCTCTAATTTAAATTTCGTAGATTCAACCGGTACGATTATCCCTGATGAAATATCCAGTTACTCCCGACGGCAGATACATGGTGGTAAAGGACCGTCTTTGGCGTGTTGCCAACCCATATATATCGCAAGGCCAGCGAGCGATACTGGTCAGGGAACTGATGAATGCCCGTCGGGAAGTCAAAGCCGCACTGGCATCAGGAGACAACAACCAGCTTTCCGCTGCACGAAATGCAGTCAATGATGCAAAAGTCGCTTTAGGCGAGCGTGGCCCCGTCTGGTGGCAAGACGGGAGTAAGGACTTTAATCGTTATCTGATTAAGAACACGCCTTATCAGGACTGGTATCAACAACTAAATGAAAGTGAGAAAAATCGTTAGGTTTCTGCGCCTCAGAAATACCTGAACATCCACAGTCCCATTGCAATCATCATCAGGTTTTCGGTGAGCGAGACAAATCCCAGTGGTACATTGCTACCACCGCCGACACAGGCACATTTGAGTTCACGCTTGTCTATATAAACGGCCTTCAGAACCGACACCGCGCCGACTGTACCGATAAACAGTGCCACTGGAATGGCCAGCCACAACATCGCGCCAGCGACCATCAATACCCCTGCCAGCAACTCACCAAACGGATAGACATAGGAGTAAGGCACAACGCGACGAGCCAGCAGATCATAGTTGAGAAACATGGTCGAGAAGCTTTCAACATCCTGCAATTTGAGCAGTGCCAGAATACTCATGCTGATGGCAATGAATAGCTCTGCTGTGCGGATGTTTAAGAGTCCATCACTTAGCATCCAGCTTATTGCTAACGCCAACAGGGCGGCAACGCCGAATACGGCTAAAACCGGCTGGTAACTGGTTTCATCTTTGCTTTTTACTTTCTTGCCAAAGTGTTTCCGTAGCTCATCATAACCACCAATTCGTTGGCCGTTGATAAATGTCTGGGGTGTCGTGTCCACATCATGCTCTTCCATGAACGCATCAGTTTGCTCACGGGAGGTCAGCCATTTGTCTTCTACTTCGAAGCCTTCGCGCTTGAGCAGATCCAGAGACTTCAGACCAAACGGGCAAAGATGCTTATCCATGACCATACGGTAAAGTGTTGCTTGTTTTGCTGAATCAGAAGACATTAGTTTTGCTCCTCCCTTATGCTGACAACTATCTTTTTTGGGTTCCTGGTCAGCTTTAAGTTCCTGTCGCTTAAAGAAAGTGGTAGCTGGTTAGCTTGTTTGATTTATGTTTTTTACGTTAACAAAACGGTGGCTTATGAACAAATACCTGATTGCTGCCCTGGCAATGCTCGCTTCGCCGATACTGTCAGCTTCAGCCGTTATCGACTGTGAAGCTGCCCGGACAACTATTGAAATCAATCAGTGTGCGGCAATGGAGCTTGCGTCGGCGCAAGCTGAGTTAACTAAATATTTGCAAGCAAGCTATGCGCATCATGAGGATGACCCTCAATTAGTTGCAGCGATTCAAGCTTCACAAAAAGATTGGCAGGCGTACTTAACGTCGCATTGTGATGCGGTTTATACGCAATGGCGTGATGGCACGATACGCGGTGTGATGAGCCTATCGTGTAAAACGCAGTTAACCCGGCAAAGAACTCATGAAATCTGGACAAACTTTTTAACGTATATGGATAGTTCTCCACCGGTGTTGCCTGAACCTGACATTGAATAAGTCTAAATAAAAATCTGCCGCATTAAGTTGGCTGGTTACCGGATGGGCTGCCATGCCGCTGAAAATAGTCCCGTGCAGCCCGATTTACTTTGGGGGCGAGCAGCAGCGCAGAAATCATGGTTGGTATCGCCATGGTGGCATACAGTCCGTCGATGAGGCCAATGATGGCCGGTAGACTTGCCACGCTGCCGAATACCACCAATGCGGCATAAATCCAGACGTAATGGTGTTGATGCCGCGCGCCAATCAAAAAGCCCAGACATTTGCTGCCGTAGTACCAGAAGGTAAAAATTGTGCTCAACGACAATAGCGCCACGACCAGGGTCAGCAGATAGGCACCGAAACCGGGAAAGGCAGTTTCAAATGCCTGTGAGGTCAGAGTTACCCCATCAATGCCGCCATCAACCTGCCAGCTGCCGGTCACCAGAATCGCCAGCGCAGTACAGGTACACACCAGCAGGGTGTCGATCACTGGTCCCATCATGGCCACTAACCCTTCGCGAATCGGTTCGTTGGTACGTGCCGCGCCGTGGGCCATAGACTCGGTACCAATGCCAGCTTCATTAGAAAAAGCGCCGCGGCGCACACCCATCAGAATAACCGTGCCAATGGCACCCCCAGCAACGGCTTCACCGGAAAAGGCATCGGTAATAATTAATTGAAAAGCAGCCGGAATCTCGCTGGCAAATTGCAGCAACAGCAGGGCAGTCATGCCCAGATACAGCAATACCATAATCGGCACCATACGCACGGTAACACGACCCACACGTTGGATATGTCCTGTTGTTACCAGCAACACCAGTGCTGCTATGAGCAGCCCCATCACCAGATCAAAGGTGAAATGGCTTTGTGACGTGGCCCAGCCGGCAGGTTGCGCCACCACTTCACGCAGAATTTGCACCAACTGGTTGACCTGAAAAGCGGGCATCGTGCCCATCAGCCCGGCGACCGCAAACAGCACGGCCAGTGGCCACCATCGTTTCCCCAGACCTTCGCGGACGACATACATGGGACCGCCCTGAAGCTTGCCTTCACTGTCTTTACCGCGAAACATCACACTCAGGGAGCAGGTATAAAATTTGGTGGCGACACCGATGACGGCCGTCATCCACATCCAGAAGATGGCGCCCGGACCGCCCATGGTAATCGCCAGTGCTACACCGGCAATATTGCCTAGTCCCAGTGTGCCGGACAGGGCGGTGCTCAGTGCCTGAGCATGGGGAATATCGCCCGCATCGCCATCCCGATCAAAGCGGCCTGTCAGAATTTGGATGGCATGCCCGAAGTGACGGTATGGCAAACCGCCCGAATACAACACAAAAAACAGCCCGCCGCCTACCAGCAATATCACCAGTGGCAGGCCCCACATAAAATTGGCAAAGCCGGTAAACAGCGCTTCCATGTTGTTACTCTGATGATTATTCAGACTTTAACACTAGCGTTTTACGGGTACAGATTCAAACGGAAGCTGGCGTACAGGGTTGATTCTGCTTAAATTTAATCTGCACTGTATGTTTTAATCTATTCAGGAGATCGAATGTCACGATTGAGCACAGTTTTTGTAGCGATGGCAGCTTTGTTCTGGGGGGTATCCGCCGGTATCGGTGCTATTCTGATGAATGAAGGCTGGGATCCAATTGTCGTGTCGTTTTATCGCGGATCGGTCGGACTGGCGTTTGTACTAGTCTGGCTGGCATTGCGCCCGCAGGAAAGTGGCTTGGCAAATCGCAGATTATGGTTCTGGTCAGTGGTAGCTGGTCTGGGTGTTGCGGGTAACTTTGCTTTTTATTTTATTAGCATCGCAGAAGGTAGCGTCGCGGTCGCCGCAACATTGATGTACTGTGCACCGATTTTTGTCTATCTGATGTCATTTATGCTCGGACTTGAAACCCCATCATCCCTGAAATGGGCCGCTATCATCGTTGTGATGATAGGGATCGTCTTGCTGACGCAGATTTATGACATCGGCTCGGATGAGATTACGCCAATAGGCGTTGCTGCAGGTTTGCTTGCGGGAATGTCCTATGCCGTCTTTATTTTCGGCTTCAAATTCGCATCACCCCATGGCAGCCCTCAGATGATACTGGTTATCGCCTTTTCTGTACTTGCCAGCATCCTTATCTGGCCCAGTAATATCGAACAAGTAATTGCCGTGCCGGAGTCACCGGAGTGGCCGTTGTTTATCGTATTGGGCGTACTTGGTGCAGGATTGTCGTTTGTTATCTATATCTTCGGATTAAAATATACTGCGCCGGCTATCGCTTCGATTATGGCTATGGTCGAACCGGTTACCGCTTCATTATTTGGTGTCCTGGTATTGGATGAAACCCTGGCCGGTATGCAAATTCTGGGCATGGGATTGATTTTGGTCTCGGTTACGGCATTGAGCGTTTATTCCGGGATAAGAATGAATACGTATACACACTGAAATTCATCAAATACCAGCCAGCCAAACATCTCATACCGAAAAATCACCGTAGTCAGACATTCTTGATGAAAAGTGTCATCTGCTGAAACTTGAGTAGTGGTAATTAGCTTGTCTGACGCAAGTTCATTTCGCGATGTTTTTGCGGAATATGTTCTTACTGTCTGTGATCTGCTTTTCACACTTACAAATTAAAAAAGTAAAATACTTTAAAGCCGTCAATTATTTATTCGGCAGGCTTCTCGGTCTGGTTGCTGGCGGCGGCAATAGTTGGTTCAACCGCGCGTCCATATAGCTCTTGGACACCACGCAGATCGCCTGGCTGGAGTTCGTCAAAGGCTTCGGTATAGCGAAATCCCATCACCTGCCCGGCGGGTCCGGGATGATCCAGGCCGATGGCGTGACCGATCTCGTGAATCAGCGTATAGCGAATGTCGTAGACATGCTTATCGCCGTCGAAGCCAACCTTCCATTGATGCTCGGGATTCAGACAGACCAGCGCTTTATCGATGCTGCGAATACCGTTTTGTTGATCGGGTGCATAGGTGACGTTGGCAAAAGCCTGTCCGCGTGGTTGGCCCTGGGCACCGAGGACGATGTCTGCATTACGGGCATCATCAACCTGATGGAATGATAAACCGGCTGCACGTCCCCATACCTGAAATGCTGCCGCCGTCTCATGTGTCAGCGTTTCCATGGTGAGGTTCGGCTTTAACAGTGCTTCTATGGGAGCCAGTTCACCACAATTGCGGGCCTTATCAAATCGCATATTCTGATGAGCAAAAGCATAGCTAACTCTGGCCCCAACACCTAACCGCTGGTCTCCCCACTTAACCTTGTAGCCGTCCAGTTCGAGTAGTCGGTATGCATCTTCACCGGCGAGCGCCAAAAGCGGCAATGCCAAAGCTACAAGACCTGTGATGATAACGGTCAGAATGGGAAAGCGGGCACATGTAACTGATCGCACTGTAGTCTCCTGATAAGGATACTTGAAAGCACTGGCGCGGCCCTGCAAGAGCGCTTTGAGGGTGAGTAAAAATTCTGGTAGAGAACAAGTGCGTTACCGTACGGACAGAATAAACGCCCGGCTTCATGCTTTAAATGGGCATTTATGCGACTCTGAAACGGCACTTGATCACTACTGGCAGTATAAAAGGTGTCAATGAAGAATGATTACGATTGGCCCACACTTTAAGTAATTGACGCGAATAACCGTAGCGGTTTTGAAGATATTCCGGCAACGTTTTCAGCATGGCCGTATGTCCTCCATGACAACTAAATCCTGCACAATTTTTTTGTGTGGCGCCGAACGGACTGCAACCTGTTAGCGCTTTAGTGTTGAAGATGGTGCACTGTTAATGCAGTGACCCACTCGAATTAATTAATAACAGGAGACGATCATGCGAAATAAACTGTTTCTCTTAATCTCAGCATCTTTGGTATCTACCTCGCTCTATGCGATGGATTGTAATTTCGACAACACGGACACTAACCGCGACGGAAAAATAACGAAAGATGAGTTTCATAACTCTGTTTCAGATTCCGGCAAATATTGGAATTACGATACCAATAAAGATGGCTCTTTGGATGAGGACGAGTTCCGTGAAACGAACCTCAATGAGGCTTGGTACAACGACTGGGATGTTAACAACGATAACCTTCTGGACGAAAACGAGTTTTCAGATGGTTTGTTCACCAGTTTCGATGACAATGAAGATGGCCATTGGGATGGCAATGAGTGGGACGATGCCGGAGATGAAGGACTTTGGGACATCTAACTGAATGTTAGCCTCTCACCATCAACCAGCTGCTGCCATTCCGGTAGCAGCCGGCTTTTTTATCTGCATACCGATCAAAGCCAGGTCATCTCATTCTTGTCACTGTTTTAAAACCAAATTAGGGTGAATAAAAGACAACAAGGATTTAACCGCATCATAAGGCAGTCCCACTGAATCATGTCGGATCGTTTTGTTATAAGGAGACATATTATGAAAGACTTCATGAAGATAATCGCAGCCATGAGCCTGCTTGCTTGCGGTAACGTATTGGCCGATACCAAAATCGGTGTGTTTGATATGCAGTTGCTGGACCTGACGATGAAAATGAGCGACCCGCAGAAAAACGCTGAAAGGGCTGCTGAAGACCAGAAAAACGTGGAACTGACCGAATGTCTGTTACGAACTGGCTTTGAAGAGCGTGATGATTTCACTCTGATCGAGATCGATAGCAAGGAGCAGGCAGAGGCTAACAAGGGCGTTGGCTATTTGTTTGACAGACCGGAAGCAGCAGCAGAATTGGGCGAGAAATTCGGCGCTGACTATGTTGTAGTCGGTCGTTACCATAAGCCAACCTACCTGTTTTCGTACATCATTCTGCGTGTCGTGGATGTAAACACCGGCAAGATGATCGAAGAAATCAAGACTGAGGTAAAAGGCCGTGCTCAGGAGACGATTCCGACCAATATCGGTAATGTGATGGTGAAGTTCGACACATTGCTGGGTGACAACTGAGAAGCCGTATCAGACACGGTTAAAAACTAGGCTGGAGAACGCTTAATTACCGGCTGTTGTTGCTCTGCGGGGTGAGGATGGCCTTTTCCCTGTTTTTCAGCAAATCCAATAGTGCTAACCGCATTAAAAATCTTCATATCGTTATTATCATAAATGCCACTATGCGATTGCGATAGATTGCTTTCAAAGACCCGATTCAGCCTTGATATCGATCACTGGCTGATTGCCATCCAGTTGATAGCACATCATCACAGTCGCTCACCTCAAAATGCCTGATTTGTATGTGCACACGAAGGCAGACACAATAAACACAAGATTGCCCAGTAAAAGGAAGGTTTTATGTTTTCCTCCTATTTGCCTTTAATTAGTCTGTTTTTGCTGATTCTTCTGTTCTGGCAGTTGTGCTGGTGGACAGTGAATATCCTGTCAGGCTTGTATACGCGGTCGGTTATTTTGATGACTGCCGCGACACAACGCGAACAAGTGATCGGCTTATGGGAGCGGTTCAGCGCCGCTTTTCCAAAAACGAGCCAATTGCTGAAGGCAAGATTCACGACCAAGCATTTTTCTGGCTTGATATTAACTTTGATCGTGCTGGTGATGCTCTATCTGCTGGGGTTGTTCGGCGGTCTGGTGGAAGAATTGCTGGAAGCCGAGGAATTAGTCAATGCCGATTATTGGATTAATGAGCAATTGGCGCTGATAAGAACAGACAGTATGCTCATGGTGTTTGCCTGGCTCACCGAACTGGGGAGCTCTCCGGCACTTCTGGCGGTCGCGATTGTTGTTAGCGGTCTGCTCTGGGCACATCAGCGCGTTCATCTGATTGCACCGATGTGGCTGACACTGCTGGGGTCACAACTGATGACTTATACCGGCAAGTTTCTGTTACAGCGCCAGCGACCTGAATCGGTGACTGATCTGGTCGAAATAACTTCATCATTTCCCAGCGGTCATGCCACCAGTGCACTCGCTGTTTACGGATTTATGGCGTATATCATCAGCAGAGAATTAAACACTACCCGCCAGCGATTTGAACTGGTTTACTGGACGGCGGTGTTAATTTTTCTGATTGGATTCAGTCGTATGTTACTCAGTGTGCACTATGCCAGTGATATTGCAGCAGGCTATCTGGTCGGCAGTTTCTGGTTACTGATGGGAATTGCAATAGCTGAGCAGGTGGAAAGAAGACAATAGAGAAGGGGCGCATCATCAGTCCGGTTGGAATGACCATGTACGCGGCTTATGATGATAAACAGGCATGGAGAGCGTATGCACAATAACGTCATTCCGATCTGGCTAAAACTCAGTTATACCCTGCTGGTCTGTATTATCGTGCCGGTGTACTGGCGTGAGTTGGGCCCCGGTAATTTTCTCTGGTTTTCAGATATTGCACTGATATCACTGGTAGCAGCCATCTGGCTGGAGAGCCGTTTGATATCGAGCACCATGGCGGTCAGTGTGCTGTTTCTTGAACTTGCCTGGGTACTGGATTTTTTCAGCGGCGGCAGGTTGATGACTATTGCCGCCTATGTCTTTGCTGAAGATGAGCCCTGGCTTGTCAGGTTGTTGTCAGGCAGTTTTCATCTGGTTCTGCCGCCGTTATTGCTTTATTTGATGATTCGGCTCGGCTACGACAGACGTGCTTTCCCTTTACAGATCGTGATTGCCCTGATTGTTTTGCCATTGACTTTTGTGCTGACGACACCTGCGGACAATATCAACTGGGTCTTTGGGCCGGGCCAGCCACAGGACATGTTGCCACCGCTTGTTTATTTAGCCTTGTTTTTTCTGACGCTGGTATTGGTGGTGTATCTACCATCGCACCTTTTATTCAAATGCTTTTTTACAGATAAAAGGTCAGAGTAATCCCCAGCTGCTATCAGCTTTTGAAGTTTGCAACGATCCTAGTTGGGCGTACCAGAAGGGGTCAGATATCCTGAACTTTTCAATGGCTTCTCTGTGTTTGAAAATTCAGGATGTCTGACCCATTAAAGTCTTACCAGGCTAGTGTTTCAGGATGACATACAGCGCGTGAATGATCCCGGGAATGAAACCCAGCAGCGTCAGTAAGATATTCAGCCAGAAGTGGCCTTTTAAGCCGACTTCCAGAAATACGCCAAGCGGTGGTAAAAGGATGGCAAAAAGAATCTTGATTGGATCAGTTGCGGTGACAGCCATAGGAAACTCCCTTCGATAAAAAGACTTTTATCTTGCAGATTACAGTGGTGGGCCGAACTCGTCTGTGCGTTAGCGCAGATGAAATTGTGTTTATGTCAGACTGAAACGCATGACTGGCGCTTTCTCCAATCGAGACCGCCATGAATCTGACCTTTCAGTGCATTCCAGAATTTAAATGGCTGAATAAACAATCTACATTAACAGGTAATACGAAAAAGTCAGTGTCTCATCGAACAGACCTGACCGAGCCGAAAACCTATTCTGGGTGAAGTCAGCTTGTGCAGCGAGTTACATTGCAAAGTGCAAGCTGCCTCACTTTTGGATTTATAAACAGGATACGTTTCTGATGAACAATATTGTCTATATCGTTGGTGCAATTGTTATCGTTTTAGTCATTCTTTCCTTTCTGGGTTTGCGTTAAGACATTATCTATATACGTTGTCTCTGGCAATCCATTTGAGCCTTACACGAATGTGTTGCAAATGCTTTCAATTAATATTTGACGCTGCCTAAATTTTTTTGTGTTTGTAACGAAGAAATCACCGTATTGCTGTGCTTCACGCAAATCCATGCGCTTAATCGTTAAGCAGTGGAGATCTGACAGTCGGATATATTCGAGGTGGCATCAACCGAAATAGCAAGGAGCAAATATGATGAAAAATTCATTCGTAAAGTTTGCAATTGGGATGAGTCTGTTTCTTATCGCATTAACGGGCTGTTCAGATGAGCAAGAGACCAAGGCTGATCTGATGAGAGAGGAGGCGTCAGAGGATCGAACCCAGGCAGAAATAAAGAAACAAATTGCCGAGGATTGGGAAACAGGTAAAGAAATGGTTGCTTCGGGTGCAGAGCTTGTTGAGGAGGGAGCAGAGCAAGTGGAATCGGCACAAGATGATTTTGAAAGCGGTCAAGAGACGATTGAGCGCGGTGAACAGAAAATCGCTGAAGGGCAAAAACTGATTAATGAAAGCGAAAGAAAATTTCGGAAGCTTTACCCGGGTGTGGATCTTAATCAAACAAATTAAGCTCGCAGATCCTTTGTTCAGCTTTATCCTGAATACGTCTGTTGCCGAATATTCGTGAGCAACACAGGCAAATCACTGTACATCTTCTGCCGCATCTTATTGGGCCTGCTTGCACTGGCGTTGACCTACGCTACCGCTGTACCGCTGCTGCATAGCGATATCTGGTGGATACGCATTTTTGATTTCCCGCGAGTTCAGTTCGCCTTGCTGATGGGCCTGACGCTGACAGGTTATCTGGCAGTGCATTTTTGGCAACGATTGCCGTTATGGGAATATGCGCTTGTTGCGACGGTTGCACTGTCGCTAATCTGGCAGCTTATTGCTATCGCACCCTATACGGCATTTTATCCAAAGGAAATGTCGGACAGCCAGTATGCCAAGGACTCAAATCGCATATCGCTACTGATCTTCAACTTGCGTTACGACAATCGTGAAGTGGAAGCGCTGCGTGACCTGATACGCGAAAATGATCCTGACCTCATCCTGTTAAATGAAACGAACCAGTGGTGGCTTGAACAACTCCACGATCTGGAGGATTCCTATCCCCACACGATGCAGCAGCCGCAGCCGAATCATTACGGTATGTTGCTTTATTCACGGCTAGAACTGGTGGACCCACAAATCCGTTTTTTGGTTGAGCCGGAAATTCCGTCATTCCGCACCAAAGTTCGGCTCCGTTCGGGAGAGCTTGTATTCTTCTATGGCGTGCATCCACGACCTCCCGGTCTCAAACTTCCCGAAGATGAGGAAGATGAAGGCAAAGGTGATGAACGTGCAGATTCCGATATGCGTGATGCCGAGTTGATGGAGGTTGCCAAAGAAGTTAAGAAACTTGGCGATGTTCCGGTCATCGTTGCCGGTGATTTCAATGACGTTGCCTGGTCGCACACCACGCATCTTTTTCAGCGTATCGGCGGATTTCTTGATCCACGGATTGGTCGTGGCTTATTGAATACGTTTGATACCAGAAGCCGTCTGATGCGTTACCCCCTTGATCACGCTTTTGCATCCCAGCACTTCTTTCTCCACGAGCTTGGCCGTCTTCCTGATATTGGCTCCGATCATTTTCCATTGTTTGTGATCTTCGACTACGAGCCAAATGCTTCTCTCAGAAATGATAAACCCCAGCAAAATGTAGGTGATGAACAAGAGGCAGATGAGGCTACTGAAAACATTAACTCTATTGAATGAATGATTAAGGCTACCGGTAACAGGCCCATAAATGAATCCGGATGACCGCAAATTGTACGTCTGTTAAATGACCTAATACAGCGACATTCATAAAAAAAAAACGGGGCCGCGTACAAGACGTGGCCCCGCTCATTCTGCCGGCCGAACCTGAAATCTAACGTGAAGCAGACCGCCGTTTAACCTGTTCCGTTATCAGGCAGAACAGCACATAAATCCCGACCAACGGTGCCAAACCATAAAGCAACGCTGTTTGCAGCTGGGGCAGATATTCCAATGACAAGGCCATCGCCACGGTAAACCAGACATAGCCGATGTAGATCACCAGGAATAAGAAGCCTTCAAAACGGTTTAAGGTGCTGCCCAGGAAGAACAATGGCAGACATAAAACTGCTACCGCCAGCATCACCGGAACATCTATTTGCGCTAATTGTTCGCTGGCCACTAGCGGGATAGGCGATAGCAACCCAGACAAGCCTAAAACGGCGAGGATATTAAAGATATTGCTGCCGACCACATTTCCGATCGCAATATCACGTTCACCTTTAATCGTGGCAACGATAGAGGTCATGACTTCTGGCAGGGACGTACCCGCCGCGACAATGGTTAAACCGATGACGGCTTCACTGATACCAAATGATGAGGCAATATCGACAGCGCTTTGCACTAACCATCGAGCGCCGAGAACCAGTAATGCCAGACCAACAACGATGAATAACAAATTTTGCCAGACAGGTTTTGGTGTTTCGGTCGATACCGCACTGGCATCGATACCGGTTTTTTTACCCTGATAAAACAAAAATATCGTGTAGATAATGACACCCAACACCAGTATTGCTGCTTCGAATTTGCCAATACTGCCATCTTGGATCATCAGCAAGGCGATAATGCTGACGCCAATCATGATCGGCACATCCTGACGGATCAGTTGCTGCGAGACCATCAGTGGCATGATCAATGCGGCAAGCCCCAGAATAAACAGAATATTAAAAGTATTACTGCCCACAACATTGGCGATTGCCAGCTCTGCTTGCCCCGAAAATGCGGCCTTTACGCTCACCGCCAACTCCGGTGCACTGGTGCCAAATGCCACCACCGTCAGACCCACAACGAGAGCGGGAATGCCAAAGCTTGTCGCCAAACGGGAAGCCCCTTTGACCAACAATTCTGCACCAATAATCAGTAGTACCAAGCCGAACACTAACATCAGCCACGTCATTTTTTTCTCCTTAAGAAAAGCCAAATGGCGCACGATAATATCATTAAATTAAATGACATTATTTTATTTACATTAAGCCTATATTGATGTCTGCTTGGCAGTGCATGCCTTAACTTTTTCTGACATAAATGCCGATTGGGAAAGTCAGTTTAGGCCATAATTTATGGTGGTGTTTTTTGCAA
>CAYYRO010000050.1:0-6956 GCA_964474075.1 uncultured Methylophaga sp.
AAAAAGCCCGGTTCGCCGGGCTTTTTTATGTCTACTTCACCGGCAAATTCAGATAAACATCCATGACGCCGTTAATGACAAACTGCACGGCAATGACTGCCAGAATAATGCCAAAAAGCCGTGTAATTATCTCTTTACCCGTATCACCAATCCAGCGCACTAAATAATGTGAATAGCGCATTGCTAAGTAACAACTGCCGGTGGTCAGAATAATCGACACAAACACCAGCATTAAATGCCAGATTGTTGGTGCTTCACTGGTCAGAATCATCACTGTAGCAATCGCACCGGGTCCACTCATAAATGGAATTGCCAAAGGAATAACCGAGATATCCCGTGCCAGTTTACCTTCGTTGGCCGGATCGCTATTACTGGCGGCCTCGCCCTCGTCCAGCCCTTTATGAATCATCGACATGGCAATGCCAAACAAAATCAAACCACCGGCAATTCGAAAGGCTTCCAGGGTGATGCCAAACAACGTGAAAATCACACCGCCCAATGTTGCAAATACAAAAAATATACCGGTAGCAACCAATGTCGACCTTTTGGCCACAGCTTTTCGCGTGGTTTCAGTGGTTCGTGGTAATAACGACAAAAACATAAAGGCCGTAGTCAGCGGATTAACGATGACAAACATCGCCGCAATGGTGATGATCCAGTAATCAAGTAATGATCCAACATTCATATGGCCTTCTCCGCCTGTTTAACGTTAATCACTTTATCGCATCAGTCGGCCAGAAAAACATTCATAGCTTTAGTAAATAAAGCCCGGCGAACCGGGCTTCATACTATCAGGCAAAACGGCCATTGCGATAATCATCAAAGGCTTGTTCCAACTCCGCCCTGGTGTTCATAACAAATGGTCCGGCGCGCTCTACCGGTTCATTGATGGGTTTACCGGCAACGACGATATAAACACTGTCGGCTTCAGCACGGATTTTCACGGCATCGCCATCAGTTAATACCGCTAAAGCATTTTCTGGTACTGCCGTGGCTTTATCACCAATTTGCACGCGGCCTTTGGCGACATAAACAAAGGCGTTATGGCCTGTAGGAATACTATCTTCAAACACCGTATCAATCGGTGCATTCAATACAAAATACACCGGCTCGACAAAACTGTTATCGATAACACCTTTTGTTCCCTGCCTTGTTTCGCCAGCCACTACACGAATTTGCAAACCACCTTCACGTTTTTCTTCGACTATGTCTTCCGCGGCTTTTTCCTGATAACGCGGCGCCATCATTTTTTGTTCAGCAGGCAAATTTACCCACAACTGAAAGCCGGCCAACAAGCCTTCTTCCTGTTCAGGTTTCTCGGAGTGAATAATGCCACGGCCAGCGGTCATCCATTGCACCCCGCCGGTTTCAATGACACCGGCATTACCAGCGCTGTCTTCATGGCGCATTTTGCCGGCTAACATATAAGTTACCGTTTCAAAACCGCGATGGGGATGCGGCGGGAAACCGGCGATATAGTCATCCGGATTACTGCTGCCAAAAGCGTCAAACAACAAGAATGGATCGAGCATATCCAACTCATTCGACGCGATTAACCGTCTTAAACTGACGCCGGCACCATCGGAGGTCATTTGCCCATGGATCCATTTTTTTACTTCACGTACTTGTGTCATATCGCGCTCCTTATGCTGCCTGCAAATCGGCTAATTGCTGTTGCCGATCGTTTTGTTTTAACCACTGATTGGCATCAATGACGGTGACATCGTTAATACCTAAAAAGCCCAGTACTTGTCGTAAATAACCGGTGGCAAAGTCCATATCACTGCCAATCGGTACACCACCTGAGGCGACGACAAGATAGGCTTTTTCAATGTTCAGCAAACCTTCTGGCCCGTTTTCGGTATAACGAAACGTTTCCCGCGCCCGTGCTACTAAATCAATCCAGGCTTTTAATGTCGCTGGAATAGTAAAATTATAAACCGGCACGCCCATCACCAGTTGCCGTGCTGCATGCAACTCTTTAACCAGCCGATCGGATTGTGCCAGCGTTTGTCGCTGGGCATCACTGCGCTCGGCCGGATCAGTGAAATTGGCATTGACCCATTGTTCACTAACAAATGGCAAGCCTGCTGCCACATCACGTTCTTTAACTGATAAACCATTTAGCTCAGCCAGATATTGGGCAATTTCTGCCGACACGGCACGTGTTAACGAATCCTGATAGCGGCTGCTGGCATTGACTAATAATAAAGATGCATTGCTCATCGGAAAACTCCTCTTATTTATATATGAGTACGGAGATTAGTCTATCGTTATAAAATTTTATAAAAACCATGCTATAAAGAACTTATTGTTGATTTTAAAAGAACAATAAGGCGAGATTATGAATGCCATTGAAGATATGCAAATCTTTAAACGAATCGTTGAGGCTGGCAGTATCAGCAAGGCGGCTGACCAATTGGATACCGTCAAATCGGCTGTAAGTCGCCGTTTAAAAGCACTGGAAAAACGACTGAATGTAACGCTGCTGCAACGCACGACCCGACGGCAAACGCTGACCGAAGCCGGTGAACGTTATTATCAGTCCTGCTTACGTTTGCTTGATGATATTGCTGAAGCCGAGGCGCAGGTAGCTGACAGCGAGGCGGATCTCAGCGGACGGTTACGGATCGCCGTACCGCTATCATTTGGCTTACAGCATTTGATGCCGGCGTTACTGGATTTTCAGCAACAACACCCACAACTGCAATTGGATGTGGATTTCAGTGATCGTTTTGTCGACCTCGTGGCTGATGGTTTTGATTTGGCGATCCGTATTGGTCAATTAGCCGATTCCAGTCTTAAAGCCCGTCGCTTGTCACATTGCCGGATCTTGCTCTGCGCCAGTCCGGCGTATTTAAAACAATACGGCACCCCAAAACATCCCAATGATTTGGCAAATGGTCATATCGCATTACATTACCAAAGCCGCCATGAACACTGGCTATTTCAGGACGCTGGACAACGGCTGGAAATCAATGTCGAGAGTGGCATGCTGGCTAATAATGGTCAGTTTCTTTGTACTGCTGCCATCGCCGGTCACGGCCTGATACGCTCGCCGGATTTTATTTGCTATCAGGCCATCAATAATGGTGATTTGGTTAAAGTACTGGAAGATTTTCAGACCGATGATATCTTTGGTATTTATGCTGTCACACCGGGCAGCCGTTATTTGCCAAAGCGTTGTGAAACGCTAATTACCTACCTGCAACAAAGTTTTGCCAACCGTAGTCCGTGGCTGCAATGCTGAGGGTTTGACAGCCTGTCAGCGTATTGGTCAAATGACTGAAAATTTATTGCAACGAGGCAATCATGAGCCAACTATACGGCGCACAGCATCGCAAGTTACAGCAGGAATTTGATAAAGAAAAACTGGCTGACCGCGTCAGTGAAGCAATTTTGACCGATACGGTAACGGAACAGCATCAGGCGTTTATTGAGAGTCGTGATTTTTTCTTTTTATCCACCGTCGATCATCGCGGTTTTCCAACCTGCTCCCATAAGGGTGGTGACGTCGGTTTTGTCAAAGTACTTGATGAAAAAACGCTGGCTTTCCCAAGTCTCGACGGTAACGGTATGTATTTATCGATGGGTAATATCGATGCCAATCAAAAAGTCGGGATGTTATTTATCGACTTTGAAACCCCGCATCGTGTGCGCGTCCATGGTACCGCTGAACTCAGTCGCGACCCAGCTGACTTGGCGCTGTTTCACGAGGCTGAATTGGTGGTCAAAGTCACCGTCGAAGATATGTTTCAGAACTGCCCGCGCTATATCCATCGTTATCAACGCATTGAGAGTTCAGATTATGTGCCAAAAACCGACTGCCCTACACCAATGGCGGTCTGGAAACGGCTGGATGCCGTACACGATGTCATTTCAGACGAGGAACGCCTTCGTGTTGCTGCCGAGGGCGGCATGATCACCATGGATGAGTACGAAGTTTTATTGCAAAAAGGTAAAGCCTGACCCATCAGGCCTTGTCTTAAATAAACTGTCGTACCCAGTGCAGCATGTTATTCAAGCTCATCGCGCCCGGCTGACGGGCGACTTCCCGACCTTTGTTAAATAAAATCAAGGTCGGAATATGCCGTATCTTAAACCGGCCTGCCAGGTCCGGTTCATCCTCAGTATTGATTTTCGCCAGCCGCAACTTAGGCTCTAATTGACGGGCCGCCATTGCAAAAACACGCACCATTTGCCGGCAGGGTCCACACCACGCAGCCCAGAAATCGACCAGTAATGGTAATTGGTCTTCCTGCTGCAACCTAGTGAACAATGCCGCATTCAATAACATTGGCTGCCCGTTGAAAATGGGGGTTTTGCAGCGAGTGCAATGGGACGAGTCAGCAATTTCTTCAACCGGTAATCGATTAATAACGCCACAGCTCAAACATACAACCTGTATTAATTTAGACATGATAGTTGTCCAAAATTAAAACGCATACAACAGCACTAAACATAAGCCGCGCTGACCATCATGCAATTTGCAAAATCGGTGAAATAAATCACATTGCACGTGACCATTAATTACGCTAATGCCGGTTGCGAGTCGGATGAAATCCTTGCCCATCAAGGGCTGACACCAGGGTCGCATCCATGACCAATTCTCCAGTTAAAACAGATAGTTGAAATTATCTGAAAGGGAGAAGATACTCAGTGATCCGATGCTCGGAAATGGCCAGAAGACTTTCCGGCACGGAAGCTGTCCAGCCGACGATACATTGCCGGCACAGTTTCTATAATACGCCTGAATGAGGAGGATTGTCATGAACACGATTCGCCCGACCATTCGCCCAAGTGCAGTTGCCGGATTATTTTATCCCGCGCGGGCTACTGAACTTGAAAACTTGCTCAGCGAGCAATTCGAATCCCTGCCCCAAAACCGCCATTATCATCCTAAAGCCTTAATCGTGCCGCATGCCGGTTATGTGTATTCCGGCAAAGTTGCTGCCAAAGCCTATCAATCATTACGACATCATTCCGAAAACATTCGTCGCGTGGTGATGATAGGACCATCACATCGTGTGACTTTCCGTGGTGTTGCTATTTCCAGTGCAGATTATTTTGCGACGCCATTAGGCAGTGTCGCTCTGGATAAAGCCGGTATTGCCCGGTTAGCTGACATTGAGGGTGTGCAATTCCTTGATACTGCTCATGAAAATGAGCATAGTCTTGAAGTGCAATTGCCCTTTTTACAATTTGTTCTCGAACAATTTACGATCTTGCCTATCGTCACCGGTGATGCCAGCCCTGAGCTTGTCGCCGAGGTTATTAACATTGCAGTAGATGGTGCTGATGACACTTTGATTGTTATCAGTTCGGATTTAAGCCATTATCTGGATTATGAAAGCGCACGCCGAATTGATCAGTTCACTACACAGGCCATTATCAGTCTCGATAAACATGATATTGATCCGTATCGTGCCTGCGGCTGTATCGGTATTCGTGGGTTTCTGGCATATGCGCGTCAGCAACAACTACAGGGCAAAGTGCTTAGCTTGTGCAATTCCGGTGATACTGCCGGCAAAAAGGACAGCGTGGTGGGGTATGGAGCGTATTTATTTGAATAATTGCAGTAAATGAATACCCTCACGCTGGCCGAACAACACCAACTTAAAGATATCGCGGCGGCGGCAATCGAATTCGGTCTGCAATATGACCGGCCGCCAAAACCGGATATCAGCCATTTGCCGCTGGCTTTACGCGAAATAGGCGCTTGTTTTGTCAGCATATACAAACAAAATGAATTACGCGGCTGTACGGGAACGCTGTCAGCAAACCGGCCGCTGGCAGAGGATGCAAATCATAATGGCTTTTCGGCGGCCTTTAATGATGAACGTTTTGCGCCGCTGTCTCCCACAGAATGGGCACATTGCCAACTGCATTTGACCGTTATCGAGAATCCCCAATCTATATTTGTAAAAGATCAGCAGGATTTACTGAATAAACTGACACCGGGCATTGATGGCGTGATTTTGACGTCCGGTAATAATCATGCGACGTTTTTACCGCAAGTCTGGCAGCAACTGCCAGACAAACAACAATTTATAAACCATCTCAAACAAAAAGCCGGCCTTGGAATGGATGATTGGCCGGTTAACCTGCAAATTCAACTTTATCAAACCCAATCTTTTTAACCGGCAATCAACTGAAACAAGATAGAATACGCGCCAGTTTTTTGATTTCAGGTCAGTTTTTATGAAAGCCCCCCAAGTCGGATTTGTCAGTCTCGGTTGTCCCAAAGCATTGGTCGACAGCGAGCGCATTATTACCAAACTGCGCGCCGAAGGTTATGACATTTCCAATAGTTACGATGATGCCGATTTGGTCGTCGTTAATACCTGTGGTTTTATTGATTCAGCCGTCGAAGAATCGCTGGACAGTATCGGCGAAGCCATCGCCAAAAACGGTAAGGTTATCGTGACCGGCTGTTTGGGCAGTCGCGATAACAGTATTCGCGAAAAACACCCGCAGGTGTTGGAAATCACCGGCGCCCATGCGCTGGAAGAAGTGGTCAGCGCCGTGCATAAACATTTGCCGCAGCCACATGACCCGTTTACCAGCCTGGTTCCACCTGAAGGCATCAAACTGACACCGCGCCATTATGCCTACCTGAAGATTTCTGAAGGCTGTAATCACCGCTGTACGTTCTGCATTATTCCATCCATGCGGGGGGATCTGGTCAGCCGGCCGGTCAATCAGGTCATTGCCGAAGCCAAACGCTTGGCAGATGCCGGCGTTAAAGAAATATTAGTCATTTCGCAAGATACCAGTGCCTATGGTGTGGATCTGAAATACGCCGAATATACCTGGCAGAATGAGCAAATCGCTACCCGTTTTACGGCACTCGCCAAAGCATTAGGCGAACTCGGTATCTGGGTACGAATGCATTATGTTTACCCGTACCCGCATGTTGATGATGTCATTCCACTGATGGCGGAAGGCAAAATCCT
>CAYYRO010000050.1:7056-15570 GCA_964474075.1 uncultured Methylophaga sp.
GTCGCCAATGAATTACCCGATCCGGTGCCAGAAGACGTTAAAGAAGAGAGACTGGCGCGCTTTATGGCCAAACAAGCCGAAATAAGTGCCCAGCGCCTGCAGCAAAAAATCGGCAAACGTGACTGGGTCATTATTGATGAAGTCGTTGAAGAAGGCGCCGTGGGCCGAAGCCGCGCCGATGCGCCGGATATCGACGGTTTAGTGTTTATCGATAACGCGACGCATCTGACGGTGGGTGATATCGTGCAGGTCGAATTTGAAGATGCCGACGAACACGATATGTGGGCGCATTTAGTATAGGGCTTATTTATCCCTCTAGTTTTCCAGCACTATCCGGTAACGGGCTTTGCCATCACGCAGGTGCTGAATCGCCTGATTAATATCACGCATCGCAAAGGTTTCGATCTGCGGTTTGATATCATGCAGCCGGGCAAAATCAAGCATTTTCCGGGTGGTTTCCGGACTGCCTGATGGCGTACCGGAGACACTGCGCTGCGCCATAATCAGATTAAATACATTCAGATCCAGCGGCTCCAGTGTCGCACCAACAAAATGCAGACGGCCTTTTGGTGCCAGCGTATTTAAATAGGCATTCCAGTCGAGTTTCACCGCCACGGTTGAGAGAATCAGATCAAATTGCCCTGCCGCATCTTCCAATGCTTTGGGATCACGAGAATCTATGGTGTGATGTGCACCCAGCGATTTGGCTTCCTGTATCTTGGCTTCACTGGAGGTAAACGCGGTGACGTCACAGCCCCAGGCATTTAAAAATTGCAGAGCAATATGGCCCAGGCCGCCAATACCAATCACACCGACTTTGCTGGTCGGCGGCAAATTAAACTGGACCAGCGGATTGAATACGGTGATGCCACCGCAAAACATGGGTCCGGCACTCAGCGGATCAATGCCTTCGGGCAATGCGACTACGGAGTTGGCTTTAGCCCGGACTTTATCGGCAAAGCCGCCATGATTACCGACAATGGTCATATCTGAAGCCGAACACAGATTATGATCACCCTGCTGGCAAGCCTGACAATAATTGCAAAAGCCCTTAAACCAACCAAGGCCCACCCGCTGGCCAATTTTAAACTGACTGACCGCAGCGCCCTTGTCACGAATAAGACCAATCACTTCATGGCCGGCAATCAGGGGATAGGTTGTCATGCCCCATTCATTGTCGATCATGCTCAGATCGCTATGACAGATCCCGCAGTTTTCAACGTCAATTTCAACTTCATCAGCGCCAATCGGACTCGGCTCAAATTCGATTAATTCCAGTTCGGCACCAGCTTGCATTGCTGCATACGCTTTAAACATATTGCCTCCGTTAATCTGATAACTATCTGATTATAAAATGACTGTGCTCACAAGGTATGTTGTATACGCAACAAATGCCGTTAGCAACAGACCACCTTCAATCCGGTTAATCCGTCCCTGACGACCCCGAAAGCCATAAGCAAAGATAAATAACGCAATGGTTAAACCCGCCATTACCGCGACATCACGACGCAGCACCTCCGGATCCACCGCCATTGGACTGATCAAACCAGCGATACCCACAACGGTTAAGGTATTGAACATATTAGAGCCAATGACATTACCAATGGCCATATCATGTTCGCCTTTTTTCACCGCCATTAAAGATGATGCCAATTCTGGCAGAGACGTACCAATAGCGACGATGGTCAAACCAATAATCAAATCACTTACGCCGAGGGCCACTGCAATATCCACCGCGCCCCAGACCAACAACCGTGAGCTTAATACCAGCACCACTAAACCAAATACCAGCCAAAAAATGGCTTTCTTCAGCGGCATGCTATAGGCATCGACTTCGCCTTGCATTTCAGTGCCGAGAGTATCGTCTTTGCCGGTCATACCCTGATAAATGCTCCAGCCCATCAAAATAGCAAACACCACCATCAGTACGACGGCATCCATTCGTGACAGTTGACCATCGGTCAGTTGGAAAGCCGCCAATGCGGTTATCGCGATCAATACCGGCATTTCCTTACGAAGTACCTGTGAATGAACTGCGATCGGACTGATAACAGCGGTCAGACCCAGAATCAGCGCAATATTGGTAATATTGGAGCCATAGGCATTACCCAGTGCAATCCCCGGATTACCCTGCAACGATGCCAAAGCCGAGACCACCATTTCAGGTGCCGAGGTACCAAAACCAACAATGACCATACCGATAAGTAACGGCGACATACCGAAATGCTTAGCGGTGACGGCCGCCCCTTCAATGAATTTATCGGCACTCCAGACCAGAAATATTAAACCGACAACAATTGCTGCAAATGCCAAACTCATTTTTTACTCCGGGAAAATAAATATGCCGCCTATTATCGTGGCTGACAGCACTCCTCGCAAATCAGATTAGCGGCGGCTGTCCGGTCGTACATGGCGTCGTAAAATTCGTTGGTTTTCTTGTTTTACCGCAGCATTTTTTCGCCATGCCCATAGCGCATCCCGCGCTTGTTTGCTGCTTTGCTGCAGTTCGACGACCGGCTGCGGATAATCACGGCCCAATATCACACCGTATAACTGACTTTCCATCGGTGTTAGTTGCCATGGCGTATGAATCAATTCATTGGGCAACTCGCTAAGCTCCGGGCACCATTGGCGGATAAATTTGCCTTTCGGGTCCTGCTCCTGCGATTGTTTAACCGGGTTATAAATGCGAATGGTGTTAGTGCCGGTGACACCGGCCTGCATCTGAAACTGCGGATAATGAATACCCGGCTCAAAATCCAGAAATAATCTGGCTAAATGTTCAACGCCCCGCCGCCAGTCAAGCAGCAGTTGATGACACAAAAAACTGACCAGCATGGCGCGCATCCGGAAATTAATATAACCAGTCGCCTGTAAACAACGCATGCAGGCATCAACCAGCGGATAGCCTGTTCTACCCTTCTCCCAGGCCTGATAATCGTTGTCAGCCTGCACGCCCGTTCGCCACGGAAAATCAGCATAACCACGGTTCACCGACCGAAATTGCATGGCACACTCGCTTTCAAACTTCTGAATAAAATGACAATGCCAGTGCAACCGAGACGATAAGGCTGATAACGGCCGTCGCCAGCCCGGACGTTGCCAGTCTGCCAATAGCCGCCGGTACATTTGCCGTAAGCTGATATTGCCCCAGGCTAAATACGGAGATAGCCGTGAACAGGCTTCGCGGCTCAGCGACGGGCTGGAAATATGCCGGTGATAATGCTGACCACGTTCAGTGAAAAAATCTTCCAACACTTGCCAGGCTTCTTTTTCACCGCCCACCTGCATTTGCGGATCGGGCTGTTGCCAGCTTTCCGGCGCCTCAAAAACTGGCAGTCGATCGCATTTAACAAATTGAACCTGTTTTAATGCAGGCGCCGCCATTTCAGCACGCATGACTTTTTGCCAGTGTTTATCCCAATCATCACGATGGCTGGCGGCGCGCATCACAGCGCCCAATGGGGTTTCCTGCCAATCAATGCCCTGTTGCTGGCAAAAGGTGTTCATGACTTTATCGCGCTGAAAAGTATTGTCGAGACCGATTTCCTGATGGCTGAACAGTGTTTTGATTTGATAGGTTTGCTGTAAATTTTCAAATACGGCGATGGCATCATCGTTAACGATACAAACCGAGGTATCAAACCGCTGTAAACGCCGGTTCATATCGGCTAATGATTGCCAGACAAAGCGCCAGTGTCTTTCACTGAAATGTGTATCAGCCAATAACATCGGCTCAAAAATATAGAGCAGCAAAACCGGCAGATCCTGCTGGCAGGCATCAGCTAATGGCTGATGATCACTGAGCCGTAAATCGCGCTTCAGCCAAACAACATTTATCTCCGGTTTGGTCATTAGCGTCCTGGCGGCATAATCGGCCAGTCTGCCGCATCCATTGAATCCAGTGGCTGATGACCGGCATCACCCTGCCATTTTTGGATAAACTCACCCCGTGGATCGTACTGATTGGTTTGTTTGTCGATATTAAAATGCCGGCCACCTCGCGGATCGGCGCCAACACCAGCTATATATTGCCAATTACCCCAATTGCTGGCGACCTCATAATCCAGCAGTTGCTGTTCAAAATAAGCAGCGCCAAACCGCCAGTCGAGCTGTAAATCATAAACAAAACAACTGGCCGCAATCTGTCGGCCGCGATTACTCATATAACCGGTTTCATTCAGCTGATGCATCAGCGCGTTAACCAGCGGATACGGTGTATTGCCATGACACCATTTCTGGTAACGCTCAGGATAATAACAACGGCGGCTGGTTTCATTATTGATCCCATTAAAACGAAACAGACGCGTACCATAACGATGCGCATACCACTGAAAATACTCACGCCATAGCAGCTCAAAAAAAATCCAGTAGGTAGAATCGTTAGCAACGAACTTTTTTTCGTATTCCCGCAATCGGCTAACCAATGTACGCACCGATAAACTGCCCTGCGCCAGCCACGGTGAGAACTTGGTAGAGTTTTGCCAGCCATCCAGTTCATTACGCACTTCTTTGTATACAGAAGGGGCTTCACCACTGAAGTAATCATTGAGATGCTGCAAAGCTGCCTGTTCGCCGCCGGTAAATTCAGTGATGTTGGTTGATGCAAGCCGCTCTGGCGTTTTGATGAGTTTAGCCGGTGGTGGCGGCAAACGTTCAATCGCCGCCATGGGCCGGTTAACCGGCAAACCCTCAACCAATTTGCGAAACTGGCTGAAAGATTTTGGTAAATCCGCCAGCACAAATGGCAAATCCTGTTTACCGAATAACGTCGCTGTTTCAGCCTGATAAAAATCCCGATTAGGAAATAGTTGTTGCAACCGCTGCCACTGCCGGTTTTCATAAACACCGGGATGCTGACTGCGGCCAATAACTGACACTTGATAGGTTTCTACCAGTGCGGCAATCGCTTCGACCGGATCGGCTTCAATCACCAACAAGGTCTGACCGATAGCATCCAGTTGATTGGATAAATCAGTCAGTGCCTGGGTTAAAAAAGCATATCGCACGGCGCCCATTGCTCTGGTGTTAAAGCTATTTGGTCGATACCAGGCAGGATCGATACAAAATACACATATCAGCTTATCCGCCGACTGCATTTGCCAAAGACCCGGATGATCATGCAAACGCAGATCGTTTTGTAACCAGAATAAACCGGTGCGTTTCATTTCATTTCCTTGAATTAGTGGCTTTGAGACGGCTGCATTGAAGAATGGTTCAGTCTAAGAACTTCATCATTCAATTTTCGTCAAAACTGCTCATTAAATTTGGAAACCCGGCATGCAGCAACTGACGATATTTTTTGATGGTGACTGCCCAATCTGCGCGAAGGAAATCAACGCACTACGGGCACGGGATAGCAAACAACGGTTGAAATTCGAGAATATTCACGCCGCCGACTTTGTCTATCGTTATCCCTATATCGATATCGTAAAAGCCGATCGCGTATTACATGGTCAGCTGGCTGACGGCAGCATGATTTATGGCCTGGATGTCACGGCCAAAGCCTGGTCACTGGTAGATGCCCATAGCTGGATCCAAATGCTGCGCTGGCCGGTAATTCGTTGGTTTAGTGATCTCAGTTATCGCTTATTTGCTAGATTACGTCATCCGATTGGCCGCCTGATGGGCTGCGCCAAAACCTGTGATACCGGCAAATGTGGACGCTGATTACTGCTCAATAAGCCAATAAAAACCAAACCCCGGAATAATCAGTGAGCTGTCAAATTGTTCAGGACTTTTGCCGGTCACGGCATCGATTAACTGTCCATCTTGCGGCGTTGACCAGCGGCTTAAATCATTCATATCCAATGTCTGCGGCTGTTGGTCAAAATTACTGACCAACAATACCCGCTCACTGGGTTTTTGAATGTGGTAACGCTCAAACACAAATAAGTGAGGATTCTTGACCTCAAGTAATTCACGATTATTAAAATCGGCAAAAGCATCCAGTTCTTTATGCACGGCAATCATCGTTTTTAACTGACTGAAAATCGCATATTCCACCGTGCCAGGTGTATGTCTCAGCTCAGCTTTCTGCCAATCAATAAACGGTCGGTGCACCCAACGAGAATCGTCCATTTTTACCGGATCGGTTTTGTAGCTTTCATCATTGGTGGTGCCGATTTCATCGCCGTAATACAGCAACGGCAGACCGCCAAAGGACAGAATCAAATTATGTAACAATAAAATGACGCGTATCGCATCATCAATCGCCTGTGGATCTTTGCTCTCAATGGCATGCTGCAGGCCGACTAACGAAGCCAATGACCCGGAAATACGGGTATCACCGGTTTTATCGTTTTGTCCGAACGGCACACCACGGGCATAAGAATCATCATACTGGCCGGTGAAATAATCGATCAGAAATTTGCGGTGATCTTTTGGCTCATAACCGACCAGTTCGATATCACGATCATCAAACCCCAAACCGATATCATCATGACAGCGAATGTAGTTCAGCCAGGTGGCACGTTCCAGTTTCACCGGCAGACTCTTGATACCCTGATTAAGCAGCCGGGCATTTTTGGTTGCTACCGCATCCCACATCAATGCCATAAAGGTCGCGTTATAGGCAATCTCACATTCTTTGGCTATCACAGCATCTTCACCAAAATATTTAATCACTTCGACCGGTGCGACAATCGCCTCAGCGATAAATAACACGCCGGGTGCCGTGACCTGACAGCAGTCTTTGAGCAATTGCAAAATCAGATGTGCTTCCCGCTCATTCTGGCAGGCACTGCCGATTTTTTTCCACAAAAATGCCACGGCATCCAGCCGCAAAATATCCGCGCCCTGATTGGCCCAGAACAGAATGATGTCGAGCATTTCAATAAATACCGCCGGATTGCTGTAATTCAGATCCCATTGGTAATCATTAAACACCGTCATCACCCAGCGCTGCATTTCTTCATTCCAGGTGAAATTACCGGGCGCTGTTTCCGGAAACACTTCCGGCATGCTTTGCTCAAACATATCCGGTACATGGCGATTTTCGAATATGTAGTAATAATCGGGATACGGTGAATAACCGGCTTTGGCTTTTTCAGCCCATTCATGCTGATCTGAAGTGTGGTTGAGCACCACATCCAATACCAGCAACATATCGCGCTGGCGCATATCGGCAGATAAATCGCGTAAATCCTCGAGATTACCGACCCGCGGATCGATTTGCCGGAAGTCACTGACCGCATAACCGCCGTCACTTTTCCCTTCTGGGCAACGCATAATTGGCATGACATGCAACAAGTTAACGCCCAGATCCTGAAAATAATGCAGATGCTCACGCATGCCATTTAGATCTTTGGCAAAACCATTGGCATACATGGCCATACCGACCCATTTCTGGCTCAGAAACCAGTTAAAGTCCTGTTCGCGTTCAATATCCCGTTGCCGCAGGTTTTCCGGCCGGTTGATATATTGCCGGGCCATGGTTTCCACCAGCCGCTGCGCCTGCTCGGCAAAGTCCGGGCGCTTGCCATACAACTTGTCAAAAAGTGAGTGAATGGCGTAAAAATTGGCACCCAGCCGGGTATAAAAATAGCGTAAATCAACCCGGGCAAATTCCGGTTCAATCTGATTCAGAATGGCATTTAACAGCGAATGCGATTGTTGTTCATACATAAGTAGTCAGGCAATTATTGAGTAAACGGTTGGTAAAAGGCCGCATCATCGGTAAATGCACCCTGCAAACCCACAACCGCAGCAGCAAAAGCCTGCGCTTTGGGTAAAATTTGTGTCACTGGCCAACCTTGCAATAAGCCATGTAAATACATCGCTGAAAACGCATCACCGGCACCGACTGTATCGACAACTTTATCGGCTGTGCTCGGCGGAAATTCATAAACCTGACCGTCATTACAACGCACAATAGCGCCCTGTTCACCTCGGGTGACGATTAATTGCTCCAACTGGAAATTGGTTTGCATACGAATCATGTCCTGCAATAAATCCGCAGATTGAAAACCAAGCTCGGCCAGTTCGTCAGCATTTAATTTGACCCATCGCGCCCGCTCCAGCAACGCAAACAGACTTTCTTTTTCCCACCATGGCGCCCGTAAATTAACATCGACAAATACCGATATAGATGCCGCATTTAATAAATGCGCCAGCGCTTCATGATTATTGGAATGCCGTAGCGCTAAACTGCCGTGATAGACAATCCCATCATTGCGTAAGGCCGGAAGCGCAGCTTTATCGATAAAGTCGTAAGCAACGTTATCACTTATCTCATAGTGCGGTTCACTGCCTTTCAAGGTCACGTTCACCGTACCGGTTGGTCGGGTCGTATCGATTTGCAAACCGGCCAGATCCATCCCCCACTGCTGCATCGCATTTTTAATTTGCTCGCCCAGCGCATCATCACCAATACGGGAGATAAATTGCGGTGCATCACCAAAAGCCTGCAAATGCCAGGCAACATTAAATGGTGCGCCGCCCAACTTTTGCTGATCTGAAAAACAATCAAATAAGGCTTCACCAAACACGGCCAGTCTGGCTGACTCAGTCATA
>CAYYRO010000051.1:0-15561 GCA_964474075.1 uncultured Methylophaga sp.
CCATATGCGCGCGGTTTTCAGATAATTGCTGGTTTGCTTCACGTAATTCGGTGGTGCGTGATTCAATCATGCTCTCGCGCTGCGCCACTTCCCAGTTCAAATCATCTAACAGCGCCTGATTTTTTTCCTGCAATTTTAAGCCGTCAATAATATTTCGATTGGCTCGTCTGGCAAGCGAAAGCATAAAACCGAAGTAAGCATACAAGCCAAATAACAGGAAGTATGGCAAAGCTTGCCATTGTGCCTGGGTAAAAATTTGATAAGCCGTTATCGACGTCAACATCAGCACTGGCGGGACGGTATAAGCTAAAAAGGTAATGAATGATGCCGCCAGAACCGGAACAGCGGCAGCGATGACAGCACTGATAAGGATGTAAAACAACGTGTTTATCTGAATGTCATCAATCAGAAAATAGAACATGCTGGTACTGCCCCAGGCAATACCAACTAATAATGTAAGCAGGGTATAAATCTTTAGCCATTGTCGTGGTTCCAACAGCTCTGTTCGACGATTAAACTGCCACCATACCAACAGACGAACACAGGAAACCACAGAGATTGCCATGGACCATATTGCCAGTAACGGGCCATGTTCATGTTGCCAAAAAAGCAATGCAAACAGCCACGACACACTTATTACCGTGATGTTTGAAAAAGGAGCTTGCTGGTATAGCAATCTTGCTTGCTGTCTTACAATTGCAGCGTCTTCCATAACCTATCTATCCATAAATATTATTGCCTGCTGACAACAGCGTCTCAATCGGTGCGGGCACACCTATGCTATAACCTTGAGCGTAATCTACGCCAATTTCCCGGAGTTTGTGAAGAATAGCCGGACTTTCTACAAATTCTGCAATTGTGGTCAAGCCCATTACATGGCCAATTTCGTTAATCGATTTGACCATTTCCAGATCCAAGGGATCATCCAGCATATCTTTAACAAACATGCCATCGATTTTCAGTGAATCAACCCGCAGTTTTTTTAAATAACCAAACGATGACAAACCACTGCCAAAATCATCCAGCGCAAACCGTACACCCAATGCCCCCAGACGCTCGATAAATATCGTTGCTGCCAGCAAATTGGCAATAGCGGCTGTTTCGGTTATTTCAAAACAAATTTTATCGGTTGTTACCGGCAAAGCGACCACCGCATCATGAATATAATTAAGCATATTTTCATCACTCAGCGTCAAGCCAGACAGGTTAATCGATAAGCTGTCGATATGACTGATTGAATTGGCATTTCGACTCAACCAGTCAAATGTTTTATTAACGACCCAACGGTCAATGCGGGTGATGGAATTATAACGTTCCGCTGCCGGCAAAAAGGCACCGGGCGGTGACAAGCTGCCATCTCTTCGGCGCAACCTTAATAAAATCTCATAACTCAGCCCATGCTTCTTCTTACTAACGGGTATGATCGGCTGCGCATAGAGTAAAAAGCGATCCTCATCTAATGCTTCATTAATTTCGGCGCTCCATTGAATTTCACCACGCCGTTGTTGTAAACGGGCACTGTCTTCAGTGTGTACTTCTACCCGGTTACGGCCTGAATCTTTGGCCACATAACAGGCGTTATCGACATTACACATTGCCTCGGTTACGTCTTTGGTATGAAGATCAATTACCGTCAGACCGATACTGGCACCGATAGTAAAGCTGTAGCCTTGCCAATAAAACCGAAAATCCTGCAACAAACTGAGCACACCTTCACATGCTTTAAAGGCCTGCTCAATTGAACAGTGCTCCATCAGGATGACAAACTCATCCCCGCCCAATCTGGCAATGGTATCGCGGGAACGAATATTAGCCTGTAATAAAGCGCCAACCTGACGCAACAGCTCATCACCGGCAATATGGCCGCAGGTATCGTTAATTACCTTAAATTGATCCAAATCCATAAAACACAGCGCATGTTCGCCATGATCCAGTCGTGAGGACTCAATAACCCGGTGTAAACGAAGATCAAATTCTCGCCGATTAATCAGCCCCGTCAACAAATCATGGCTGGCCTGGTAAGAGGTCTCTTCATTGAGTCGCCGGGCCTCGGTAATATCCACCTGGGTCGCCACCACATGACTCACCTGGCCATTGGCATCAAGCATCGGGGCAATCAATTCCTGTGCCCAGTACAAATCACCATTTTTCTTACGGTTTTGTACTTCGCCACGCCATTCCTGACCCGCCAGAATGGTTTGCCACATTTCCTTATGTAATGCCTGCGGATCATCACCGGCATTGATCAAATCCGGCCATTTGCCCACTGCTTCTTCAGACCCATAGCCGGTAATAGCGGTAAATTTCGGATTAACATACTCAATGTTGCCGCCCCTATCCATAACGATAATAGCGTTGGGACTATGTTTAACCGCCAGCGACAGCTTTTCCAGCATCAGCTGAGATTTTTTCAGCGCCGTAATATCATGCAAAATGCCCTCAACACCAATAACTTCACCGTCTTCGTTATAGGTCGGCATTTCTTTCACGGCCAGCGTATGGACCTTGCCATACTTATCGCGCATTTCAACCTCGTAAGCCATGGTTTTGCCCGACAAGGTTTGCTGGGTATAACCATCCACTTTCCGGTTAATTTCGGTATCCGGTAAAAAGTCAGCATAATGATGAAATAGCTCAGTATGATGATAGCCAAGAATAGACTCAACAGATGGACTGACGTAAGTAAAGACACCATTTACATCGTGTGTATACAACACATATTCATCTTTAATATTTTCTACCAAACGCCGGTATTTTTCTTCGCTTTTGCGTAGTAAATGAATATTTTGTTCCAGCGCCTGAGTTTTTTCGTTGACCGCCTGGCGGATCAGTAACACCCGGCCACTTTGTGACAACAGCCAGGCGCTTATCAAACTGAATAAAACCAAGGCACTGGTGATAATGCTGAAAACCGACCAGCTTTGGTAAGCCTGTAAATAATCTTCTGATGGCTGATATTGAAAATGCCAGCTGAGATCGTTTTCGAGCACTTCGTCCAATCGCATATTTAGACTGGAGGAAGGTTGCTGATTAAACCCCGCTGTCTGGAACAAAGGATCATTCTGATCATTGCCGACGACGGAAAATTCGACCCAACGACTGGCTTCGGATGCTGCTAAAGGTGTAAAAAAGTCATTATAATCAAAAACATGCACAACCAGCCCGGCAAGCGGGCCAATGCCGTCACGCACGCCCAGCAAAAACATAAATTTGTCAGGTAGTTCTGCTGTCAGATCAGTAAAAACAGTACTGACCTTTAGGTCTGCCGGTGTCCGCCAGACTTCGTCACATAGCTTTCTATCTTCTGATGACTGACACATTGCCCTGCCAGCCAATGAAGGCAGTACCTTGTCACTTTGCTTAACCGGTTTGATGTAACGCAGCCAATAAGGATTTTGCGGATCAATCGCATTTTTTTCGATCCACAGCGCCGCGGTCACATCATGGCGATGCTGGCTGAAGTCGGCAAGATAGGCCGAAAACTCGGCAAAAGTCACTTCCTCGCTATGCAAAAAATACGAACGCATTGATTGCAGTAATAGAGCATGAAAATCCAGCTCCTTTTCTACCAATGAGTGAGCCAGTTTAGCGTTAGCTTCAAACCGCTGTTGATTGACCTCAACCTCATGCTGCTTCGTCTGCCAGACAATCACCAGCAGCAGTGCCAGCAGCAGCAACATTGGCACAGCGACACTAAACCGGCGATGCTGCCATTCAGAGCGGGGCTGCTCCAGAAAAATCAGTATCACCGGGGTCAGAATCACCACACCAAGCGCACTGCCTAACCAGTAAATTAACAAAGTTTGCCGCCAGGCTATCTGTGGCAGTTCGGCAAAATACGACTGTAACCCGGTGGACAATAGTGCAGGTGGTAGCGCAGCAATAAGACCTGCTAACAGGAAAAAACGCACGATATCATTGTCGGCTTTCAGAGCTGACGGCCAAACAGCAAATTTACGCAGTAAGAACCGGCCTAGCCAGGCGTGTAACACTGCCTGAAAAGCCAATAAAACACATAACCACCAGCCGCTGGTATCAAGTGGTGTGTAAATCTGCCAGCCAACCAATAAATTACCAATAAAAGCCGCTGGTAATAAACGATATCCCCAAATAAGCACTGCTGCCATGGCAATACCAGCTGGCAACCAGACTGGTACGGCATTACCGGGCATCATGGTCAGCGGTAATAATAACCATGCCGTTATAAAGTAGGCTACCGCTACCAGACTATTCAGAAATATGAGACGTTTCCAGTCCACAAAGCCTCCGTTGCTTTCCAGCGAGTTTAGCGACTTTTAGTATTAAAAGGTATGCCAGCAAGCTAACTGAAATCATAGACTTCACATAAACTTTACCGTGACATGTCATTCTAATAATTAACTGCAATTACAAGGATGGATTATGGCTACCTATCTGCTGACCGGCGGTACCGGTTTAATTGGTCGCGCCATAAGCGAAAAGCTGCTTGGCAAAGATCATCAAGTTATTATCCTCAGCCGGGATATCGGCAAAGTTGACCGGTTATTCAGTGATAAAGTCACAGCAATTGATGATTTACAGCAAATTTCTGCTGCGCAGCAAATCGATTTCGTCATCAATCTGGCCGGTGCGCCCATCGCTGATAAACGCTGGTCTGAAAAACAAAAACACATACTTCGCGATAGTCGCATTGGTCTGACGAAGCAACTGGTCGATTGGTTTCATCAACGGTCGCAAAAGCCGCACGCATTAATTAGTGGTTCGGCAGTAGGTTGGTATGGTGATCAGCAAGCAGCTATTGTCACCGAGCACAGTGATTATCGGGATGACTTTGCGCATCGACTTTGTGAAGATTGGGAGCAGGCGGCACTGGCTGCCAACCAACAGGGTATCCGGGTCGCCATTGTACGGACTGGTCTGGTGGTTTCGGCTGATGGTGGTTTTTTAAGTAAAATGTGGTTGCCGTTTAAACTCGGCCTGGGCGGTCCCATCGCAGATGGTCAGCAATATATGCCCTGGATTCATCTCGACGATATCAGCAATTTATTTTTATTCCTGGCAGAACATGACAACGCCAGCGGCGTTTTTAACGGAACGGCGCCCAACCCGGTGACCAATAATGAATTTACCAGGACACTGGCATCCGTGCTGAATCGTCCTGCCATTTTTCGGGTACCTGCATGCGTCTTAAAAACGGCATTAGGCGAGATGTCGACATTGCTGTTAGGCGGGCAACGCGCTATTCCTGAAAAAGCCCGCGCGGCGGGATTCGACTTTAAATACACTACGCTGCGGCCGGCGCTTGAAGCAGTGCAGGCAAAAAAGAATATGGATAACTTATGACCAAACGTGCAATTTTACTGGTAAATCTGGGCTCCCCGGATAAACCCGATACCCCTTCTGTTCGACGGTATCTGAATCAGTTTTTGATGGATCGATATGTTATTCAGGTGCCCTGGTTACTGCGTCGCATGATCGTCGGTTTGTTTGTGCTGCCATTCCGTCCCAAAGACTCAGCAGAAGCCTATCGCAGTGTTTGGTTACCAAACGGCTCACCGTTAATCGTATTGTCTGAACAGCTACAACACGCTTTACAGGCTAAAGTCGATATGCCGGTGCATTTGGCAATGCGCTACGGGAATCCAAGTATTGAATCGGTGCTGCTGAAAATCGCTGACGATCCCAGTATTACCGAAGTGTTGTATATGCCGATGTATCCGCATTTTGCCGATAGTACAGTGACCACATCCATTGTCGAAGCTGAGCGGATTATCGCCAAACACAAACTGACTTTTAAACTGAAAGTGTTGCCACCGTTTTATCAGGATCCGCAATACATTGAGGCGCTGTATCAACAAACCCACGAACATTTACAGATGGATTATGACCATCTGGTATTTAGTTATCACGGTTTGCCGGAATCACATATCACCAAACGTGATCCCTCAGGCAAACACTGCCTTGAGCGTGCAGATTGCTGCATGCAGCCCCACCCGGCACATGCCACTTGTTACCGGCATCAGGTAATGATGACCACCAAAGCATTTACTGAACGCGCAGAATTACCCGCTGAAAAATATTCGGTGGCATTTCAGTCACGATTGGGCCGGCAAGTCTGGCTGGGGCCAAATACCGAAGATGTGCTGATTGATCTGGCCGGTAAAGGCGTCAAGAAAGTTTTGGTGATGTGCCCGGCGTTTGTGACCGATTGCCTAGAAACACTTGAAGAGATTGCTATTCGCGGCGAAGAGGTCTTTATAGAAGCCGGTGGCGAGTCTTTGACACTCGTGCCTTGTCTGAATGCACATCCGGCCTGGGTCGACGTATTGGCCGACTGGGCAAAAAACCGCTGATTCAGACCCGGCCAATCAGCGGCTGACGGACCACTGCACTGGTATATTCACCACCCGGACCATAGGCACTGGCTTCGGGATCCCGACCACGCAAAATGCTCAGCGCGCGTTGCAGATACTGGCGATTGACGTTGACGATGCCGCCATTAATTTGATTATGTTCCCGGCAGCGTGCTGCTTGCAGCTTTAGCTGATTAAGCAGTTTATTCAACGCCATGCCTTCAGCATCCGTTTGATTAACAATAAATGCCTGTATGCCTTGTTTGCCGGAGGGGAAACCAGCTGTCTTGAGAATTAAATCACGCTGGCGGCCAAGCTGTTCGAGCTGCTTGATGAGAGGTTGCTTGGCACGGATACATTGATCCAGTTCAGCACCGTTAGCCTGCGTTAAAGCGCTGCGTTCCGTTTCCATAATGCTGGCCAGTTGTTGGGCCAGTTGCAGTTCCGCCTGGAGGGTGGAACGCAGTTGTTGTGCCGGGGTCATCGACATGACAGTGTCCTGCTTAGAATTGACCCTCAAAATCAATCATATTCTGTGCCAGTTTTTGCGAATCGACCTGATAATCGCCATTTTCGATAGCATTACGCAGATCAGCAATACGTTGTTTATCAACATCCGGCATGCCGGCGATCATTTCCCGCAGCGCTTGCAACTGATTCGCGTCATCAGTCAGGCTGAATTTATCGGACGCCGGCGCCGCATCAGTGCTGGTTTTGCTGGTACTGTTTTTATCATCCACCGAATTGCTACGCGGGTTATTAACCGCGCCTGGCGTATTCGTTTTGATGTTATTAATTTCTGACATTACTGTCTCCAATTAGGCTTATACAATACTATCGGCAAAACCTTGGCAAACTTAAATATATTTATCATTACATTGTTTCAATACGTACCACACCGGCAGCATCGACAACGCCTTCGACAATTCTTTCCGAGCTAATGTTTTTAACTTTGACCCGCTGACCAAGGCCAGCATTGGCCATAGCCTCACCGCGCACCCGTACTTCCATGTTGCCAACGGCGGCAACCAGCGTAATTAAATCGCCACGATGCACCAACATTTGCGATTTAAACTGACTGGCTTCAACGATACTGCCCATCGGCAACGGCGATTTTAATTGTTGACCAATCAACGGTTTGGCATCAGTCAAAAAACCTTTGCGTTCACTGGCAATATCACGCGGCGCCAATTTTACGTCATTTGCAGTCAAAATGTGATCCGCTGATAAGTGGCGTTTGGTAACAACCACATCCTGCATGACTTTGATCTTTGCTGAGACATATACCGTCCAGTTGACCGGCGCGTGACAACGTACACCCACAGTCAGTTGACCCGAGCGCAGCTCATCATGATTGGCAAACGTATCCAGCGGGCTCTGGCAGGCTTGTAAACGTAAGCGTTTATCCAACGAACTGATACTCACCTGCGGGTTGGCAAAGCGTGCTTGCGCTTCACTGATAGCATGTAGGTAAGCGGCATGTTCAACATCATGCAAAGCATGTAATGAAGCCGCTTGCACCGGCAACGTCAAAAACATGACGCTACTAACAAACGAGAATAATATATATAAACGTGACATCAGACTAACTCCACTGCAAAGTACTGTGCGATATAAATTTGCTAGTCTCACTGCAAGAGTCATACCTTAAATGGCCGCTACAGAAAATCCCGGCGCCGCCGATAACGCCTGTAAATAGAAGGAAATCGTATGACCAGTTTGCTTGATGGTATTAATCAGCGTACCCGGCTTGCCGGACAAAACCGGTTGGAACTGCTGCTATTTCGTTTAGGTGGCCGGCAACGTTATGGCATCAATGTGTTTAAAGTCCGCGAAGCCATATCCTGCCCGTCGCTGACCCGATTCCCCAATTCCCATCCAGTGGTCCGTGGTGCTGCCAAAATACGGGGCAAAACGATTAGTATTTTTGATTTATCGCAAGGTATTGGCAAACCACCGATTACCGATCTGGAACAAAGTTTTGTCATTATCACCGAATACAACCGCTCAATTCAGGGCTTTCTGGTCAGTCAGGTAGATCGGATCGTCAACACCAGCTGGGCCGATATTTTGCCGCCCCCCTCCGCTTCTGGCAGTAATCACTACATGACAGCGGTTACCCGCATAGATGACGAATTGATACAAATCATCGATGTTGAAAAAGTCATGGCCGAAGTACTGGGTATGGATGATGTGGTATCTGCCGATTTAATCGCGCAATACAGCCGCCACAATGCCAGCCAGCAATTACATGTGCTGGTCGCCGATGACTCAAGTGTTGCCCGTAATCAAATCCAGCGGACCATGGCGCAAATTGGCATAGACTGCACACTGGTCAATAATGGCAAACAAGCATTGGATTTATTACAGGAATGGGCCGATCAGGGTATCGACATTAATAAGCACATTGCCTTGCTGATTTCAGATATCGAAATGCCGGAAATGGATGGTTACACATTAACCAGTGCTATCAGACAAATTCCGGCACTAAAAGATTTAAAGATATTGCTGCACACATCGATGAGCGGCACTTTTAATAATGCGCTGGTGGAAAAAGTAGGCGCTGATAAATTTATTGCTAAATTTGCCCCCGATGACCTGGCGCTTACCGTTCAGGAAATGCTGATGCCGGAATTAAAAAAGGCGCCCTGAGGCGCCTTTTTGTTTTATTGCGGTAATAATGGACCGCGGCCGCTGTTATCTGCCGGCATCGGGATCTGTGACGCCCGCTCGGTGACCATATCCGCTTTAGCACGCATCAGATTGGTTCCAACAAAGCCACCTACCCGGTAAGCCCACTTGGCAAACTGCTTATTGAGCTCAGCAATTTCCTGTTCAACTTCTTCACGGCTTTTCAGGACATCCAGTTCAGCAATTTCCTGTGGCACATTATCAGTGGCCGAATCATCGTATTCAGCACGGAAAGTTGTGTAGTAAAAGCCATCAATAAATGACGTTTTAGAAATAATTTTCAAGCCGTCATAAGTCAAAAACTCAGCGGTGACGACTTCTGAATCACCGCGGGTGAATTCATCAATCGGCGTCACATCTTCCAGACGCAACTGATACAGCGAACCGGCAATGTCATAACCCAGTTGCTGGTATTTAAAGACAGTTTGTTCACGGTCTTCCGGCGTACCGAACTTGTCTTTTTTGCCAAGATTAATCAGGGTTGCGGTATCACCATTTGGCTGAATAATATCGACACGGGCAATGCGCTCGCGGGCAATATTGATGATTTCACCATCGATCCAGTTCAACATCAACGGACTGATTTGCAAATAACCCTCTGCTAACCAGGTTTGATCTTCACCACTGCGACGGACATAAGTCTGACGTGGTCCAGTCTGCACCGTGACGTCTCGAGTTTTACCGAGCACTAACCCGGCAATCGTATCGTCATTGTTCAGCATTTTGATTTCTAAAGCTTCACCGTCCGTATCCAGACCAAGCACTGAATGCAACTCGGGATCATCGGTTTTCGCTTCCAGAATCTTGGCATCGGCAACATCGATCAACATCCGTTTGACCAAATCATAATCCGCCGGATAGTTGTAATATTCTTTTACAACCCAGTCCTCGCCTTCACCTTTAATCAGCGTAAAACTACCTTCTTCACCATCAAAAACCAGTTTGTTGACCTCACTGAGCTGGCCAAACAATTCAGGGTATAACAAGGCAAAGTCATCGGTATCATCATCGGCTTGATAAATGGTGACCAACATCAAAAGCACCATCACCCCTGTCACGATGGCGAGAATAGTCAAACTGTTTAATTTTTTTAGCATCGGTTGAAACCTGTATCTTGAAAAGACATAAACACAGCGCTCGGCGCTCAGACCTTTAACCGGCCCTTACTGCGCTTGCGAACCCTTAACCAACCGGTTATCACCGCCAGAATCGCCACCAGTATTGGTACTAAACCGATGTTAACGAATTTGACTGTGGTTTCCAGCGCATCAATATCACGGCGCAAATTACCTTTGACTTCACGGAGTTCCAACTCAGTCCGATCCGCCAGCAATCTGGCTTCGTTGATTTCTTTTTGCTGCTCTGCTGTCAGAATGACTTCACCGCTACCGGTACGCTCGACCTGCATCCGGGCAATTTTCTGCTCCGTTTCTTTCAGACGACGCTCCAGCTCTCTTTCTTTAGCTCGGTAACGACGCTCGGCCTCACGTTCAATCTGATCAACCAGCGTAAACGGCCGTGAAAAACCGGAACGCGAACGCACACTGATAAGCCCTTCTGTGCCGGTCAGCTCTTCAACTGAGTTAAAAATGAAATCAAGGTTGTTGGAGGTATTAAAGGCCAGATCTTCACCATAAAAATCCTGAACCTGTACCCAGAAACGATCATCAAGCATATCGACATCAGCTACCGCGATAACATCAATTGGCTGCTTTGAAACATCCAGGTGATCCGGCATTTTTTGAATTACGCCGCGGTTATCTGGTGCGCCATCTGGAAATACTGATTTCACATCACCGGTGACCCGCACTGCCAACGGATAGCTAACCGTGCCCGCTTGATATTTGGTCAGCAACGCCACCGGATCATTGCGGAATTGCACCACACGTTTATCAACCAGCATCGCTTCTTCACTGGAACTGATAAGCGGCGTGAATTCGGTGGTCGCACCTTCCAGCTGTCTGAAATGACCAGCAGTCGCCATATTAATGCGACGCAATCTTTCGGTAATGAGCTGATCTTTATTGAGATTACTCTCATCCAGCCCTAACCACAGCACATAGTCGATTGGCTCACCACTGCCAAAATCAACTTTACGCGCCGCTTTACGATCGGCGACCACATCTTTGCTGTCGCGCTCAAAACCCCAGGCCGTAAATAACTCAGGCATATTGGAGCTACGCACAGCGGTCATCGCCGCCATCGGGTTATCCGGATCTTTTTTCGGCACATCGACTTCGGCAAACGGATCGACAAAACTAATCAGCTTACCGCCGCCCAATACATACTGTTCAATGGCGTATAACGTTGCCTCATTCAGATCTTTTGGATGAACGACCATCAACACATCAATTGACGACGGAATACGGCGGATGTCAGCCGGCAATGTCGACACATCAAACATCATCCGCAGTTGCCGCATAATCGGCCAGGGTTCATTGCCCTCGTCACTTTCCACCTCACCTTTCAGCGGATCATATTGTTCACCGTCGATGGGTAACGAACTGAGTACACCTAAGTTTTTACGTTCGACGTCTGACAACTGATACACCAGTCGGGTCAGATCATATTCCAGCGTATCTTCTTTTTCCGGCTGGAAGAATTTAATCACTTCCACGCCATCCAGTTGATTGGTACCAGCCAAGCCCAGATACAGCGGGTCTTCTTCACCTTCAATCGGGATAGACTGCAAACCGTATTGATCAGCGCGATGTTCATGATTGGTATACGGCTTGGGATCAATAATTTTCAGCTTAATCATGCCGCCGGAAGCACGCTCATACTCCTGCAACAATTCCTGCACCCGCTGCGCGTAACTTTTCAGTGATGGCAACGCCTGCGCTACCTGTTCTGAGTAATACAGACGCAGGGTCAACGGCTCTTGTAATTCCGACAGAATATTCAGCGTACCGTCGGATAGTGTGTACAAATTGTCCTGCGTCAAATCAACGCGGGCTGAGCGCAGATTTCCGTTAACCACGATAATAAATGACACAAACAGGATAATGGCAAGAATCAGCCCTGTTGTTGATAGCAGTTGTTTATTCATCTGGCTTACTACTCCTAGTCGGCCTTACGGGCATAAACGACCAACGCATTGGCAAATAGCCAAATGGTGATCAACGCCGCGAAATAGAGCATGTCGCGCATATCGATAACGCCTTTGGAAATGGCATCATAATGCGTCAAGAAACTGAAAGAGCTGATGGCATTGACCAGCGTCTGTGGTGCCCAGCTGCTAAAGAAATCCAGCACAATCCCGTAACCGGCCAGTACAAAGATCAGGCTGACAATCAGGCTGATAACAAATGCGATAACCTGATTTTTGGTGGTCGCCGAAATGCACGAGCCAATCGCCAGAAAACCACCGGCCATCAGCAAACTGCCCAAAAAGCCAGTGAAAATCACGCCGTTATCAGGATTACCCAGATAGTTCACGGTGATCCACAACGGGAAATTCAGAATCAGCGCCAGTCCGGTAAAAGCCCAGGCGGCTAAAAACTTACCAATAACGGCTTCAAATACCGAGATCGGCAATGTCATCAATAATTCGATGGAGCCACTTTTCCGCTCTTCGGCCCATAGACGCATCGAAATTGCCGGTATCAGCAGAATATAAAGCCAGGGATGCATTGAGAAAAACGGATATAAATCCGCTTCGCCACGGGCAAAGAAATTACCGACATAAAAGGTCGAAAAACCGGCCAGCAATAAAAAGATAATGATAAAAACGTAAGCAACCGGCGTCGCAAAATAGCCGTTAAACTCACGTTTCATGATGAACCAGATATTACGCATATTCATCATTGGGCTCCCGCAGTGTTTTTAGTGGTGATAGCACGGAAAACTTCATCAAGACGACCATTCTCGGCATAAAGAGAAGCGATCTCCCAACCCTGCTCACGGACTTTTTCAGATAAATTCACGGTGATGTGTTTGCCGTCTTTCGGGAACACGCGAATACCCTGACCGCTGCTCAGCGTTTCAGTTTGCGCAACAAAATCCAAATCACCGACAAATTTTGCCAATGCCGTGTTATCAATACCGTTAACCGTTAAGACCACCGCATTGTGATAACGCGACATTGCTTCGAGCTCATGCGGCGTACCATCAAATTCCACCTTGCCACGCGAAATCAATACATTTCGGGTACACAATGCATGGACTTCTTCGAGAATATGCGTGGAGATAATAATGGCTTTGTCCTGTGCCATTTCGTTGATCAGCGTCCGGACTTCGTATTTTTGATTGGGATCCAGACCGTCGGTAGGCTCATCCATAATCAGTACCGGTGGATTGTGCAAAATCGCCTGCGCCAGACCGACGCGGCGTTTGTAACCTTTAGACAATGTTTCAATCGGCTGAAACATCACTTCCATCACGCGGGCTCTTTCGGCAGCAGAAATAACGGCGTCTTTTTTTGCTTTACCGGAAAAACCCCGGATATCAGCAATAAATTTCAGGAAGCTGTCCGGCGTCATATCCGCATAGGCAGGTGCGCCTTCCGGCAAGTAACCGATGCTGGCTTTGGCAGCAATCGGATTATCCAGAACATTATGACCGCAGACACTGACCGACCCCTGCGTTGGCGTCAAAAAGCCAGTAATCATCTTCATCGTGGTCGATTTACCGGCACCGTTTGGTCCCAGAAAACCCAGCACTTCGCCTTTTTTCACTGAGAAAGTAATGCCGTCAACGGCTTTGATCTCGCCGAAATGCTTAGCCAGATCATTAATCTCGATTGCTAATGTCATACCTAAAGCGTCCCCCGCTTTTTAATAAGGTTTTTTGTAAACCGTGCATTATTCAGACCCAACATAAGTGGCGTCAAGTAAGATTCACTATCAGCTTCACTTTCCAATATACATTTGTCTTCGTGACGGACTGCGCATAAGCTAGGGACTGCGTTAATTTTTTCAAGAGCCCGTGTTATGAGCCAACAATCCCAGCCGCTTCGTCAACGTTTTACCAATCTCAAAAACCGCATTGCAGATCGGACTACCCGCACCTGGTTCAGCTTGTTTATTGCCGTTACCGTTGGCGTCATTTTAAGCATCATGCTTTTACTGATGCTGTGGTGGAGCAACACCCCGGCTGCATTTTCACCTGAGGAAGAAGCCCGCATAAAAGCTGCTGTCTATCAAGATGAAATCGTCACCGGTTACACCAGCACAGCAACCGTTATCCGGTTGGCCGAAACCTTACTCGAGAAACCGGGTGGCTACCTGAGTAACGATGTCACACCACCATCGGTTTGGATGGACAACATGCCGAATTGGGAGTTCGGCGTGCTGGTACAAATTCGTGATTATGCCCGGGCACTGCGCAATGACATGAGCCGTTCACAGTCACAATCCACAGAAGATAAAGATTTAATTATCGCTGAGCCACAGTTTAATTTTGATTCTGAATCGTGGTTGTTTCCGCCGACAGAAAGCGAATACCGGGAAGGCATCGAAGCCCTGCAAAGCTATTTACACAGATTGGCTGACAGCAACAGTAATGCCCAGTTTTATGCCCGTGCTGATAACCTTGCCGCCTGGCTGGGGATTGCCGAAAAACGCCTCGGCAGTCTGTCTCAGCGCCTGTCGGCAAGTGTCGGCCAGGTGCGTGTTAATACGGATTTAGCCGGCGATCCCAACGCGCATCAATCCACTGTTAACGAGATGGAGCATTTCAGACAAACGCCGTGGCTGGAACTGGATGATGTATTTTACGAATCGCGCGGCAGCGTCTGGGCACTTATTCATTTGCTGAAAGCGGCTGAAACCGACTTTGCCGATGTGCTGCAAAAGAAAAATGCCCTGGTCAGCTTGCGGCAAATTATCCGCGAACTGGAAGCCTCGCAAAAAACCGTCTGGAGTCCGATTATTTTAAATGGCAGCGGTTTTGGCTTACTGGCCAATCATTCGCTGGTAATGGCCTCGTATGTAGCGCGGGCCAATGCAGCAATGATCGATTTACGCCGTTTATTGGAACAGGGTTAGGGACTGAGCAATCCGCCCCCGATAATTTATTCGGCATCAGGATAAAACAATTGCTGGCCATTCACTTTGAAGTCAGCAATCAGTTGCTGGCCGGCTTCACTGGTGATGAAATCGGTATATTGTTTGGCTAAATCATAGCGCGCATGGGGGTGTTTCTCAGGATTCACCGCCATGATGTGATATGGATTACCCAGCGACGCATCACCCTCGTTGAGCACGACTAAATCCATTTTTTCGGCAAAAGCGATTTGTGTGCCGCGATCAGTTAACGCATAACCAAGTTTTTCATCGGCCAGTTTCAAAACCGCACCCATGCCCTGTCCAGCAGCGATATACCAGCTGCCTTCAGGTTCGATGCCAGCGGTTTGCCATAATGCCAATTCTTTTTTATGGGTACCGGAGTCATCCCCGCGTGAAACAAAATCGGCGCCACTCTCGGCAATTTTTGCCAGTGCCTGAGCGGCGGTTTTGGCATCTTTGATACCCGCAGGATCGCTTTGTGGGCCAACGATAACAAAATCATTAAACATCACCGCCTGACGATCGACAAA
>CAYYRO010000052.1:0-15276 GCA_964474075.1 uncultured Methylophaga sp.
CGTGACCAATGGTGCCCACGTTGACGTGGGGTTTGTTCCGTTCAAATTTTGCCTTGGACATCTCGTCTACCTCGTTAGAACTTTATATTTACTTCGATTTGTTAATGATCGCATCTGCAACATTGTTTGGTATTTCACTGTACTTGGCGAACTCCATCGAGTAAGTCGCCCGTCCCTGTGTTGCAGAACGCAAATCAGTTGCGTAACCAAACATTTCTGCCAACGGCACTTCGGCCTTTATAACTTTGCCACTGATGACATCATCCATACCGTTAACAACACCACGGCGGCGATTCAAATCACCCATGACGTCACCCATATAATCTTCAGGGGTGACTACTTCAATATTCATTACTGGCTCCAGTAGCGCTGGACTTGCTTCGAACGCGCCATTCCTGAAAGCCATTGAGCCTGCGACTTTAAATGCCATCTCATTTGAGTCGACATCATGGTAAGAACCGTCAAACAATGTAACCTTGACATCCTCAACAGGGTAGCCGGCTATTACACCATTTTTCATCTGCTCTTGTATACCCTTATCTACAGATGAAATGTATTCTTTTGGTACCGATCCGCCGACGGTGGCATTTTCAAAGGCATAGCCACTACCTGAAGGCATTGGCTCCAATCTCAACCATACGTGACCATACTGACCACGGCCGCCACTTTGGCGCACAAATTTACCTTCAGCTTCAACGGTTTTGCGAATGGTTTCGCGATAAGCGACCTGGGGCGCACCAACATTGGCAGCGACACCAAATTCACGCTTCATACGATCGATAATAATGTCGAGATGCAGCTCACCCATACCAGCAATGATGGTTTGCGCTGACTCTTCGTCGGTATGCACGCGGAAAGAAGGATCTTCTTTAGCTAACTTACCGAGCGCAATGCTCATCTTTTCTTGATCGGCTTTGGTTTTCGGTTCTATCGCCACAGAAATAACCGGCTCCGGAAACTCCATCCGCTCTAATGTAATCACATGATTCGGATCACACAGGGTGTCACCTGTTGTGGTATCTTTCAAACCAATCGCTGCAGCAATATCGCCAGCAAACACTTCGGTCAGCTCTTCACGACTGTTGGCATGCATCTGCACCAATCGACCAATACGTTCTTTTTTGCCTTTAACCGGATTAAATAAAGCATCACCCGATTTCATTACGCCTGAATAAACGCGGAAAAAAGTTAATGTTCCGACAAAAGGATCGGTGGCAATTTTAAAGGCTAATGCCGCGAACGGTTCTTTATCATCTGCATGACGGGTATCCGTTGTACCAGCATCGACATCCAGCAGCCCTTTAATCGCTGGCACTTCAGTCGGTGACGGCATATATTCAACCACCGCATCGAGAACAGCCTGAACACCTTTGTTTTTGAAGGCGCTACCACAAAATGCTGGCACAATTTCATTGGCCAGGGTTTGCAGACGAATACCTTGCTTGATTTCTTCCTGAGTCAGCTCAGCTGATTCAAGATATTTATTCATTAACGTTTCGTTAGCTTCAGCAGCTGCTTCAACTAATTCTTCGCGATATTGCTGGCACTGCTCCAACATATCTTCAGGGATTTCACGGGCATCATAAGTTGCACCCATGTCATCCTGATTCCAATAAATGGCTTTCATGCGAACCAGGTCAACCACACCCTCAAATGTTTCTTCGGCGCCAATTGGTAATTGCATGACAACAGGACGTGCACCCAAGCGTTTTTTGATTTGCTCAACAACGCGCAGGAAGTTTGCACCTTGGCGATCCATCTTATTAACAAACGCTAAACGGGGAACATGATATTTATTGGCTTGACGCCAGACTGTTTCAGATTGTGGCTCAACGCCACCCACTGCACAGAAAACAGCAACCGCACCATCTAACACGCGCAATGAACGCTCAACTTCAATAGTGAAGTCAACGTGACCAGGGGTGTCAATGATATTAATACGGTGTTGCGGAAATTGTTGATCCATACCTGCCCAGAAGCAGGTGGTAGCAGCAGAGGTAATAGTAATACCACGCTCTTGCTCTTGCTCCATCCAATCCATGGTGGCAGCGCCATCATGCACTTCACCAATCTTGTGCGATATACCGGTATAAAACAGCACGCGCTCAGTCGTCGTGGTTTTACCCGCGTCGATGTGCGCCATGATGCCGATATTACGGTATCGATTGATAGGTGTGGAACGTGGCACTATAGCTACTCTTTACAATCAACAATGTTAAAGAACAAACCTTGCCCGGAACCAGCCGGGCAAGGGGACCAAACTTAAAATCTGAAGTGAGAAAACGCCTTGTTGGCTTCAGCCATACGATGGGTATCTTCTTTCTTCTTCACGGCAGTGCCTTTACCTTCATAAGCATCAGCCAACTCACCAGCAAGGCGCTTACCCATGGATTTTTCACCACGCTTACGGGCAGCATCAACCAACCAGCGCATCGCCAATGCAACACGACGTTCTGCACGCACTTCAACAGGTACCTGATACGTTGCACCACCAACACGGCGAGATTTAACTTCAACCATAGGGCTGATGTTTTCAATGGCTTTTTGGAAAATCTCCAAACCATTACCACCTTTGCTTTCAGCAACCGTGCTTAGTGCACCATAGGTGATTTTTTCAGCAACTGATTTTTTACCATCTTTCATGATGACGTTAATGAATTTAGTCAGACCAATGTTTGAAAACTTTGGATCTGGCAGTACTTCACGTTTGGCAACAACCCTTCTTCTTGGCATCTCTGTTTCCTAATTCTTTAGCTTTGGAATAAACGTCTGGGCTTAGCCTTTAGGACGTTTAGCACCATATTTTGAACGGCCCTGACGACGCGCTGATACACCTGAGGTATCCAAAGCGCCACGAACAGTGTGATAACGAACACCCGGTAAATCTTTAACACGACCACCGCGAATCAGCACGACACTATGTTCTTGCAGGTTATGACCTTCGCCGCCGATATAAGAAGTTACTTCAAAGCCGTTGGTTAAACGTACACGGGCAACTTTACGCATTGCCGAGTTAGGCTTTTTAGGAGTGGTTGTATAAACACGCGTACAAACACCACGACGTTGCGGACATGCCTGCAATGCTGGAACGTTATTCTTTTTCTTTTGTTTTAATCTTGGTTTGCGAACCAACTGGTTTATTGTTGCCATCAAATACAGCCTTAACAAATATCTAGCGATGGTAGCCTGCGATACTATTATTCTCGCATTACCATTCGAATAAAACGGGCACCCTAAATGGATGCCCGACAAAGAAGAGGAATTCTACCTCGCTTCAAACAAGCTCGTCAAGACCTTTAGCTGGTCTCGTTGGTTTCTTCCTCGTTGTTTTCAACAACTTCAACTGCAGCTGCTTCTGCTGCCGGCGCTGGGTCGCCATAACGACGACGGTGACGCTCTTTATGATAAGCCAAACCGGTACCGGCAGGAATTAAGCGGCCGACGATAACGTTTTCTTTCAGACCACGCAGATTGTCACTCTTACCGGTAACGGCAGCGTCAGTCAGAACACGGGTCGTTTCCTGGAATGATGCTGCAGAAATAAACGACTCGGTTGCCAACGACGCTTTGGTGATACCCAATAACAACGGCGTAAATAAAACTTCCATTTTATTTTGTGCACGCATGTCATCATTCGCTTCCAGCACGCGATCAAACTCAACCTGCTCGCCTTTCAGGAATTTACTGTCACCGACAGCATCAATTTCAACTTTACGCAGCATCTGGCGAACAATCACCTCGATGTGCTTATCATTGATCTTAACGCCTTGCAGTCGGTAAACCTCCTGCACTTCACTGACCATGTAATTAGTCAGCGCCAATACACCTTTCAGACGCAGGATGTCATGCGGATCTTCGGGTCCGTCAACAATCATTTCACCCTTTTCAATGTGTTCACCTTCGAACACTGAAATATGGCGCCATTTAGGAATCAACTCCTCATGCGGCTCACCTTCTTTCGGGGTAATAATTAACCGTTGCTTACCTTTGGTTTCTTTACCGAAGCTTATCGTACCGCTGATTTCTGCCATCAAAGCCGGGTCTTTTGGCTTACGGGCTTCAAACAAATCAGCAACACGTGGCAGACCACCGGTGATATCACGGGTTTTACTGCTTTCCTGCGGGATACGCGCCAGGATGTCACCGACTTCAACTTCCATACCGTCGGTCACACGAACAATCGCACCACCTGGCAAGAAATATTCAGCCGGAATATCGGTACCGATAATGTTAACGTCATTCCCGTGATCATCAACCAACTTAACCATTGGCCGCATATCTTTGGCTGCAGAGCTACGTTGTTTAGGTTCACGAATAATCAAGCTGGTCAGACCAGTGACTTCGTCAACTTGTTTATCAACGGTGACACCCTCAACCAGATCGCTTAAACGAATGTGACCTTTCACCTCGGTAACGACCGGATGCGTATGCGGATCCCAGTTGGCAACAACTTGACCGGCATCGACCGCATCATTGTCAGCAACGGTGATTTCCGCACCATATGGAATTTTATAACGTTCACGTTCACGGCCATTTTCATCAATCAGATGCAATTCACCAGAACGCGATACCGCGACGAACTTACCGGCTTTGTTTTCAACCGATTTAATATTGTAGTAGCGAATACGGCCTTTAAATTTCAGAACAACGGAATTATCCGCTGCGGTACGTGACGCTGCACCACCGATATGGAACGTACGCATGGTCAGCTGAGTACCCGGCTCACCAATTGATTGAGCCGCGATAACACCGACTGCTTCACCAACATTAATCTTATGACCACGACCTAAGTCTCGACCATAACAGGCGCTACAGACACCATAACGGGATTCACAGGTAATGGCACTACGCACCATTACTTCGTCAATACCTTCTTTTTCCAATTGGGTTACAGAAGCTTCATCAATCATAGTGCCGGCTTCAAGGACCACTTTGCCATCACTGTTAATGACTTCCTCAGCAACAACACGGCCTAATACCCGTTCACCCAGACCCTCAACAACATCACCACCCTCAATGATTGGCGTCATGCTGATGCCATCGGTGGTACCACAATCTTCTTCAACGACAACCAGATCTTGTGATACGTCGACCAAACGACGTGTCAAATAACCTGAGTTCGCAGTTTTCAATGCCGTATCGGCCAAACCTTTACGAGCACCATGGGTAGAAATAAAGTACTGCAGTACGTCCAGACCTTCACGGAAGTTTGCAGTAATAGGTGTTTCGATGATCGAACCATCTGGTTTTGCCATCAAACCACGCATACCAGCCAACTGACGAATCTGCGCAGCACTACCACGAGCACCCGAATCGGCCATCATATAAATCGAGTTCATCGATTGTTGTTCAACCTGGTTGCCGTCTTTATCAGTAACAATATCTTTACCAATACCATCCATCATCGCCTTGGCGATTTGATCATTGGTACGCGACCAGATATCGATGATCTTGTTATAACGTTCACCGTCAGTGACCAAACCAGATGCATACTGACTAGCAATCTCTTCAACTTCTGCTTCTGCTTTACCCAAAATGGCTGCTTTCGATTCTGGGATCACCATATCGTCAGCACCAACTGAAGCACCAGACTGTGTTGCCTGGTTAAAGCCCAGATACATCAACTGATCAGCAAAGATAACGGTATCTTTCAGACCAAGGCGACGGTAGCAAGTATTAATCAAATCACCAATGGCTTTCTTGGTCATGGTGCGATCAACTACTGAGAACGGCAGACCTTTAGGCACGATACTGAACAAAATAGCCCGGCCTACCGTGGTTTCAACACGGATACGACGGTTTTGCTCAAGTTCCGGCTTGGTCACATCACTTTCATCAATACGCACAGTCACCTTAGCGTGTAATGACACTGCTTTATTATCATAAGCACGGCGCAGCTCAGTGATGTCAGCAAAACGGCTGCCTTCACCTTTTTCGTTAATCAATGAACGGGTCATGTAATACAAACCCAATACCACGTCTTGTGACGGGATAATGATTGGCTCACCGTTGGCTGGTGACAAAATATTGTTGGTAGCCATCATCAAAGAGCGTGCTTCTAACTGCGCTTCCAGTGACAACGGTACGTGAACAGCCATTTGGTCACCGTCAAAGTCAGCGTTGAACGCCGCACAGACCAGTGGATGCAACTGAATCGCTTTACCTTCAATCAACAGTGGTTCAAACGCCTGGATACCCAGACGATGCAATGTTGGTGCACGGTTAAGCATGACCGGATGTTCGCGAATAACCTCTTCAAGGATATCCCAGACTTCCGGGCCTTCACGCTCGACCATTTTTTTGGCGGCTTTGATAGTTGTAGCCAAACCCTGACGCTCTAATTTGCCGTAGATGAATGGTTTGAATAATTCCAAAGCCATTTTTTTCGGCAGACCGCATTGATGCAGTTTCAGGTAAGGACCTACGACGATAACCGAACGACCTGAATAGTCGACCCGTTTACCCAGCAAGTTTTGACGGAAACGACCTTGCTTACCTTTGATCATATCGGCCAGTGATTTCAGCGGCATACGGTTAGTACCAGTAATGGCACGACCACGGCGACCGTTATCTAACAAGGCATCGACAGATTCTTGCAGCATGCGTTTTTCGTTGCGGACGATGATGTCCGGTGCATTTAGATCCAGCAGGCGTTTCAGACGGTTGTTACGGTTAATCACACGACGATACAAATCGTTCAGATCTGAAGTCGCAAAACGACCACCATCCAGTGGTACCAACGGACGTAAATCCGGTGGCAATACTGGCAATACTTCCATAACCATCCATTCTGGTTTGTTACCAGATTCCAGGAAGGCTTCCATCAGCTTCAAACGCTTGCTCAGCTTCTTAATTTTGGTTTCAGAGTTGGTGCTGTTGATATCTTCGCGGATAACGTCGGTTTCTTTAGCCAAGTCAATGCTTTTCAGCAGCTGTTGAACCGCTTCAGCACCCATCCGCGCATCAAAATCGTCGCCATATTCTTCCATGGCTTGCAGATACATGTCATCTGACAACAACTGACCTTTTTCCAACGGTGTCATGCCTGGATCTACGACGATAAACGCTTCGAAATACAAAACGCGTTCAATATCACGCAGTGTCATATCAAGAAACAACGAAATCCGTGATGGCAGCGACTTCAGGAACCAGATATGAGCAACCGGCGAAGCCAGTTCGATATGGCCCATCCGTTCACGACGAACTTTAGCAACGGTAACTTCAACGCCACATTTTTCGCAGATAACACCACGATGTTTCAGACGCTTGTATTTACCACACAAGCATTCGTAATCTTTGACCGGGCCAAAGATTTTGCAGCAGAACAGACCTTCGCGTTCCGGCTTAAACGTACGGTAATTGATGGTTTCCGGTTTTTTGACTTCACCAAATGACCAACTACGGACCATTTTGGGTGATGCCAGGCCGATGCGAATCGCATCGAACTCTTCCGGCTGACTTTGTTGCTTGAGCAAATTAAGCAAATCTTTCATATTTTTTCTCCGCTGTCGTTTGCACGACAAAAATCCTGATTATCGGGTGCGCTGTTATTCTTCGACCAAGTCGATATCGATACCCAGCGAGCGAATTTCGCGCGTCAGTACCTTGAAGGATTCCGGCATGCCGGCATCCATCCGATAATCACCATCAACGATGTTTTTGTAGATCTTGGTACGGCCGTTCACATCATCCGATTTCACTGTCAGCATTTCCTGCAAGGTGTAAGCAGCACCGTAAGCTTGCAGTGCCCACACTTCCATCTCACCAAAGCGCTGACCACCGAACTGCGCCTTACCACCCAGCGGTTGCTGTGTGACCAGGCTATACGGACCAGTTGAACGGGCATGCATCTTGTCATCAACCAAGTGATTCAGTTTCAGCATATGCATGTAGCCAATGGTTACCGGCCGGTGGAAAAATTCACCGGTGCGACCATCAATCAGTTTCGCCTGACCGCTACGTGGCAGACCGGCCAGCTCTAACATATCTTTGATCTCACCTTCATCGGCACCATCAAATACTGGTGTCGCCATCGGCACACCGCCTTGCAGGTTGCCAGCAAGTTCAATGATCTCGTTGTCAGTTAATGATTCCAGATCTTCTTTTTTACCGCTGGTGTTGTATATGCGGTTCAAAAATTCACGCAGTTCCGCGATATCACGTTGCTGTTCGAGCATTTCCTGGATCTTGTAACCAAGCCCTTTAGCGGCCCAGCCCAAATGCACCTCGAGGATCTGACCGATATTCATCCGTGAAGGTACACCCAATGGGTTCAACACGATATCGACCGGACGACCATCTTCGGTATACGGCATATCTTCAACCGGCACGATGTTAGAAATAACACCTTTGTTACCATGACGGCCGGCCATTTTATCACCTGGCTGGATACGACGTTTCACTGCCAGGAAGACTTTGACCATGCGTTGTACGCCTGGTGCCAAATCATGGCCTGAGGTCAGTTTGTCTTTTTTGATCTGGAAAGCTTCATCCATATCCTGACGATATTGCTGGATTTGCTTGGCAGCACTTTCCAGCATAGTGTTCAGCTCATCTGATTCCATCTGGATATCAAACCAGTGACTATTCTCAATGTTTTTGAGAATCGCTTTAGTCAGCTTGTCACCTTTTTTCAGACCAGGGCCTTTCTTCGCTGCTTTACCTGTCAGGTTACGTTCCAGCCGTGCAAACACGTCTTCAACCATAATACGGTGCTGATCTTTTAAATCTGCCCAGACTTTCTCAAGCTCAGCTTTTTCGATTTGCTGAGTACGATCGTCTTTTTCAACGCCGTCACGGGTAAATACCTGTACATCCACAACCGTACCGTAAGTACCTGAAGGCACACGCAGTGATGAATCTTTAACATCAGCCGCTTTTTCACCAAAGATAGCTCTTAACAGTTTTTCTTCCGGTGTCAGCTGGGTTTCACCTTTTGGTGTCACTTTACCAACCAGAATATCACCGGGTTTAACTTCAGCGCCTACATAGACAATGCCAGATTCATCCAGTTTACCCAACGCGCTTTCGCTGACGTTTGGAATATCACTGGTGATTTCTTCCGTGCCCAGTTTGGTATCACGTGCCAGACAGTTCAGCTCCTGAATATGAATGGTCGTGAAACGATCTTCTTCGACCACACGTTCTGAAACCAGAATCGAATCTTCGAAGTTATAACCATTCCAGGGCATGAAGGCGACCAGAATATTCTGACCCAGTGCCAATTCACCTTTATCGGTAGAAGGACCATCCGCTAACGTATCGCCTTTACCGACGACATCGCCTGGTTTAACGATAGGACGTTGGTTAATACAGGTGCTTTGGTTAGAGCGGGCGTATTTAATCAGGTTGTAAATATCAACACCTGATTCATTGCCTTCTGTTTCATCATCGTTAACACGAATAACAATCCGGCTGGCATCAACTGAATCAACGGTACCACCACGTTTGGCAGTCACCATTACACCAGAATCAGTCGCAACCACACGCTCCATACCGGTACCGACTAATGGTTTGTCAGCACGCAAAGTCGGCACAGCCTGACGTTGCATGTTTGAACCCATCAAAGCACGGTTAGCATCATCATGCTCCAAGAACGGAATCAATGATGCTGCGACCGAAACGACCTGACGAGGAGACACGTCCATCAGTTGCACTTGCTCTGATGGCGTCAGTGAAAACTCATTGCGATAACGGCATGGCACCATGTTATCGGCAATTGAATTGTCGTCGTTCAGCGCAATAGTTGCCTGAGCGATTTTGTACTCACCTTCATCAATCGCTGACAGATAAATAATTTCAGTGGTGGCTTTGCCATCAATAACTTTACGATACGGCGTTTCGATAAAGCCATACTGGTTAGTACGCGCATAACAGGCCAATGAATTGATCAGACCAATGTTTGGGCCTTCAGGCGTTTCGATTGGGCAAACCCGGCCGTAGTGGGTCGGATGGACGTCACGTACCTCAAAACCGGCACGCTCACGGGTCAGACCACCTGGCCCTAAAGCCGAAACACGGCGCTTATGGGTAACTTCCGACAACGGATTGTTCTGATCCATAAACTGTGACAGCTGGCTGGAGCCGAAGAATTCTTTAATGGCAGCAGCAACTGGTTTTGCATTAATCAGCTGTTGTGGCATCAAACCTTCAGATTCAGCAATGCTCAAACGTTCACGAACAGCACGCTCAACACGGACCAAACCAACGCGGAACTGATTTTCAGCCATTTCACCAACGCTACGTACGCGGCGGTTACCCAGGTGATCGATATCATCAACCACACCAAAGCCGTTACGGATAGAAATAAGCTCGCTGATAACAGCCAGAATATCCTCTTTAGACAGGATACCTTCACCATCCAGCTCTTCACGGCCCAAACGACGGTTGAACTTCATCCGGCCAACGTTTGACAGGTCATAACGCTCATGCGTAAAGAACAAGTTGTTAAACAAGTTTTCAGCAGCGTCTTCTGTAGGTGGCTCACCCGGACGCATCATGCGGTAGATTTCGATCTTGGCTTCTAAATGACTACGGGTCTCATCAAGACGCAGCGTGTCAGAAATAAACGGACCATGATCCAGGTCATTGGAATAAATCGTTTCAATAACATCAATACCAAAACGCTCAAACTTTTCCAGGATATCGGCTGTGATCTCATCGTTGGCATTGGCCAGCAACTCACCGGTCTCATCATCAATTACATCTTTGGCAATGACTTTACCGACCAGATAATTCTCTGGAACATCCAGCGATTTCATGCCGGCTTTTTCCATCTGACGGATATGACGGCCAGTGATTTGACGTTCTGCTTCGACAATCATCTCGCCATCTTGGCCAACGATATCAAACGGCACTGACTGACCACGCAGACGCTGTGGTTCTAATGCCAGTTCAAAGCCTTTTTTCTTGCGAGTGAACACGTCATTTTCGAAGAAAATTTCCAGAATTTCCTGGTTACTGTAACCCAGAGCACGCAGTAAAATCGTTGAAGGTAATTTACGACGACGATCGATACGGACAAATACGGCATCTTTTGGATCAAATTCAAAATCCAGCCATGAGCCGCGATAAGGAATCACGCGAGCGTTGTAGAGGATTTTGCCGGACGAATGAGTTTTACCGCGATCGCTATCGAAGAATACACCAGGTGACCGATGTAACTGAGAAACGATAACCCGCTCGGTACCATTGATGACGAAGTTACCTTTTTCAGTCATCAATGGGATTTCGCCCATGTAAACTTCCTGCTCTTTAATGTCTTTGACGACTTTTTGTTTCGCAGGGGCGTCTTTGTCATAAATGACCAGACGCATTTTAACTCTCAGAGGTGCAGCATAAGTAACACCGCGTAATTGACATTCTTTAACGTCAAACGCCGGCGTCCCTAAACGATAGCTGACATATTGCAGCTCGGCCATGCCGGTATGACTTTTAATCGGAAACACCGATTCAAAGGCAGCATGCAAACCGACCGCGCCACGTTCGTCAGCAGCGACGCCCATTTGCAGAAAGTCCTGATAGGAATTGACCTGAGTTGCCAATAAGTTAGGAACGGTCAAGACACTTGGACGTTTGCCAAAATCTTTACGAATCCGTTTTTTCTCGGTAAACGTATAAGCCATGTATTACACCTCGAAGAAACACCTGATTTCACGGCAGTGAAACTCAGGCAGGGTCATGTATAAGTGGCCGGATTTTACGATCGGCCTGCAACGGAAAAAGGCCGGCAGCCTGAGGCCACCAGCCATTTTCTATTTCGTGGTCATATTGCCACCACGAATATCGGGCTGCTTATTTAATTTCAGCAGTTGCACCCGCTTCAGTCAGTTGCTTCAGGATATCTTCAGCTTCTGATTTGCTAGCACCTTCTTTAACTGTTGCTGGTACGCCTTCAACCATGTCTTTGGCTTCTTTCAGGCCCAGACCGGTGATGCCACGAACCACTTTGATAACGCCAACTTTGTTTTCACCAAAGCTAGTCATTACAACGTTAAATTCAGTTTGCTCTTCAGCAGCAGCAGCGGCTGGTGCAGCAGCGGCAGCAGCAGCGACAGGCGCAGCAGCAGTTACGCCAAATTTTTCTTCCATTGCTTCGATCAGATCTACGATCTCAACAACTGTCATATTGGAAATCGCTTCCAAGATATCGTCTTTAGATACAGCCATGATATTTACCTATTAATTCAAACTTGCAGAATAAAAAATTGCTTATCCGGTAATGGATTAAGCAGCTTGTTTTGCGTCGCGAACAGCCGCGAACGTACGAACCATCTTGCTGGTTGGCGCTTGCAAAGTACGGACAAATTTCTCGATTGGTGCTTTCATCGTGCCCATCAGCATGCTGATAGCCTGATCTTTGGTTGGCATTTTCGCCAAACGCTCAAGCTCTGTTGCTGGCAGCAATTTGCCACCCAGAGACACCATTTTAACTTCGAGTTGTTTGTGATCTTTCGCAAAGTCACCCATAACACGCGCAACAGCACCTGGATCTTCCATAGAAAAACCAAATACTAAAGGTCCAATCATGCCTTCTTGCATACAGGCAAAATCAGTACCTTCTACTGCACGACGTGCCAACGTGTTACGAATAACGCGTAAATAAACATTCTGTTTACGCGCTTCAACACGCAGGGCGGTCATTTCTGACACGCTCAAGCCATGATATTCTGCGGCGACCGCAGCATATGCGCTTGATGCGACTTCAGCGACCTCAGCAACGACGGCCTTTTTTCCTTCGAGATTTAAAGCCACCTAAGACCTCCTTAGGTTCACTGCCTGACTGCGACAATGAATAGTTGCTAACACGGAAATGTTGCCATTCCCACCTTGTTACGGCATCCAACCTCAGAAATTCTGCAGCTGAACCCGTCTGCGCAGGCTGATCCGAAAATCAATTAAATTTACATGCCTGCGGTCTTAGACGACCTCACCGCAAACCGAAGTCTGCGACGAGGCGGTCCAATTCTTTAACCCAGTTTAACCCAAGAACGCTTTATCAACGGTCACGCCGGCACCCATAGTGCTCGACAGACTGATTTTCTTGATATAAATGCCTTTGGCTGAACTTGGTTTTAACTTATTCAAATCATCCAGCAATGCCATCAAGTTCTGACGCAATGCTTCAGTATCAAATTTTGCATTACCAATTGGACAATGAATGATACCGGCCTTGTCAGTGCGGTAACGAACCTGACCGGCTTTAGCGTTTTTAACGGCTTCTGCAACGTTTGGTGTTACGGTGCCGACTTTCGGGTTAGGCATCAAACCACGTGGGCCTAAAACCTGACCTAATGTACCGACAATCCGCATCGCATCTGGTGAGGCGATAACCACGTCAAAATCCATATTGCCTTTTTTGATATCTTCGGCCAGATCTTCAAAACCAACGATATCAGCGCCTGCCTCTTTAGCAGCGTCAGCGTTTGCGCCTTGGGCAAACACAGCAACCCGAACGGTTTTACCTGTGCCGTTAGGCATGACGGTAGAACTACGTACGACCTGGTCTGATTTACGCGGGTCAACACCTAAGTTAACCGCAACATCAATAGACTCAACAAACTTAGCTGAGGCATTGGCTTTCAAAAAGTCCAAAGCTTCAGTTAATTCAAATACTTTACCGTCTGTCAGTTTTTCACGGATAGCACGGCTTCTTTTACCCAGCGCAGCCATTATTCAACCCCCTCAGTTTTCAGGCCCATGCTACGTGCCGTACCAGCAATGGTACGTACTGCTGCATCCAAATCGGCTGCAGACAAATCCGGCATTTTAGTGTTGGCAATTTCTTCCAACTGCGCACGGGTAACGGTACCAACTTTATCGGTATTAGGACGGGCACTACCACTTTTCAGACCGGCTGCTTTTTTCAACAAAATAGCCGCTGGCGGGGTTTTGGTAATAAACGTAAAGCTTTTATCGTTAAAAACGGTAATAACGACTGGTGTCGGCAGACCCGGTTCCAGTGTTTGCGTTTGGGCGTTAAACGCTTTACAAAATTCCATGATGTTCACACCATGCTGACCCAATGCAGGACCAACAGGAGGACTTGGATTTGCCTGACCAGCTGCAACTTGCAGCTTGATATAGGCTGTTATCTTTTTAGCCATTATTTACTCCTTAACGGGTGCAAGCGCCTCGCGGCTCCCCGGTTTAAATCTCAGTCAGGTTAACCTTTGGCAACTTGACTGAACTCAAGTTCGACTGGTGTTGAGCGGCCAAATATAACCACCTCAACGCGCAGACGACTTTTTTCGTAGTTGACTTCTTCGACAACGCCGGTGAAGTCATTGAACGGACCATCAGTAACACGTACCACTTCGCCCGGTTCAAACAAAACTTTTGGTCGTGGGCTTTCAACACCTTCCTGCACACGTTGCAGAATTTGGTTAGCCTCTTTTTCTGAAATCGGTGCTGGGCGATCGCCGGTACCACCGATAAAACGTAAAACGCGCGGCAGGTCATTAACCACATGCCAGGTTTCGTCATCCATTTCCATATTGACTAAAACATAGCCAGGAAAGAACTTACGCTCGCTTTTACGTTTTTGGCCTTCCTTCATTTCCACGACCTCTTCAGTCGGGACCAGGATCTCACCAAACTTATCTTCCAACTCAAGACGATGAATGCGCTCTTCAAGCGAACGTTTCACCTGTGCTTCATAGCCGGAATAAGCTTGTATTACATACCAACGCTTGCTCATTATTTATCCTGCTTTAGAAAGTCAGTGTGCGAACCGCCCACCCGAGCAGCGAATCAAAAGCCCACAGCATAATCGCTACAACGACAACCATGACAATTACTACCAGTGTCGTTTGCAAAGTTTCCTGACGCGTTGGCCAGACCACTTTGCGTACTTCAACTTGTGTATCACCGATATAAGACAATGCCGAGGCACCTGCCGTAGTTCGTGACGCAATCAGTAACGCAACAATACCCGCACCTAACAGGCCGAGCACACGATACAATGTTGAATACTCTGAGTAGGTATAAAACAAAGCAATCGCAGCGGCCACCAGGGCCACTGCGACTATCATTTTGAGTTTATCTGCCATTGTTTTTCGCTATATATCCAATGAGTGAAAACATGATGGCAGGCCAGGAGGGAATCGAACCCCCAACCTACGGTTTTGGAGACCGTCGCTCTGCCAATTGAGCTACTGGCCTAACACTTGCCCTCACAATGGCTAAGCGCCCTTGCGCTTAGCCACCTTAAACAATGCTATGCCGTAATTTTACTAACGACACCAGCACCAACGGTGCGGCCGCCTTCACGAATAG
>CAYYRO010000053.1:0-4182 GCA_964474075.1 uncultured Methylophaga sp.
TCTATGGAAAAGTTAGTTGTTAATAGTGTGTTTTTCCCCCCATTCCCTACAGACTTATTCTCATCCTGTTTTTTAATTATTCTTAAGGGTCTTGGAAATCTTCTTTTTCTACATTTTTTGCTGTAAGACGTCAGCATGTTGCAGATATTGCTGAAAATGCTGGTGGTGAAGTTCACGGTCGATCTGCAAACGTTCAGCCGCAGCATCATCCAGTGCAGCGGCCGGTACCACCACCGGACATTTATTAATATGCACGGTTTTAATTGGCGGGCGCGCTACGCCTTCCGGCAACTCGGCTTTTGGCGTATAAAGCCACTGGCGCAATGTTTCGGCATCTTGCTCAATTAGCGCATCCGGTGCAAAACGTAAATCGTAAACGACGATGCCATTCTGGTTACGCGGATCCCGGGCGATGGGCATGACCAATGCGGTATTACAAAATTCCGATGCATACATTCTTGAGACATGTAACACCGGCGTGCGATCTCGTAAATTCAGCAATGGTGCGACCTGCTGTTTACGCCGTAGCTGATAGACATGGTCGTACAGTTTGGGTTGTTTTTCTTTAATCAGACGCGCCAGTTCAATAGTGGCTTTAACATCGACCAATGCATCATGAGCGCCCTGATGGGCAATACCGTTGGCAGCGGTTAAAGCTTCAAGACGGAAGCTGGGTTGACCATCTTCACGATTTGGCCATTCAATGCCTTCCGGGCGCAGCGCACGGGTCAGGCGCACCATATCAATAATGTCCCAGCGTGAATTGCCGTTTTGCCACTCACGGCCATACGCATCATAAAAATTACGAAACAGCGTAAAGCGGGTAAATTCATCATCAAAACGCAGGCTGTTGTAACCGACGCCACAAGTGCCGGGCTGCGCCAGTTCATCATGAATTTGTTTGATAAATTCCGCTTCCGGCAGGCCTTGTTCGGCAGCGATTTGTGGCGTGATACCGGTGATCAAAGCAGCCTGTGGATGCGGCAGGTAATCATCAGCCGGCTGACAATAAATCATCAGCGGCTCGCCAATAATATTTAAATCTTCATCCGTACGAATGCCGGCAAATTGCAGCGGCCGGTCATAGCGCGGGTCGATGCCGCCGGTTTCATAATCATGCCAGTAGAGCGTATTCATTTATAAACTGGCAAAGGCTTTTTGTGCGGCATCAAGCGTCGCTTCAATCTCGTTATCGCCATGTGCAGCCGAGACAAATCCCGCCTCAAATGCCGATGGTGCCAAATAGACACCGTTGTCGAGCATGGCGTGATAAAACTGCTTGAAGCGATCCATATCGCATTGTGTAACTTGCTCAAAAAATTCGATGCGCGCTTCATCGCTGAAGAAAAAGCCGAACATACCACCGACCTGATGGGTGGATAACGGAATACCGGCATCTTTGGCAAGCCTGGTCAGGCCATCGGTGAGTTTTTTGGTTTGGCTATTTAAATGCTCGTGAAAGCCCGGCGCCTGGATCAGTTTTAAGGTTGCCAAGCCTGCCGCCATAGCAATCGGATTACCGGAGAGTGTACCGGCCTGATAGACCGGGCCTAAAGGGGCAATACATTGCATGACTTCTTTTTTACCGCCGAAAGCACCGACTGGCATACCACCGCCGACGATTTTACCCAGCGTCGTTAAATCCGGTGTCACGTTATACACTTCCTGCGCGCCACCCAAAGCGACCCGGAAACCGGTCATCACTTCATCAAAAATCAGCACGCTGCCATGGTCGTCACAAATTTCCCGCAGCGCTTCTAAAAAGCCCGGCACGGGTGGAATGCAGTTCATATTGCCGGCGATCGGCTCAACAATGATGCAGGCGATTTGGTCGCCGATATCAGCAAAACATTGATGCACTGATTCAGCATCATTAAAGCGCAGGGTAATAGTGTGTTCGGCGATTGATTTCGGCACACCGGCAGAAGACGGTTCGCCCAGTGTCAGCGCGCCACTGCCGGCTTTGACCAACAACGAATCAGCATGACCGTGATAGCAGCCTTCAAATTTCACAATCTTATCCCGGCCGGTGTAACCACGCGCCAAACGAATCGCTGTCATTGTGGCTTCGGTGCCGGAGTTGACCATGCGGACCATTTCCATCGATGGCACCAGATCACAGAGTAAATCGGCCATTACTGTTTCAATGGCGGTCGGCGCGCCATAACTCAAACCAAATTCACAGGCTTTTTGTACCGCCTCAATAATCTCAGGATGCGCGTGACCTGCAATCATCGGTCCCCAGGAGCCGATGTAATCGATATAGCGTTTGCCTTCAACATCGGTCAGATAAGCGCCTTTGGCACTGGCAAAAAATACCGGATCGCCGCCGACACCTTTGAAGGCGCGTACCGGTGAATTTACACCGCCGGGAATATGTTTTTGTGCATCAGTAAATAATTGCTGATTGGTAAAAGCCTGCATGAACGGGTCCTGTTATAGATGTGCGATAATTCTAGCCTATCACAGCAAGAAATCGGTTTTATATGAGCCTTAAACTGCGACTGTTAATCATCGTGTCGTTGATTTTGATCATCAATTTTGCGGCTGCCGGCTATTTTCTGGTGCAAAACGCCCGGCAAGCCGTGGCTGCTGAAATGGCCTCCAGCACCCAGCTGGCGCGGGGGTTATTGATCAATGCTTTACCTACTTTGCGGTTCTCTAATGATCTCAGCGAACGGCTGACATTAATTGTCGACAGTGTTCGCCATACCCGCCACATACGCGCGTGGTTTGAGGATATGAATGGCCAGCCATTAATTGGTCAGGAAGAACGCATGGCGTTTTTTAATAAACCCGATGCCCCTGACTGGTTTATCCGGGTGATGGAACCGGAAGCCGTCGCGTTTCGCAGGTTGATTACCAAAGGCAGTCAGTCGTTTGGTTATCTTGTTGTCGAAGCCGATCCCAGTGATGAGGTGACCGAAGTCTGGCGGGACATGCAGGTGCTGTTTATTCTCGGTGGATTTTTTCTGACGCTGATTTTGATTCTGGTTTATATGGCGTTGCGTCAGGGCTTAAGGCCATTGGGTGATCTCGCTGATGCGCTGGCTAAACTTGAAACAGGCGATTTCACCGCCCGCGTCGATACTGGCGCTGCCAAAGAGCTGAGTCCCATTCAGATCCGCTTTAACCACATGGCCAGTGTGCTGGAAAAAACCATGGCGGAAAACCATGCATTGGCCGGTAATATGCTGACTGTGCAGGAATCTGAACGTCGCGATTTAGCCCGCGAGCTGCATGATGAACTGGCACCATGTTTGTTTGGTATCCGTGTTGATTTGGCAGAAATTGAGCGGATTGCCATTGAAAACAAACTGGTCGAAGTTGAAGAAAAAGTCAGTTCGGTGAAACTCATCACCAGTCATATTCAGTCGCTGGTCCGGAAAATGCTCAGCCGCCTGCGGCCAATGACACTGGATGATTTAGGCTTAACCGATGCACTGCGTGACATGTTGCATAACTGGCGGGACCGGCAGCCAGAAATTGACTGGGAATGGGATTTTACGGGTGAACTCAATGATTTACCGGATACCCAGCAGGTGACGGTTTATCGTGTTGTGCAGGAATGTACGACCAACTGTGTACGCCATGCTGAGGCCAGTCATGTCAGAGTTGAAGTGCGCCGGGAAAAAGAGAATATTAAAGTCACCGTTACCGATGATGGTAAAGGGTTGGATAATAATTCGGTGATCAAAGGGTTCGGTCTGATTGGTATGCGTGAGCGGGTGTCGGCGCTCGGTGGTAAGATTGCTTTCGATACGGAAGAGGGCCTGGGTCTACAGGTTCGTGTACTGATTCCACTAAAAGGTAAAGACTAAATGAAACAAACGGTTACGATTTTAGTGGTTGATGATCATCCGATTGTCCGTGCTGGTTGCCGTCAGCTAATTCAGCAAATTCCCAATGCCAAAGTGGTCGAAGCCGAAACCGGCGAAGAGGGCTACAAGCTGTTCCAGGAGGTTTATCCGGATTTGGTGCTTTTGGATATCACCTTGCCGGGGGTGGGCGGGCTAGAAGTATTAAGACGTATTCGAGCCAATCGCGATAATGCCAAAGTCCTGATGTTCAGCATGCATGAAGATCCGGTCTTTGCCTCAAGGGCGATGCAGGCCGGCGCGCGGGGTTATATCACCAAAAATAATGCCGCCGACCATTTAGTCGAAGCGGTCAGCAAAGTGC
>CAYYRO010000053.1:4282-15064 GCA_964474075.1 uncultured Methylophaga sp.
TATATCACCAAAAATAATGCCGCCGACCATTTAGTCGAAGCGGTCAGCAAAGTGCTGGATGGTAAAGTTTATCTCAGCCCGGATATGGCGCAGCAACTGGCCATGCTCAATATTGATTCGGGTACCAGTGCTCTCAGTGATTTATCACGGCGCGAGTTAGAGATCCTGCGGTTGCTGGGTGAAGGCAAAAGCATGAATGAGATTTCTGATGTACTCGGTATCAGTTATAAAACGGTTGCCAATAACCTGACGCAAATCAAAAGCAAGCTGGACATAAACAAAACGGCCGAGCTGATGCGTTTTGCAATTAGTCACGGATTGTCGTCATAGTTGATGGCTGTCACAAAAACTTCACAAAATTAGCCAGTTACAGGAAGTTATTCCCGATGTATTTGGGATAACTCACTCATGGCAAAAGAACGCGCTCTCGCTATCATATGCACAAGTCCATAGGAAATTTTCAGCTTCTATAGTCTTATATTTCTCTCTCCTTCTATGAAGGTTTTAGCCAGACCCAATCGGTCTGGCTTTTTTTTGCCTGCATAAATTTAAATGATAATTAATCTCATTTAGACTTCCCAAGTCATATTGACTCCTGATAATATGGCGCTTCACTTTTTAACGCCTGATAACAGGAATACCAATATGTCTTTATTCGCCAATGGATTGTCGCTTTGGCGGCCTGTATTGTTGGCCGGCAGTCTATTGATACCGGTGACTTTCAGCTGGGCCGGCGCCCTGGAGCAAGCGATTGACGAGCAGGTCGCAGCAGACAGTGCAGCACAACAATCCCAGCAGCAAATTGATAACCTGGATGACGAAACACGCGAACTGCTAAATGAGTACCGCGCAGTACTGCGTCAGACGCAAAGCTTGCAAGCCTATAATGACCAATTGGATGCACTGGTCACGTCTCAGGAGCAAGAGCTGGCCTCTATTGACGATCAACTGGCCAATATCGAAACCACCCAACGCGACATCCTGCCAATGATGATCAAAATGATCGAAGTGCTGGATCAGTTTGTAGCGCTGGATATTCCATTTTTGCCGGATGAACGATCTGAGCGTATTGCCCAGTTAAAAGGTCTGATGGATCGCTCAGATGTCAATCTGTCAGAAAAATACCGTCGTATTCTGGAGGCTTATCAGGTCGAGACTGAGTATGGTCGTACCATCGAAGCCTATCAGGGCGAAATCACAGTAGATGGCAATAACCGGACAGTCGATTTTCTGCGAATTGGTCGGGTCAATTTGTATTATTTGTCACTGGATGAACGCGATGCGGGAGTCTGGGATCATGACGAACAGCGCTGGCAGGCGCTCGACAACAGTTATAACAAAGCCATTGCCGAAGGCTTGAAAGTCGCCCGTAAACAATTACCGCCGAACCTGCTGGTCTTGCCGGTGAAAACCGCAGGAGCTGAGTAATGAGATTTTTGTTAGCAAATTTACTGATCTTGTTGTCATCGGCGGTGCTGGCCGAAACCCCGGCCAATCTTGATGAATTGTTGGAACAGGTCAAACGCGACCGCGTGGTTGAAGAGCAACAAAATACCATGCGTGAAGCCGAGTTTCTCGAAGCCCGTGACCGTCAGGCGCAACTGCTGCAAGCGGCCAAAGCCGAGTTGGCGGAGCAGGAGCAACGTACCGAAGCCTTAAATAATGCATTTGAAGCCAATGAAAACCAGTTGGCTGAAATGGAAGCATTATTAAATGAACGTTCCGGTTCCTTGGGCGAATTATTTGGTACGGTCCGGCAAATCGCCAACGACACACGGGCAATGCTGGAAAGCTCAGTGACGTCGGTTAAGTATCCTGAGCGAATCGAATTTCTGGAAAATCTCAGTGAGCGTAAACAACAACCAACCATCGAGGAATTGCGTGAGCTTTGGCTGGTATTGCAACAGGAAATGACCGAATCCGGCAAAGTAGAGACCTTTACGGCACCGGTGATTACCGCTTCGGGTGAAGTGGCCGAGCGGGATATTACCCGCATTGGTATTTTCACCTTTTTCAGTGATGGCAATTATCTGCGGTATTTGCCGGAAACCCAGAATCTGGTGGAACTGGCACGTCAACCGTTGCCACGTTTTCAGGAAGTTGCCCGTGAATTTGTGGCCGCTGATGCCGGAGAATGGCAGCCGGCGGTCGTCGATCCAACCCGTGGCGCAATTATGGCGCTGTTGGTACAAACACCGGATTTGAAAGAGCGCATTCAGCAAGGTGGCTGGATTGGCTACATCATTATCGCGTTGGGTATTATTGGTTTGTTGATAGCATTAATACGTTTTGTGATGCTGTTTAAGGCTGAGCGCGGCGTTCGCAAACAACAAAAACAAACGACGCCTGACCATAAAAACCCGCTGGGCCGGATTTTGTCAGTCTATGATGAAAAACATGCCGATGATGTCGAAACATTGCAATTAAAACTGGATGAAGCCATTTTGCGTGAGACGCCAGCAATTGAGCGTGGTTTGGTAACGCTGGCGATTCTCGCCGCCGTAGCGCCGATGCTGGGTCTGCTTGGTACCGTTTCCGGCATGATCGAGACTTTTCAGTCAATTACCCTGTTTGGTACCGGTGATCCGAAATTAATGTCGGGTGGTATTTCTGAAGCACTTGTGACCACGGAGTTGGGTCTGATCGTAGCGATACCGATTTTGTTGATTCACAGTGCGCTGTCGAGCAAAAGTAATCGTCTGATTCAGATCCTTGACGAAGAAAGTGCCTCGATTGTTGCCCGTAATGCTGAGCAGCACAATAACCGTGACGGATAATCTGTTTCAAATTCAGTTGTTGATGGAAAGCGGCGGCACGGTGCTGTGGCTGATTCTGTTAGCGTCGATTTTGATGTGGACATTGATCATCGAACGTTATTTTTATTTGCTGATTTTGCATCCTAAAGAAAAGCAAAAGTTGATTGATTACTGGCATCAAAGAGCTGATCGCCGCAGTTGGTACGCCCAGCAAATCCGGCTGGGTCTGATTGCGGAGAGCCGCATCAGTCTTGAACGATATCTGGTGCTGATTAAAACCCTGACCATGGCATTGCCAATGTTAGGTTTGCTGGGCACGGTACATGGCATGATTCAGACGTTTGATGTCATGACCGTATTTGGTACCGGTAATACCCGCGGTATGGCCGGCGGCATTTCTATTGCGCTGATTACGACCATGGGCGGGCTGCTGACAGCTTTGTCCGGACTGTATTTCAGCACCCAATTACAACAACGGGTCACGCGCACCGTTGACAACGTAGCCGACGCACTGCGCCGAGATTAGGAACTGTTATGAGAAACCGACATTCCCGTCGACAAAGTGGCGGTATCGCAGAAATCAATATGACGCCATTGATTGATATGGTGTTTATTCTGCTGATCTTTTTTATTGTCACGACCTCGTTTGTTAAAGAAACCGGCGTCGATGTTAACCGGCCTTCAGCACAAACTGCCGTTGAAAAAGAGCGGGCCAATATTCTTATCGCCATTCGTGAAAATGACGAAATCTGGATCGATAACCGGCAAATCGATCGACGGGCAGTGCGTGCCAATGTTGAGCGTTTGCATGCGGAAAATCCGGAAGGTTCGGTCATTATTCTGGCCGATGAAAATGCCAAGACCGGTATTCTCATCGAGGTGATGGATCAGTCACGACTGGCCGGTGTGGCCAACGTTTCCATTGCTGCTGAACGCGATTAGCGGGGCTACATGCGCATATTGCTTGGATTACTGCTGGCAGTACTGGTCAATTATGGCCTGTTCACGCTGATGCAAAAAATGACCAGCTCTGATGGTCTGCAAACGCGTGACGATGAAGATATCCGGATTCTTGACTTTGTCCGGGTACAGGAAGAAGAAAGGCCGCCCGAAGAAAAACGCCGTGAACCGCCGGAAAAACCAGAACCACCGGAAGCCCCACCACCGCCACCCGATGCTGCGGCACCACCACCGGAACAACCTGATGTGCCACAACCACAACTGAGTGCGCCGAATATTGATGTGCCGCTAAATATCACTGGCGGACCGCATTTAGGCGATTTTCGCGCGGCACCGGCAGTTGATCCCGGTCCGGCACCGTCTGCTCAACCACAAATGGATGGTGAAGTGGTGCCACTGGTGCGGATTCCACCGAGTTATCCGCGCATGGCGCAACGACGGGGTATCGAAGGCGTGGTAACCGTGGCTTTTACCATTACCAAAGATGGTCGGGTAAAAGATCCGCAAGTTATTGAAGCTGATCCGGAAAATGTTTTTGACGATGCTGCTCTGGCCGCGATTGTGAAATGGAAATTCAAGCCTAAACAAGTCGATGGGGAATCCGTGGAACGCCGTGCCACCCAGGAAATTGAATTTAAGCTGGCCCGCTGATGAAGATACTTTTCTCTAAAATTATTTCAGCTGTTTTGTTATCAGCAATACTTATGTCGCCGGTCTTGGCAGAAGACGAATATTTATTGTCCGAAAGCACTTATAAAGCGCTGGAAGCGGCGCAGCAGCAGATGGCTGATGAACGCTATCAACAAGCTGAAGTAGCGCTGTTAAAGCTGGTGGATGAAACCAAAGCTGGCAGTTATGAACGCGCGGTGGTATTACAAACACTGGGCTATTTGTATTCAGAAACCGGTGACTACACGCGGGCGACTGACCAGTTTCAATCAGCGTTGGAATTAAATGCCCTACCGGAAGATGTAACCCATAATCTGCGTTATAACCTCGCGCAGCTGTTGATTGCTGATGGTAAGTATCAGCAAGGCATTGATTTGCTCAACCGGTGGATTGGCAATGAGCCGAATCCTGATAATAGTGTCTACGTGCTGCTTGCCACCGCGCATTATCAGATTAAGCAGTTCAGCAAAACCGTCGAGAACATCCGCACCGCAATAAGTCGTGCCAATGCACCAAAAGAAGACTGGTATCGCATGCAATTGTCGGCGCATCTGGAAATGCAGCAATACGATTCAGCCATCAATGTGTTGGAAACGCTGCTGACCCTGCATCCGGATGATAAAACTTACTGGGATCAATTGGGCTCGCTGTATTCCCGGCAGGATAAACAACTCACAGCGCTGGCCGTCACCATGCTGGCCAAACGATTGGATCTGGGGGATGACGATATTGTCATGCGGCTCAGTAATATGTACCGCTACCTGAATATTCCGTTTAAATCCGGCCAGTTATTGCAGCAGGCGCTTGATAACAATGTAATTGCCGCCAATTTTGAGAATCTGGAAAAACTGGCCGATAGCTGGCTGGCGGCCCGTGAAGCTGATCGGGCTGCCAAAGTGTTAGAACAAATTCGCAGTCAGGATGGCAGTGGGGAAACGGATCTGAAACTGGCACGGTTGTATGTCAGTGAAGAGCAATGGCAACAAGCCCAGGCACCTTTATCTGCGGCAATTGATAAGCTTGCCGGCGATAAAAAAGGCGATGCTTTATTGATGGCTGGCCTGGTGCAATATCATCTGGAAAATTTCAGCCGCGCCGAGGATTTATTGAAACAAGCCGGGAAATTTGAAAAACAACGTAATCAGGCGGCACAATGGCTCAGACATGTACAACAGAGCCAACCTGAAGACAACGATGCCTGAAAAAGATCTGCAAGCCCTGAAAGCTGAACTGGTGCAGCACTATCATTGGTTGCGCCAATATGGCTGCAATGATTCACACAGTGGTAATGCTTCGCTGCGCTGGCATGATCAGGTTTGGGTAACACCAACGGGTTGTTGTGCGGATACCTTGCATGCTGATGATTTAATTCGCTGCAATATTAACGGCGAATTGGGCGAAGGTGCTTCATTGGATGCGCCGTTACATATCGCCGTTTATCAGCAAAATCCTAAAGCGAGAGCCGTCATACACAGTCATGGGCCACATGCCGTGGCGATGTCTCTTGCTGGTGGTGATTTCACCCCGGTGGATTTTGAAGGCCAGTATTATTTTCCGGTGGTGCCGGTTATTCACATTAATTACACGGATTACGTGAAATTATCACCCTCTAAAGTCGCTGCAGGCTTAGCTGGTCATAAAGTTGTCATTGTTCGCGGTCATGGTGTCTATGCATGTGCTGAAACCATTAACCTTGCCTACAAATGGAGTTGTTCGGTGGAGTTGTCGGCAAAAACCGCCTGGCTGGCTGCACAGAGATAAGTCTGCTTGGGTGCAACGAATCGGCACCAAAAGCGTCTTAAACCGACAAGTATAGTGATAAGGACTTTACCGATGAATGCAAAAAGCGCTTTATCCGTCAAAGAAACTGTTCAACAGTTGCGTACGCCGAAACTGGATGGTAATGATGTTGCGGCTAAACGCCGGGAAATCGCTGATTATTTTAATGCTAACTTTGACCGTTATGAGTCGCTGTTTGAAACATTAAAAGATGATAGCGGCTATTACCAGAAATCGATTCCGCTACGCCATCCGCTGATTTTTTACTTCGGTCATACAGCCACATTTTTCGTTAATAAAATGTTGCTCAGTGGTCTTATCAAGCAACGTGTTAATCCCCGTATTGAATCGATGTTCGCCGTCGGCGTCGATGAAATGAGCTGGGATGATCTTGATGAAACCCATTATGACTGGCCGGCAGTCAGCGAAGTTAAAGCCTATCGCAAAGCTGTTAAAAAGCTGGTGAACGAGGTTATCGAAACCGCGCCCTTACACTTACCAATAGATTGGCAAAGCCCGTGGTGGGCAATCATGATGGGGATTGAGCATGAGCAGATCCATCTGGAAACGTCCTCGGTTCTGATTCGCCAGCAGCAACTTGATAAAGTCCGTAAGCAACCGCAATGGCGACCCTTTAGCCAAACCGGCAAAGCACCGCAAAATCAATTACTGCCGGTTCCGGCGGGTGAAGTCAGTCTGGGTAAGCAGTTTGATGATCCCATTTACGGCTGGGATAACGAATACGGCCAGCATCAGGCTGAAGTAGCTGAATTTAAAGCCAGCCAGTATTTAGTCAGTAATGCCGAATTTCTGACCTTTGTGGAGGCCGGTGGTTATCAGCAGGATAAGTTCTGGACGAAAGAAGGTCTGGAATGGCGACGGTTTGCCCAGGCGGCATTTCCAACATTCTGGTCAAAGACTGAAAGTGGCTGGCAATTACGGTTAATGACTGAATTAGTCACCATGCCATGGGATTGGCCGGTCGATGTCAATTATCACGAAGCCAAAGCATTCTGTAACTGGAAAGCCGAACAAACCAGTCAACCAGTGCGTTTGCCGACTGAAGATGAATGGTACCGGCTTTACGAACATGCCGGTGTCAGTGAATTAGATGGCCAGCCGGCTAATGCCAATATCCATCTGGATTATGCCGCTTCATCGTGCCCGGTCAATATGTTCCGCCATGGTGATTTTTATGATGTGATTGGTAATGTCTGGCAGTGGACCGAAACACCGATTTATCCATTTGAAGGCTTTAAGGTCCATCCAATTTATGATGATTTCACCACGCCGACTTACGACAGCCAACATAATTTAATCAAAGGCGGCAGTTGGATTTCTTGTGGTAATGAAAGCCGTAAAGCGTCACGTTACGCGTTTCGCCGGCATTTTTTTCAGCACGCAGGTTTCCGGTACATCGTTTCTGAGGCGCCGGTAAACGTTGTCGATTCGCATTATGAAACCGACAAAATGCTCTCCGAATATGCTGAACTGCATTACGGTGAAAGCTATTTTAATGTGCCGAACTTTCAGCAAAGCTTGATGAAACTGGCCATTGAAGCCATGGCTGACAAACCTAAACATAAGGCGCTGGACCTCGGTTGCTCTGTAGGTCGTGGCAGTTTTGAACTGGCCCAACATTTTGATGCCGTTACCGGTATTGATTTCTCGGCCCGGTTAATCAATCTGGGCGTACAAATGCAGCAACGTGGCGTGATCCGCTATACCATTGCTGATGAAGGTGATCTGGTGCATTACCGCGAACAACGTCTGGCAGATTTTGGCCTCGACACGGTCGCCGATAAAATCGAATTTATGCAGGGTGATGCCTGTAACTTAAAATCGGTTTTTTCTGGCTATGACTTGATTGTGGCTGCCAATTTACTGGATCGCTTGTATGATCCGGCGCTGTTTCTGGAATCAGTAAATGAGCGTTTAAATGCCGGTGGTTTATTAGTGTTGGCGTCACCTTACACCTGGCTTGAAGAACATACCGAAAAAGCCAAATGGCTGGGCGGCTTCAAAAAAGACGGTGAAAGCTTTACTACGCTTGATGGCCTGCACGCGATTCTGGATACGCATTTTAATCTGGTCAGCGGCCCACAATCATTGCCATTTGTGATCCGTGAAACCAGTCGTAAATTCCAGCATACCTTGTCAGAAGTCACCATCTGGGAACGTAAGGCTTGAGCTTAAGCCAGTTCGACTTTGACCAGTCGATAGCGCGCGCCGACACCGGTGCGCAGAAATACGATAACCGGCAACTGATTTTCGGTAAGCCGGATGTCATTCCGCTATGGGTGGCGGATATGGATTTTGCGGTGCCACCTGCGGTCAGCGAAGCGCTGCAACAACGCGCTGCTCATCCGGTTTTTGGTTATCACCAGTTTCCGGAATCGCTGTATCAAGCGTTACAAAACTGGTATCAGCAGCGATTTGACTGGTCGATAGAACGCCAGCATATCCTGATGTGTCCCGGTGTGGTGCCCTCGATTCACGCAGTGATTAATGCACTCACCGAACCCGGTGATGGTGTCATTGTGCAATCGCCGGTGTACTTTCCGTTTTTTTCAGCGGTGACGGAAACCGGCCGGCAGTTAATTCTCAATCCCTTGTTGGAAACAGCGAACGGCTATCAGATGAATTTGCCTGAGCTGGAAGCGCAGGCCAAAGCCGGCGCCAAAATGCTATTGCTGTGTTCGCCGCATAATCCGGTGGGCAGAGTCTGGCGCGAAGAGGAACTCAAGGCGTTACTGGCTATTGCCGAACAATATGATTTGCTGATTATTTCAGATGAAATCCATATGGATTTGGTCTTTGCCGGTTACCAGCATTTACCGCTGACGACGCTGGCAAACCCCGGACGGGTCATCACAGCTATATCTGCCAGCAAAACCTTTAATATCGCCGGTCTCAATTTATCGTCATTGATTATTGAAAACACACAGCAGCGCCGTGCCATTGAAGCTGAATTTAAACGCTGGCATGTCAGTGCCGCCAATCCTTTCAGTATTGTTGCCACCGAAGCGGCTTATCAATCCGGCGCCGAGTGGTTGGACGCATTAATGAATTATCTGGCGCAAAACCAGGACTGGATTACGACTTTTTTCAGGGCAGGATTCTCCAAAATCCATATCAAACCTATCGAAGGCACTTATTTGTTATGGCTGGATTGCCGCGAACTGGCGCTCGATGACAAAGCGCTGAAGCAGTTCTTTATTGAAGACTGTGGCGTTGGCATGAATCCAGGCGCCATGTTCGGTGAGGGCGGCAGTGGTTTTATGCGGATGAATATTGCAGCGCCGCGGGCGCTGTTACAACAAGCCTGCCAGCAAATATACGTTGCCTATCAACATCGCTTTAGCTGATCAAAATCAGTGCGTTTTTTGTGCGCGCATGCACAAAAACAGCGCAGAAACTCTTTATTTTTCATTAGTTTGTCATTAAATCCCAGCAAAATGATGCCATTGGCTTGTGGCATACCATTTGCCACAACATTTCGGTAACTATCTGAAAGGAGTTTGGCAATGGCTGAAAATATTGGCACCACCGCTGGCGTTTTATGGGAGTTCCTGCAACAAAACGGCCCAGCATCGATGAGCAAAATCGCTGAATCATGCGCACTGGACAGTAAAACACTGCAACGTGCGATTGGCTGGCTGGCCCGTGAAGACAAAATCGATTTTGTCAGTCGTGGCCGTAGTGAGTTGATTGCCCTGAAATAAACCCGGGCTTAATCAGTACGGTATTTGACGATACTGAAAGCGCCGCGAATATCACCTTGCTGAAAACCGGTTGCCTCATCGGTCGGGTACAGGCGGTTAATTTCCGCCTGTAAACCGGCATCAATGTTTTCACCGTGACAAGTCAGACAAACTGGCTCAGTGCCAATCGCTTTCATCATCCGTAAGGTTTCGCCATCATCGCTGACCGCGACAAATGTTAATTCGTTAATCGGCGTACCGGCTTGTTTTTGTCGCTCAAAATCATTTAATACGGCCTGCTGCCAGGGCTTTGGCTGATTACCAGGATTACGGACTTTCAGACTGGTACGGCTGATATCAAAACCGGTTTCAGCTGATAATTCGGCAGCAATTTGCGGGGCCTTGGTCTGACAGACCGCAACCGCCGCTTTCGGTCCGCCTCTCTGCATAGCGGTTTGTAATGCTTGTTTAAGCTGGCCGGCAAACTCGCCAGTGGCTGCCAGTGCTTGTTGTTCAAACGCCGGCAATTCATCAGATGCCGAAGGTGAGCAGGCTGTGATACTGAGTGGTAAAAGACAAATGAAGAATGCGTTTTTCATGGCGATTATCCCCGACACATAACGTTAGCTGACCATAGCAGATTTAACGCGCTTTGAAATGCCGGTAAGTTGCGCTGATCACTCGTTGATAAGTTCATTTATCCGCTGAAAGCAGCGATGCTTGTACATCCGGCTTTTATCCTGCTAACCTTCGGGCAACCTGAAATTTGATGATAGCGAGCCAATGACGACGATTTATGATGCTTCGGCGATTGAGGTACTAACGGGACTGGAGCCGGTCCGTAAACGCCCCGGCATGTATACCGATACCACCCGGCCAAATCATCTGGCGCAGGAAGTTATCGATAACAGTGT
>CAYYRO010000054.1:0-11000 GCA_964474075.1 uncultured Methylophaga sp.
ATTAGAAAAACCTACCTTATCTTAATGTTAAATAACAACACCCAATCGCAACATCACAACAATATCAACGACTTAACGACGCCAAGGCCTTCCCCAAGACATAAATGCCATGTCTCTAATTATTAAAATTATGTGCTACTGATAGTTACTATCAACTGAAGTTTGATAATTATCACTTACATCTGAAAGCTATTGATTTGATATGCAAGATCTTGGCAGAAACAAAAGATATTAAGAAGTTTTTCGAAAAGGATTTTTCAATGTATTTAGCTATTTACTGCACATTACTTTGAATGTATTTGTATCAGATGTCAGGCGGTCACAGTCACACCCATGCTCCTCTGCCCGTCATCAAATGCAGCACAGCCTCAACCACTCATAATAACGATGGCCAGCGCGACTGCATAAACTGACAGAATGAGTGCGCTTTCAAAGCCAATTCGGCCAATGCCATATGTCTCACGTCGCACCATGCCCAGCAACAAAATGGCAGTCATCAAAATGGTGACCAGACCCCATATCATTTGCACTGACGACATGTCGTGATAGATGGAATTACCCGGATAAGTCGCATCCGCTGCAGCCACAACGAGGATGTTAAAACAGTTGGTACCGAAAATATTGCTTACCGCCAGCGTCAAAGCCCCATAGCGTATCGCTGCGATTGTAGTGACCAGTTCGGGAGTGGATGTCGCCAGAGCTGTAAAAATACCACCGACCAAAGTATCAGAAATGCCAGTATGGTCAGCGATTCCCTTCGCTGATTCCATCACCCCCCAGCCGGCGATACCGGTCACGGCAGCAAGCGCAATAAATCCAACCCAGGCCCGGGTTAAACTTCCATCCGTTTGTGTTTCAGCCTTATCGGGAATTGTCTGGTGGGTTTGACGCGGGTACCACATCGGTTTTGACTGCGTGCGGTGAACCAGGTGTAGCCCGAACAGATAGGCAATCACAATCACCGGTGTGATCGCATGCACGCCTAATAGGACAATCGGCGGCATAACCATTGCGAGCAGCGGTAAAGTCAACAATACGATTAACAAGCTTGCCAGCATCAGGTTAACCGGGGAAGCAGCCGCATGTTCCAGATTGGCTTTGCGATAGAATATGTCCGCAATACCCAGAAACACCAAATTAATTGCCATGCTGCCCATGACATTACTCATCGCAAGATCAGGACGTGAATCTATCGCTGCGCTGATCGTAGCAGCGAAATCCGGCAACGAAGTCACCCCCGCCAGCAGTAATACGCCGAAAAGCGCCTCCCCCATGCCGGTGCGATCTGCCAGCTGATCGGCCAGTTTTGCCAGTCGGCTACCAGCGAGAATAATTGCCAGAGCAGCAATTCCAAAAGCAATCAGATTGAGTGTCAAGCTTGAAAACATTCAGGACCTCTAACCGCTATCAATTGCCTGTCATTTTTACCACAAAATTAATCTCCGCCCTAACGCACAGCTTGTTATATGTATTATTCAGCCGATTATATCGGTTAAGCTTTTAGCCAAACGTTCAGGCGCAGAGATGTTTTATGACGTTATCAAGTGATTGACTGACTTTGCTGAGGCTGCCACTTGGACGCACAATATCGACGATTTGTGAGGGCAGCCACTCTCCATGATAAATTTATGACAGGTTTTGCCGCGCCAATGCCCAGTTTATATGCTCGGCCACCATGTCACTGACGCCGCTCAATTTTTTCTGTAATGCCCGCTGAATTTTTTTATCGGGTTTGGCATTACCTAGTGCTACCGCAATATTTCGCAGCCAGCAGTCGTAGCCAATGCGGCGGATCGGACTACCCTCCAGCTTCTGATAAAACTCAGCTTCGCTCCAGGCAAATAAATCCAGCAATTGCGGCGCATCGAGATTTTCACGTGGTTGAAAGGCCGTTTCCTGAGTGGGTTTGGCAAATTTATTCCACGGACACACCAGCTGACAGTCGTCGCAGCCATAAATCCGGTTGCCCATCATTGGCCGTAACTCAACAGGAATAGCGCCCCGCAGCTCAATGGTTAAATACGAAATACAGCGCCGCGCATCGAGTTGATAAGGGCCGACAATCGCCTGCGTCGGGCAAATATCAATACAAGCAGTGCAATCGCCGCAATGCGCCGATACGGGCTGTGTCAGGGGCAGCGGCATATCGGTGTAAATTTCACCGAGAAAGAAATACGAGCCGTGTTCGCGATTCAGTACATTGGTGTGTTTACCAATCCAGCCGAGGCCCGATTTTTCGGCCAGGACTTTTTCCATGACCGGCGCGCTGTCGCAAAACACCCGGAACCCCATCGGCCCGAGTAACGCTTCTATATTCTGTGAAAGACGAAGTAAACGCTTACGCATCAGCTTGTGATAATCGCGGCCGAGCGCATAACGCGATACAAAGGCTTTGTGACCATCGGCTATCACTTGCCACGGCTCCGCCGTTTCATCCGGCCAGTAATCCATGCGCGCCGTGATCACCCGCACCGTTTCCGGTAATAATTCAGCCGGCCGGGTGCGTTTAGCACCATGCTTATGCATAAACTGCATTTCGCCATGAAAGCCCTTGGCGAGCCAGCTTTGCAGCCGCTGTTCAGCGCTGCTGAGATCGATATCACTGATCCCCAGCTGCTGAAACCCACAGTCTTTTGCCAGTTGCTGAAGCTTATCCAGCAAATCGGGTCCGGGCTGCACTGTATTTAAATCGGCCATGGCAGCTATTATAGATAAACAAGTCCTTGTCTGCGGAGCCATTGATGTCAACGTTACCCAGAGCCCTTTTTAGTGCAGAACAAACGCGTGAGCTGGATCGACTGGCGCTGGAACAGTGTCAGCTGTCTTCAGCAGTACTGATGGCACGTGCAGGCGAATCAGCCTTACATTTAATTAAACAGCAATGGCCTGCTGCTGACCGTCTGTTGATTTTTTGCGGCAGCGGGCATAACGGTGGTGATGGTTTTGAACTGGCGCGACAAGCCGCCACCGCGGGATTAACGGCTCAGATAATACTGGTAGGTACGGTTGATAATATGGCCGATGCAGTGCATAACGCCTATCAGGCAGCTATTCGCCAGGGCGCAAGCACAATTGATTTACATGACGATTTACCGGTAGCAGATTTATTAGTCGATGCGTTACTGGGTACCGGCCTGAATCGTGAAGTAAGTGGTGACTACGCTGTCGCAATAGAAAAAATCAATGCTTCAGCAATACCTGTTTTGGCACTGGATATTGCATCGGGGCTGAATGCCGATACCGGCTGTATCATGGGCTGTGCCGTCAAAGCAGATATAACGCTGAGCTTTATCGGCATGAATATTGGTCTGCGCACCAATGACGGACCAGATGTTTGTGGTGAGTTGGCTTTTGCTGATTTGGCTGTGCCGCAGCCGGTTTATCAGCAAGTCAACGCGCTCGCAGAAACCCTTTTTGCTCAGGAAAGTATCCCCTTATTAACGCCGCGAAAACGCAACAATCACAAAGGCCATTTTGGTCATTTGCTGGTGATTGGTGGCAATCAGGGTATGTCAGGCTCGGTAAATATCGCGTCGCACGCAGCGGCCAGAACCGGTGCCGGGCTGATAACTGTTGCCACGCATCCCAGCCATGCTGCTTTTTTGAATTTACAGCGGCCGGAAATCATGTGCCGCGGTATTTCACAAGCAGACGATTTAGAGGATTTGCTGGAAAAAGCTACGGTTATTTGTTTTGGCCCGGGACTCGGTCAGGATGATTGGGCCCAGGCAATTTTCAAAAAAGTCATTGCCAGTGACAAACCAATGGTTGTCGATGCTGATGCGCTGAACTTACTCAGCCAGCACCCGCAACACCGGCCGAACTGGATCCTGACACCCCATCCCGGTGAGGCTGCCAGTTTGCTTGGCATCAACAATAAGGCTGTGCAAAATGACCGGCCTGCGGCCACGATGGGTTTGCAAAAACGTTATGGCGGTGTGGCGATATTAAAAGGTTGTGGCAGTTTGATTTACACGGGCGATGGTCCGCTAAAATTATCACCTTATGGCAATCCCGGTATGGCCAGTGGCGGCATGGGCGATTGTCTGACCGGTATTCTTGGCGGTTTACTGGCGCAGAAACTCACCCTTACCGATGCGGCGCAAACTGCTGTTGTTATGCATGGCCTGGCAGCCGATAATGCCGCCAGAGTTCATGGCGAGCGTGGCTTGCTTGCTTTGGATTTGCTGCCTTTTTTACAACGATTATTAAATTTAAAAGACCTCCCATAATGTGGTTAAAAAATGAACAGGCCACACTGGCATTTGCTGCTGAGCTCGCGGCCGCCTTACCTGACAACGGTGTAACCATTCACTTGCATGGCAATTTAGGCGCGGGTAAAACCACGCTGGTTCGCGGTTTAATCCAAGCGCTTGGCCATCAGGGCAATGTTAAAAGCCCCACTTACACGCTGGTAGAGCACTACCAACTGGCTGATAAACCCGTGTTTCATTTCGATTTATATCGCCTCGCCGACCCGGAAGAGTTGCTGTATCTGGGCATTGAAGATTATCTAACGCCGACCGCGCTGTTGTTGATCGAATGGCCGGAACAAGGCGGGGATTTGTTGCCAAAGCCAGATTTGACGGTCGATCTGGCCTATCAGGCAGAAGGTCGCAATGTGCAAGTCGCTGCACACAGTCCTGCCGGACAAAAAATCTGCGATAAACTTCACAAATAGTTAAGCTTTCATCGCTATCTTATTTAAATATAAACAAAAAGCTTGATTTTTCTGCCCAGCAATTTCACAATTAGACCTCGATATGAAAAGCGGAAACTGAAAATGCGTTATCTGCTGTTAGCATTAATGATGTTCAGCCTGACATTGCCGGCCCATTCGGCGACGGTAGAACAGATCCGCGTGTCCCAAAATGATCAGATGACCCGGCTGGTATTTGATTTGGACGAATCGGTCAGCTATAAAACTTTCACACTGGAAAACCCAGCCCGGCTGGTGATTGATATCAGCGGTGGCAACACCAACAAAAAACTTAAATTACCCGCGCTGGACAACACCCCTGTTAAAAACATCCGGCAAGGCCAACTTAATCCCACTACGTTGCGCTTGGTCTTAGATCTGCATAAAGAACAAGAATTTGATAGCCGGAAACTGGCTCCAAAGGGTGGTTATCCGCATCGCCTAGTAATCGATTTAGCCAATGACAGACCCAAATTCGCTGCCAGCAAACCCGCAATTCAACAGGCATCAACCAGTAGCGAACCAACACCAGTAGAAGCTGAAAAAGTAACCAAAGCGCCGATACCCGTTGCGGCGCAAACCATTAAAAGTTCGCCAGTATTACCTCGTCGCGATATCGTCATCGCGATTGACCCAGGCCATGGCGGCCAGGATCCAGGCGCAATTGGCCCCAGAGGCACTCGTGAAAAAGATGTGGTGCTGCAAATATCAAAACGCCTGGAAACACTGGTCAATAACGAACCCGGTATGCGGGCTGTTATGACCCGCGACAGAGATATTTTTCTGACCTTACGCCAGCGTATTCAGCGCGCCAAGCTCAATGGTGCGGATATGTTTATCTCCATTCATGCCGACGCCTTTACCAATCGTAATGCCCGCGGTTCTTCCGTTTATGTGCTCTCTGATCGCGGCGCCAGTAGTGAAGCTGCGCAGATTCTCGCCGATCGTGAAAACGCAGCCGATTTAGCCGGCGGTATCAGCCTTGAAGATAAAGATGATTTGCTGGCATCGGTCTTACTGGATTTATCACAGACTGCCAGTTTAGAAGCCAGTCTGGAAGTCGGCAATAGTGTGCTAAGCGGGCTGAAACGGGTTGGCAAAGTTCATAAAAAACAGGTCGAATCAGCGGCATTTGTTGTATTAAAATCACCAGATATTCCATCGGTGCTGGTTGAGACGGCGTTTATTTCTAATCCGACTGAAGAACAGAATCTGACCAATGCCAATCATCAGTACAAACTGGCCGCAGCGATGATGAATGGTATTCGTACATACTTTCAGCGTAATCCCATTACGCAACAAGCCCGACCGCAGCAACATATTGTCAGCACCGGCGATACCCTGAGTGGCATTGCCCAGCGTTATCAGGTAAGAATGGCTGAGCTCAAATCCAGCAATAATCTGCAAGGCAGCAGTTTGCGAGTTGGTGAAGTACTGCGTATTCCATAATCGCTGTAACGCTTTAGCCACTGCTAAACTACGCAGATGACCGCTGCCAAACGAATCCATGCCCTGCCCCTGCAACTGGCCAATCAAATTGCTGCCGGTGAAGTCATTGAACGGCCGGCATCGGTGGTCAAAGAACTGGTTGAAAACAGTCTGGATGCCGGTGCCAACAATATTATCATCCGCATTGATGGGGCCGGCAGTCAGCTGATTAGTATTCGTGATGATGGCAGCGGTATTCACCCCGAGGATTTACCGCTGGCATTAAGCCGCCATGCCACCAGCAAACTCTCCAGCAGTGAACAGTTAAGCCATATCGATAGTCTCGGTTTTCGCGGTGAAGCGCTGCCCAGTATTGCTTCGGTTGCCAATCTGACGCTGACTTCGCGTCAGGCAGACAGCGATTGCGGCTGGCAAATAAAAGGCGAGCAGCAACACGTCGCACCCGTCGCCCATCCACTGGGTACTACCGTAGAAGTCCGCGATTTATTTTTTAACCTGCCGGCACGTCGGCGTTTTTTACGCAGCGCCCGTACTGAACAGCAACATATCCTGACCACGTTACAAAGACTGGCTTTGAGCCGATTTGAACTGGGATTGGATTGCCAGCTGAACGGCCAGCAAAAGTTGTCTTTGCCGGTTGCCGATACCGATAAAGCCAAACAACAGCGCATCGCCAAACTGTGCGGCAGCCGGTTTGCCAGTCAGGCGATTCTTGTCGAAGCACAAGTTGATTTTATTCGGCTCACCGGCTGGCTGGCGCCGGCCAGCGCACATCGGCCCCATAATGACATTCAGCACTTTTTTATCAATGGCAGGGTTATTCGCGACCGGCTGATAAGCCACGCGGTACGTCAGGCATTTGCCGATAGCTTACCGGCTGGACGGCATCCGGCTTATGTTTTGTATTTAGAGGTGCCGCTGGATCGGGTCGATGTCAATGTGCATCCCACCAAACATGAGGTGCGGTTTCGTGAAGCGCGGTTGATACACGGACTGATTACCAGGATTATCCGTGATTGTTTGACAGAGAAAACCGTTTTGCCGGTAGCCGCGCCAGAAATAAAGCAAAATATTCCGCAAAAAGTTGCCGAAACGCACAACAACTATCAATCACCGCCATTATTAGCGCCGGTTAACCCGGCCGGCCAGAACAGCATTCAGATTTTGGCTGGCCGTTATGCCCTGACAATCAAAGATAATCAAAACTGGCTGATTGATCTCAGCCGCGCCGATCAACACAGACGCCAGCAGCAGCTTAAGCAGTCGTTTATCAGACAACAGGTTACTGGCCGACCGGTATTGGTACCGATTGATTTTCCGGCGAATGACCAACAACGTCAGGCCATTATTGAGTATGAAGATTTATTAACAGCGTGTGGTTTACAGTTGTTGCCAACCCAGCAGAGCATACAAATTCGTCAATTCCCGGCTTTACTCGGCGCCGTACCGCTACGGGATTTATTGACCAGCATGCTGACCGTTTTAACATCCGGCACTGCTGACTTGAACAAACTGCAAGACACATTACTCAAGCTGCTGCCGTTACAAACACAATTTAATCAACAACAAGCCGAAAATCTGCTTAAACAATTACAGGATTCTGACTGGCAAGAGGCTGACTGGGCGCGACAACTTGATAAAGCAGTGCTTGCTGACTTATTCTCAACGCAGACCCATCAAAACCCGAGGCGTTAACTATGGCTCAGTTTGCCCGATCCGGTTCCGCTTGGCTGGCAGCGTTGCTGGCCGTCGCGATCTTATTGTTGTTTGGCTATTTGTTGTTCACAGACAGTAAAACCCTGCCTAAACAAGAAGTAGTCAATCCGCCGATTGAACTGGCTGAACCCAATTTGCCACTCGAAACGATTGAAGTCGATGATGATCTGCCGGATCAGCAGGAAATCCGCGAAAATGAAGCCGATGCCTTTGTTGAAAACCTGGCGGCCGAACAACAACAAGTCATTATCATCAACGAAAATCAGGATCAATTTGTCCGAGCTGACAGCATCATCGCCCTGCCGAGACTTGAAGAACGTGTCACCACACTTGAAAAATTGATGGCTGATGACAGTTTGGAAGATGACACCCCGCTGACGCTCAATTACATCGAAGAAAGCCGCGAGCAGACAACAATCAGTGATATCGGTAAACGCGAGGAAGATCATATCGCACCGGTCACAGTGGTGACCGAATCCGGTGAAGAAATTACCGCGCCTTTGACGGAATTACTGAAACGCGATGATGTTGATGACACCGTCATCGAAATCCGCCGCGAAAACAAACAACGTCAAATAACGGCAGGAGAACTGGCTGATTCCGGTATTGATAAAGATCAGGAAATGAACGTCACCATTAATCGTGGCACTCAGGAGCTGGCGATTAAAGATATTCTGGATGATGACACGGTGACCGATGATAGCTTGCTGTATTTACATCGCGTCACAGAAGCGGATCGGCAGGGATTGTGGGGCATTATTCAGACGGGCCTGATTGATAAATTCCGCCGCGGCATGCGCATTGATGGTCTGGGCCGGCAATCAACGGTCAGTGTCACTATTCCGGCCGATGCTGATGAACCTCTGCCTGATGGTTTCAGTTCATTTCTGGGCAAAATACTCGATGGTAAAGCGACCACCAGTCATGTGTTTAACTTCAAAACCAACAGCATGGGCCGTGATCCCAACCTGATTTACCCCGGCCAACAACTGATTTTGATTACTTTTACGCCCGCTGAGTTACGCGACATTTATATGTACTTTGCAGAGCGGCGTGGCGAATCGGTTAAAACCTTCGCGATTGGCAACTGATGTGGCTGGAGTTAGCGATGGTAGGCGTAGTGTTGCTGATCATCGCCGTTGCCTTGCTGACTCCGCTGGACTGATTTAACCAATCAGCTCTTCCTGCGTGGATTGCCGGAATTTGCCATAACGCAACATCACACTGGGTAACACCAGCAAGTTCAAAACCGTTGACGAAACAAGACCGCCAATAATTATGGCCGCCATCGGACCCATGATTTCCCGGCCCGGACTGTCAGCATTCAGCGCAATCGGTAACATTGCCAGTGCCGTGACCAAAGCCGTGATCAGAATCGATGGCAAACGCTCCTGCGCACCCCGAATGGCCGTTTGCATATTCCACGGCTCACCTTTGGTTTCCACCAGATAATGATAATGCGACACCAGCATGATCGAGTTGCGCAACGTAATACCAAATAACGTGACAAAACCGACCAGGGAGCCAATCGACAAAATACCGGTTGTCATTAACACCGCAATCACACCACCGACCAGCGAAAATGGCAGATTAATCAGTACCAGCAGCATATTGCGCAAACTGCGCAACGCCATATAGAGCAGAAGTAACACGGCAATGCCGGCCAGACTGGAATGCACAATCAAATCCTCTCGGGATTGTGCCTGTGCCACAGCAGCACCGGTAAATTCGGGATAAATATCCGCGGTAAATTCGACTTCTTCATGCACCCGTTCGCTGAGCTCAGCAAAAAACGAGTTCAGATCCCGGCCACTAACGCTACAAGTCACGGTTTGCAGCCGCTGCCCGCCCTGATGCAGGATCGCATGTCGACCCGAAATTTGATTTAACTCCACCACATCGCTCATGCGAATCATGATGCCATCGGCACTGCGCAGCGGCAGATCCAGTATTTGCCGTGGTTGTTTGCGTAACGCTTCCGGTAATACCACCACGACATCAAACAGACGATTACCTTCATTAATTCGGCCGACATGAGCACCATCATAGGCAGTTTGTAAGGTATCAATGACTTCAGCCGGATTTAAGCCCCAAAACGCCAGTTCATCCAGTTTTAAGCGCAATTGCACTTGCGGCTCACCTGCCGGCGCGCGAATTTGTATATCGACTGCGCCATCAATTTCAGACATGACAGCGGCAACTTGCTTGGCTTTTTGATCCAGTTCATCGAGATCTTTGCCAAAAATATTCACCACTACCGGCGAGGTGTAGCCAGATATGGTTTCATCGATACGTTCCACCAAAAAGGTATTCACCTCCGAAGCCATCCCCGGAAACGCTTCCAGCACCTCGCGAATTTCATCGAGTATTGCCTGCTGTTCAGGGCCACTTAATCCTGGCTCCAGATCAACTTCATATTCACTGTAGTGGGTGCCAAAGGTATCAGCGCCGCGTTCTGCACGGCCTGCCCACTGTGAGGTCGCACGCACACCGGGAATTTCTGCAACACGCTTTTCAATCAGGCCACCGGCACGCAGCGATTCCTCAATCGAAGTTCCGGGAATACTGGCTGTGTGAATGATGTAATGCCCTTCGCGAAGCTCAGGTAAAAAGCCGCCACCGAGAAATGGCAGTGTGGCAATACCACTTAAACAGAAAATTAATACCCCGAAAATAGTCAGTTTCGGATAACTACTGACCTTCCCAAGCAACCGCCCATAAGCCGGTGTAATTATACGAATTAACGGCGGCTCACGGGTTTCACGATTCATTTGTTTGCTGAGCAGGAGATGACATAGCGCCGGTGTCACCGTCAGCGCCACTAATAATGAGGCAAAAATCGCCAGAATATAGGCTTCACCCAGAGGCTGGAACATCCGGCCGGCAACACCACTGAGGGTTAACAAAGGCACAAACACCAGCATGACGATAAAGCTGGCATAGACTACCGAACTGCGAACTTCCATTGAGGCTTCGTAAACCACCTGCATGGTCGGTCTGGGGACTGCTAAAGCAGCATTTTCACGTAGTCGACGGAATATGTTTTCGGTATCAATGATGGCATCGTCGACCACCTCACCAAGTGCGATGGCAAGACCACCCAGCACCATAATATTGATATTGATACCCAGTTCCA
>CAYYRO010000054.1:11100-14759 GCA_964474075.1 uncultured Methylophaga sp.
GAGACGATTTCAGCCACATCACCCAGCAAAATCAGATCATCGCCTTGTTTACGCACCACCACTTTAGCCATGGCTTCCGGTGTCATCGGCTGTCCGGAAATCGTCAGCATCATCCGTTGATTATGATTTTCCACATAACCGACACCGCGTAGCCCGGTGGCCCCCTGCGTGACGCGGGTGATGTCATTAATCGACAAGTCGTAGCGTTTTAATGCCAGTGGATCGACCTGAATTTGTAATTGCTTTTCCTGACCGCCAAAGGTGTTGATATCGGCAACACCGGGTACTGTCAGCAACCTTGGTGACAAGGTGTAATCCACCAAAGCCCTCAGCGACATCAAATCCTCAGTCTCACTGGTCAGACCAATAGTCATGATTGTGCCGGATGAGGACTCCAGAGGCACCATCAGTGGGTTAATACCACTTGGCATCGCTGACTGCACACTGACCAGCCGCTCAGAAACTAACTGCCGGTTTATAAAGGTATCGGAACTGTCTTTAAAAGTGATGATGACGACTGATAAACCGGGCGTTGACGCCGACCGGACAAATTCGACATCTGGCAGTCCGCCCAGACCATTTTCCAGTGGCTGCGTGACCAGTATTTCCACCTGTTCGGCAGTCAGGCCCTGAGACTCGGTTTGGATAATGACTTGTTTAGGCGCAAATTCCGGAAAGATATCCAGACTCGCGTTGGCTAATTTATAAACGCCGTAACCCAGCATCAGCAGTGCCATTGCCAGCACTACGCCGCGGAAACGAACTGAAAAGGCGACGAGTTTTGAGAGCATGTCGGGTCCCTGCTAGATCAATGACGTAAGTGAATGAAACGGCCGATATTTAATCGTCATCGTCTTCTTCCACTATCTGCCATTTAAACTCTTCAGAGAGCAGCGTTTGCGCACCATCGACCACCAGCACATCATCTGGCTTGAGCAAACCACGCTCATCAAACAATCCTTCAGCTGCCGGCAGCGTATTTTTCAGTGATACCCGTTGATATAAACCATCATCAATTTGTGTATAAGCCCAGGGCTGACCGGCATACCAGATGATGGCGTTATCGGGGATCATCACGCCGTCAATCGGTGTCTGACTTTCAGGTACCCATGCATCTAGACGCATACCCGCGCGCAATCGGCCTGTATTAATACGAAAATAATAGGTTTCACCTTGCAAGCTGCTATCGACACTAATAGCCGGCGCCACATATTCTGCTTTGCGGGCCTGCGCCCGATCGCCTTCCGGGGCGACTCGGATCATGTTGACATCGGCTTGCAATGGCTCACCAACCGGCATAGTAACCAATAATAAACTGTCGGAGCGTTCCACCAGTCGTTTAAAAGCAACATCTTCAGGATTGAATATCCAGGCTGCCATGGTGGCATCCCACTCTTGGCGAATAATACGTTGTAGATTATCGAGCTGAACCTGTGTTTGATTCAGCGTGGCTTTGGCTTCCTGCCAGGCAGCTTCCGCGGCAAGTACTTCTTTATTGGCAACACTACCGGTAGCTTTAGCAAGTTTTCGCAAGCGGTTTAATTCACGAAGCGTGGCCTGTTCACGCACTTTTGCCACATTAATTTCAGCTTGAAGCTTTCGTAATTCAGCACGTTTCTGCAACATCGGTTGAATACTGACTACCGTGGCACGCGCCCGATTTTCAGGGTAGAAGCTGCTTTTCTCAAGAATGATCGTTTCGATACCGGCCAGTTGCTGCGCAGTTTCATCCAACGAGACGGTCATCGGCATCACTGCTTCAGCGTCTTCATCGTCGTCATTATCATCGGCATCAACTTGTTGCCCAATCAGCAACTGTTGCAATTGCTGATGCCATTTAACGTCAGTTATCAGAGGCCCCAGTAAAACGCCCAGAATCAGCGCTAACAATAACCCCAGCCCCACTCCCCAACTTTGTTTTTTTATCATTATTAAGTCCGTGCATATCACGCCAAATCGCCGCCATTACAACATGATGACTACATTGCCACAAGCTATCAAAACCGGCCCCGCGGCGATTTGCTTGACAGTATCAGGGCAAGCAGGTTTAATACGCCACCTTGTTGGCTCGATAGCTCAGTTGGTAGAGCAAGGGATTGAAAATCCCTGTGTCCCTGGTTCGATTCCAGGTCGAGCCACCATCGAATTTAAAGCCCGGTTTGCCATGCATGCCGGGCTTTTTTATTGCCTGTTTTTAGCGCTGGCCAGTCCAGACTATGCCGCAAAGATAAATTCAAACTGAATTTGTGAAATTAACCATACAGGCACAGAGGGCACAAAGCGCTTGTAAAAAGATCGTCTTTGCGAGGCGGCTTTATCGCCGAAGCAATCTAATTATGCGGATAAAGCCATCCGCAGATTACGCAGATGACCACAGATTTACGCCAATGTCATTCCCGCGAATGCGGGAAGCCAGCCCAACTGAGTAGAATCATCCATAGAGTCAAAGCGGTCACAGGGCTTCATTAAATACCGTCATTGCGAGACGGCTTTATCGCCGAAGCAATCTACTTATCCGGATAAAGCCACAGATTGCTTCGCGCTGCTCGCAAAAACAAATGCGCTTGAATCCTTGTACTATTTGCAAACTGTCGCAACGATAAAGCCGTCTCGTAGAAACGATTACTTTTTAAATCTATGTACCCTCTATGGTTAATTTTTCACGCCTCATCTAAATCAGCATTGTTGTAAAAAAAACACACATTTTTGTAAAGATGCCAAAACTGTCGTTTTTTTGTTGTAAAAGTGTTGCAATGAAATTCTGGATGTGGAGAATAGGCAATCAACCGCGAGACATCCCGGTTACGAGAGAAACTTAAAGTAATCTGTTAACAACTACAGAAAGGTGAACAGACATGAAAAAAACTACATTAGCAACATTGGTCGGCGCAGCGGCATTCGCAGCAGCCGGCGCAGCTAACGCGACAATCGTCGTTGGCGGTGAAAACGGCTACGAATTCAGCGTAGACGGTAACATTAACCAATTCTTCGTCCAAACTGACACTGAAAATCAAGGTGCTTCAGGCTTAGATAACAGCCGTGTTCGCAACGGCCTGTTGCCAACATTCTTCGGTTTCAACGTTTCAGCACCAGAAGTTAATGGTCTGACAGTTGGTGCGCGCGTTTCTATCTCTCCATCAACCAATGGCGGCAGCTATTTCGGTGGTGACCAAGATGGCAACGCTATGGAACAACGTGAAGCGTTTGCTACTGTTGATGGTTCATTCGGTCAAATCATGATGGGTAAAGGCTTAGGTCTATACTCAGCTAACAACATTCTGTTAGACCAAACTTTGTACGGTGTTGGTGCTACCAGCTTGTCTGCAGACGGAACTCTGTTGAGTGGTAATCAAAATTCTGAAGTAACTACTTTGGGTCGTATTGGTTGGGGTTATGAGTATGCCAACTGGCGCTCACAAATCAAATGGACTTCAAACGACATGAATGGCTTTAAAGTCGCCGTTGCTGTTGTTGATGGTGAAGACTATGCAGCAACTTTAAACAATGCTGTTGGTGGCGGATTTAATGTTGGCTCAGTAGTAGAAAAAGATCCACGTTATGAAGCATCTATCAGCTATGCAACAGCATTTGATGGTGGCAGCACTAAACTGTGGTTAGATGGTATGACGCAAGAAGTTGAATACCAAAACACTGATGAC
>CAYYRO010000055.1:0-14628 GCA_964474075.1 uncultured Methylophaga sp.
GGTCAGGCATTACTGGCTAAACGGATGGGTAAAACCCGCATTATTGCGGAAACCGGTGCTGGGCAGCATGGTGTGGCCAGTGCCACGGTTGCTGCACGCTTGGGCCTTGAGTGTGTGGTTTATATGGGTGCTGAAGACGTTGAGCGGCAAGCGCAAAATGTTTACCGGATGAAATTGCTTGGTGCACGGGTGGTGCCGGTCACTTCTGGTTCCAAAACGCTTAAAGATGCACTCAACGAAGCCTTGCGTGACTGGGTCACCAATGTCGATGACACGTTTTATATTATCGGGACTGTTGCCGGACCACATCCCTATCCTGCCATGGTGCGCGACTTTCAATCAGTGATTGGCCGTGAAGCGCGGGCGCAAATGCTGGAGCGCACCGGTAAACTGCCTGATGCGTTGCTGGCCTGTATTGGTGGTGGTTCCAACGCGATTGGTTTATTCCATCCATTTATTGAAGATGAATCAGTCGCGATGTATGGCGTTGAAGGAGCCGGTCACGGTCTTGAAACCGGTAAACATTCGGCGCCTTTATCTGCCGGCACCCCCGGTATTTTGCATGGCAACCGCACGTATTTGATGCAGGATGCCGCCGGCGAAATTATTGAGACCCACTCTATTTCGGCAGGGCTGGATTATCCCGGCGTTGGTCCGGAACATGCGTGGCTGAAAGATATTGGCCGTGCTAACTATGTTTCAGTCACCGATGATGAAGCGCTGGCAGCATTCCATGAGCTAACCCGCACTGAAGGTATTATTCCGGCGCTGGAAACCAGTCATGCATTGTCTTATGCCAGTAAACTGGCGCCAACGATGCGTAAAGATCAGAGTATCCTGATTAATGTCTCGGGTCGGGGTGATAAGGATATGCATACGGTTGCGGCGATGGCCGGTTTGAGTTTTTGAGGTTTTAAATGAGTCGACTTAGTCAGTGTTTTCAGGATTTACGGGCCGATGGTCAAACGGCATTAATTCCCTATGTCACCGCCGGTGATCCTGAACCTTGGGTAACAGTGCCGTTAATGCATGCTCTGGTGGATGCCGGCGCAGATATTATTGAATTGGGTGTGCCTTTTTCTGATCCCAGTTCCGATGGCCCTGTGATTCAAAAAGCCTGTGAACGGGCATTACAGAATGATGTGACGCTGAATCATGTCCTGGATATGGTTAAGCAATTCCGCGACAAAAATAAAACCACCCCTGTGGTACTGATGGGCTACTCAAACCCGTTGGAAGCTATCGGTTATCAAACCTTTGCTGAAAAAGCACAAAAAGTGGGTGTTGATGGAATATTAACCGTTGATATGCCGCCGGAAGAGTCCGAAGAATTCCGTGCGCTTATGGATGCGCATGATATTGATACTATTTTCCTGGTCGCACCGACCACGTCGCCAGAGCGTATGAAAATGATTGCCAGCTTTGCCAAAGGCTTTATTTATTACGTATCGATCAAAGGTGTCACCGGTGCGGCGACCATTGATGTTAATGAAGTCGCTGCTAAACTGGCCCAGTTGCGGGAGTTTACGGATTTACCGCTGGGGGTTGGTTTTGGTATTCGAGATGGTAAATCTGCTGCTGCAGTGTCAGAAGTAGCCGATGCTGTAGTGGTCGGCAGTACCTTGGTGCGTTGTATTGAAGAACACGCCAATCGGCCGCAGGAATTACCAGCGGCAGTTGCGAGTTTGCTGGCAGAAATGCGTCATGCAATTAACGCCCGTGATATGGCGAGTGCCTGAGTTTTAAGGAAATAATAATGAGTTGGTTTGAACGCTTAATCCCATCAAAAATTCGTACCACTGGTCGCAGTCGCTCTGTACCTGAAGGTGTCTGGTGCAAATGTCCGGCGTGTGACAATGTCCTGTATCGGGCTGAGTTGGAACGCAACTTGATGGTGTGTCCGAAATGCGATCATCACCAGCGAATTAATGCCCGCACCCGTCTGCAAAGTTTTCTTGATGAAGACAATCGTCATGAAATAGCGACCGAGGTGAAACCGGTTGATACACTGCGTTTTAAAGACAGCAAACGCTATAAAGACCGCATTGTCCAGGCACAGAAAACAACTGGTGAGAACGATGCTTTACTGGCTATGCAAGGCAGTTTAAAAGGTTTGCCTTTGGTCGTGGTTGCCTTTGATTTTAATTTTATGGGTGGCTCGATGGGCTCGGTGGTTGGCGAAAAATTTGTTCGCGCTGCCAAAGTTGCCTTAGCCAAAAAAATCCCGCTGGTGTGTTTTTCAGCCAGTGGTGGCGCACGGATGCAGGAAGGCTTGTTTTCATTAATGCAAATGGCTAAAACCAGTGCAGTATTGACCCAATTAGCCGATGCCAAAGTGCCTTTCATCTCGGTGATGACCGATCCGACCATGGGCGGTGTGTCTGCCAGTCTGGCGATGCTCGGCGATATCAATGTCGGTGAACCTAAAGCGTTAATTGGCTTTGCCGGGCCACGGGTTATTGAACAGACAGTACGTGAAAAATTACCGGAAGGCTTTCAGCGCAGCGAGTTTTTGCTGGATCATGGTGCCATTGATTTGATAATTGATCGGCGTGAAATGCGGGATCGTTTGCATAATCTGCTGAGCATGATGCAGCAGCGCGCTGTGGTTTAAGCTTTGTTGATTTATGCGATTTAACAGCTTGCCGCAATGGCTGGCCTGGCAAGAAAAACTTCATTTTACTGAAATTGATCCTGGCCTGACCCGTATTGGCGCTGTCTGGCAGCGTTTGTCTGCTGATAAGCCGTTGCCCTTTAAAGTTGTTACCGTTGCCGGTACCAATGGTAAAGGTTCATCCGTTGCATTATTGACCGCCATCCTGCGCGCGGCTGGCTATAAAACGGGTAGTTACACTTCACCGCATTTACTTCGATATAACGAGCGTATCGCTGTCAATGGTGAACCGGCCAGCGATTCGCAAATCTGTCATGCTTTTGCGCAAATCGATGCCGCCCGGCAAGAGATCTCACTGACCTATTTCGAATTTGCCACATTGGCAGCCGCCATTATTTTCAGCGAACAAGCTGTCGATATCGCCATTTTGGAAGTGGGCATGGGCGGACGCCTGGATGCCGTGAATTTATTCGATACCGATTTGGCTGTGATTACGCCGATTGATTTGGATCATATGCAATGGCTTGGTGATAACCGCGAAAAAATTGGTGTGGAAAAGGCTGGTATTCTACGCAGCCACCGGCCATTGGTGTGCAGTGAACAACAACCACCACAAAGTGTATTAACAGTTGCTCAAAATCTTAATGTGCCTACCTTTACCGCGGGTCGTGACTTTCAGTTTCAGCTCACCGACGGGTCTTGGCAGTGGCAATCTGCTCAGCAGAAATATACTGATTTACCAATGCCGGCATTGCATGGCCGTTATCAATTGCAGAATTGTGCTGCGGTACTGATGGCAGTGCAGTTATTAGCAGAGCAGGGGATGACGAAACTAAATGCAGCGGCTATTCGGCAAGGTTTGCAGCAGGTTAAACTCAACGGACGCTTTCAAATTCTACCAGGGCCGGTGCAGCGTATTTTTGATGTGACGCACAATCAACAGGGTGCTGAGAATCTGGCCACGGTATTAAATGAAACACCCTGTAAAGGCAAAACACTGGCGGTGTTTGCAATGTTACGTGATAAGGACAGTGCTGCAGTATTCAAAGCGCTTGGCGATTCAGTAAATCATTGGTTTTTGGGTGGACTGGACGGTGAACGTGGCCAGAGCGGAGAGATGCTGGCGAACAGTCTTCAAAAGGCTGCGCCGGATGCGACATTCACCACACGGGAAACGGTAGAACAGGCCTATCACCAGGCCATGCAAAGCGCGAATGCTGGCGATCGATTACTGATTTTTGGATCTTTTCATACCGTTGAAGCGGTGATGCGACAAATCCCGGAACTGGTACCAGTTGATTTAGCGGCTTCGGCTTAGTCCCTGTTATTAAATAATGCGTCAATTTCCTGCTGATATCGGGCCATTACCGCAGGCCGTTTGACCTTCAACGTCGGCGTCAATAAACCATTTTCTATCGTCCAGGGTTGCAAGCTCACGCTCACCCGGCGAATTCGTGCATAGGCTGGAAAGTCATGCAGTAACTGGCGCAGTAGTTTAATGACGTGCTGATGGAGTTTTTTATCGTTCAAACTGCTGTTTTGCATGGGATCCAGCCCCAGTGATTGGGCCAGTTCTGGCCATTGTTCACCATCCAATACCAGCACGGCCGCCAGATGCGACTGACCTTCGCCAACGACTAATGCCTGTTCAAATAATGCATTACTGAGAATTGCTGCCTCGATATCGGCAGGGGGCACTTTCTCACCATTACTCAACACTAAAATATCTTTGATTCGACCGGTGATATAGATATGGCCGCTGTCGCCAAGGCGTGCCTGATCGCCGGTATGTAACCAGCCCTGCGGATCAATCGTTTGCGCGGTCGCTTTATGATTGTTCCAGTAACCCAGCATATTACCCGGCCCTTTGACTAACAGCTCTTGCTGCTCACCGATTTTGACTCGTACCCCTTTAATCGGCAAACCAACACTGGCCGGATCATTACGATCAGGCGGATTAACACTAATCACCGGACTGGTTTCCGTTAAGCCATAACCCTGCAGCAAATTGAGCTGTAAGCCGACAAATAAACGGGCAGCATAGTCTGGCAAAGCGGCACCACCACTGACTGCCAACCGTAATTTGCCGCCTAAGCGTTGCTGAAATTTATTAATCACCAGTTTACTTAACAGTGGCCACAGAAGTTGTTGTGGTGACCAACGCTGGCGGCCTTGCTGCCACTGAAAACGTTGCCAGCCGGTATTGACGGTCAGCTTAAAAATTAAACGTTTGATAATGGATTGTTGGCTGAGCTGTTGTTGCATCCGGTCATGAATACGTTCAAAAATTCGCGGTACCGCAATGAGAATAGTTGGCTGCACTTGCTGCATATCATCAGCTAATGATGCAATACTGCGCGCATAAGCGACACTGGCACCGGCCATGATCGGCAGATAATAGCCACCAGTGCGCTCCAGCGTATGCGATAACGGCAAAAATGACAGAAATACATCATCCGGGAAAATTTCAAAAAACTGCAAACTGCCATAAGCGACCGCCAACATATTATGATGGCTCAGCATCACTCCTTTGGGACGACCTGTGGTGCCTGAGGTATAAATAATTGAGGCCAGTTTATGACCATCAATGGGCGTCTGCTGTAATGGCCGAGTCGGTTGCGCAAGGAAGTCATCACTGCTGACAGTCGCGATCTCGCCTTGATCGTTTTGATCCGGATTAAGCAGAACCACTTTCTTTAAAGCGTGATGCTCACTGAGCGCTGCTTTCAATAATTGCCATTGCCGGCCGGATTGTAGCAACACCAGTTTGACATCGGCATCTTCAAGAATAAACGCCATATTATCCGGCCGGTCATCCGGGTACAGCGGTACGACAATCAAACCCAGACTGAGCGCTGCCTGATCAAAAAAGACCCACTCTTTGCAGTTACGCAGGTTCAGTGCTACTCGATCGCCGGCCTGCAGATTTTCGGCCAGCAGTGCCTGTTGCCAACGGGCAACCTCAAAGCCAACCTGCTGCCAGTTCAGTGTTTGCCACGTGTTATCAGCGGCATCAAAAAATTGGTAAGCGGTTTGTTTGGGACTTCGACGCAGTCGTTCAAACAGCAGACCGGGCAGGCTGCCGGCTGTTTCGGGGGAAATATAGTTGGTGTTGTGTCCCATTATTCAATTAATCGAATAACCAGCGCATCTGCACACCAACAATATCTACATGCGTGCGATACTCGCCGACGAGGCGATAATCCTGTTCATTGCGATCATCAATTTTGCTGTCTGACATAAATAAATGCGCATAAGCGGCGTCAAAAATCAGATTTTCACTATAGGCATAACTGGCGCCAAAGGCGATCCATTTACGATCAGTATCAGGGATCCGGGGAGTACGGCGCTGTGCGTTGGGCACCGGCGATTCATCATAGGCAACACCGGCACGCCAGGCCCATTTGTCATTATGCTGATACTCAAGACCCAGGCCATAACGCATGGCGTTATCCCAGTCCTGGGCTTTTTCTGAATTTAAGCGTTGCACATCCGATTCAATACGCAATTCGTCAAATTGACTCCATCGAGTCCAGCTTGCATCTGCCATCACTGCCCATTGGCTGTTAATTTGATGATGCACGGCTAACGAGACCGACTCGGGTAAAGTAACCTGGCCTTCGGCATCGCCATTTTGAAAACCGCCGCCACTGGCAACAGCTTGCGCGGTTGGGTCATTGGGTACGCGGAATTTACCTTTGCCTTCTAAATCATGCGTGATTTTTGAGCGGTAACTGACACCAACACGAGTGGCATCAGTGAACTGATAAGTCAGACCCAGGTTATATCCCCAACTCCAGTCATCCGCTAAAACTTTTGCTTGACCATCCAACGACTGCGAAAGTACTGGGTTTCCTGAAAAAGTACCAAAATCAACAGCCTGAGAGAGTTCAATATCGGCATATTGCAAATTAATACCACCGCCCAGTGATAATTTTTCCGAAGCCTTAAAGCCAATTGAGGGATTGATATTAATGGTTTTTAAGTCTGATTTGCGGGCATGGTAACGACCGACCCAGTTATCACCGTACTCGGTGACCAGGCCAAATGGTGCACCAATACCGAGACCTAAAACCACTTTGTCATTAACGGGGTGGGCGTAATAAAAATTCGGTACCAAAGCATTTTCACCGGCATCGCCGCTATCAGAACCATTTAAAGGAGCGCCGTTTGGCAAACTGGAACCGTTATTATCAAATTTTGCATAGGGGGCGATAAAATTCATGCCCAGGTTGAGTTCAGCGCTGTCCAGCTGCGTTAACCCGGCCGGATTAAAGAATATGGTGCTGGCATCATCAGCGACGGCGGCACTGCCAGAGAATGCTCGGCCCAACCCAGTAATGCTTTGTTCTATCAATGCATAACCGGCAGCATGTACGGTCGAGGCGCCAGCGCCCAAAAAAACTAATAAACTCAATCTAGACAGCAACATGGCGTATAAACCTCGAAAATAATTAAACTTTTGTCTACGCTAATCCAAGCACCGGTACAGTGCAAGTTTTATTTGTGACGTTCAAACAATAAATCCCAGACGCCATGACCTAACCGATGGCCACGTTGTTCAAATTTGGTTAGCGGTCGGTAATCAGGTCTTGCAATAAAACCATCGCTGTTACCCAGGTTTTTAAAGTCGTTGCTGGCCGATAAATCCTGCAGCATTTGCTCAGCGTAATCTTGCCAGTCAGTCGCCATATGCAGTGTGCCGCCGACTTCAATTTTCGCGGCTAATACGTTAACAAATGCTGGTTGGATAATGCGCCGTTTGTGATGGCGTTTTTTATGCCACGGATCAGGAAAATACAATTGCACCCGGTGCAAAGCACTATCCGCAATACGATTTTTAAGTAACGCTACCGCATCACTGTCAGCCACCCGAAGATTGGTAAGCTGTCGTTCATCAATCGCTTTCAGTAATTGGCCAACGCCGGGACGATGTACTTCAACGCCGATAAAATCCAGATCCGGCTGATTGGCAGCCATTTCTGCCAGTGAGGCGCCATTACCAAAACCAATTTCCAGTACTTTGGGGTTATCCCGGCCAAACAGCGTTTTTAAATCCAGCGGTGTGTCAGCTTCATCAATACCCCATAACGGCCAAAAGTTATCCAGTGCTTTTTGTTGACCGGGTGTCAGCCGACCTTCACGGCGCACAAAAGACTTAATTTCACGGCGGGGTTTTTCAGTTTCCATAAGGGTTTTGCCATTCACAAAATGCCGCATATGATACCCGATTGAAGTTATTGTCGGGCGGAAACGCCTGATATTGTCTTTAGTGCTCGTCACTGCTGAAGTCTGATGAAATCAATCTTCAACAGGCATTGCCAGCGTTAATTTTGCCAGTCAGAATAGGGTTGATCGTGCCAATTTTGCCTTCAGAGGCTATAATCGACTGTCTGATTCGACAGTTCTGATGGATTAGCGCTGCTGTCCGTATGCGGCCTCGGATCCAAAACTACGAAAACACAAGCTAAGAGAGACATAACATGGTTAATCCGGTTTTAGATTCGCTTACTAATGAAGTGATCGAACGCAGTAAAAAATCTCGTGCCGCCTATTTGGCGCGAGTTGATGAAGCCGCTGGCCAGGGCCCGCATCGCTTAACATTGGGTTGTGGCAACCTTGCCCATGGTTTTGCTGCCTGCCCGGCCTCAGAAAAATCTGATCTGACCGGTAACGTCAAAGCCAATATCGGTATTATTACTTCTTATAATGACATGCTGTCGGCGCATCAGCCGTACAAAGATTTTCCGGAAATAATTAAAGAAGCCGCGCGGGAAGCGGGCGGTGTTGCCCAGGTTGCCGGTGGTGTGCCTGCAATGTGTGATGGTGTGACGCAAGGTCAGCCAGGTATGGATTTATCGTTGTTCAGCCGTGATGTTATCGCGATGGCAACTGCGGTTGGCCTCAGCCATAACATGTTTGATGCCTCCATGATGCTTGGTGTTTGCGACAAAATCGTACCGGGTTTGTTGATTGGTGCCTTGAGTTTTGGCCATTTACCGACGATTTTTGTCCCGGCAGGCCCAATGCCAAGCGGTTTGCCCAATAAAGAAAAAGTGCGTATCCGCCAGTTATACGCTGAAGGTAAAGTCGGTCGTGAAGAACTGCTGAAAGCGGAATCCGAGTCATACCACAGCCCGGGTACCTGTACTTTCTACGGCACAGCCAACAGTAACCAGATGATGGTTGAAATCATGGGGCTGCACTTGCCCGGCGGTACGTTTATCAATCCAAATACGCCGTTACGTGATGAATTGACTAAGGAAGCAGCCCGGCAGGTATTAAAATTTACAGCGTTAGGTAATGACTATCGCCCAATCGGTCATATGATTGATGAAAAAGCGATTATGAATGCCATTATTGGTCTCTTGGCCACCGGCGGCTCAACAAATCACACCATGCATATTGTTGCCATTGCCCGGGCTGCCGGCATCATTATTAACTGGAACGATTTTGACCGTTTGTCTCAAATCATTCCGCAAATGACCAAAATTTATCCTAATGGCAGCGCTGATGTGAATCACTTCCAGGCCGCAGGTGGCATGGGTGTGTTGATTCGTGAATTGTTATCAGCAGGCTTGTTACATGAAGATATTATTACCGTGGGTAATGGCAAAGGTTTGAGCCAATATACCCAGGAGCCTAAATTAAAAGACGGTAAGCTTGCCTGGCAGGAAGCGCCTGAAAAATCATTGGATCCGGAAGTTATCGGCAGTATTGCTAAGCCGTTCTCCAAATCAGGTGGTGTTCACCTTATTAAAGGTAATCTGGGCCGCGGTGTATCGAAAATTTCCGCCGTTGATCCAGAGCATCGTGTGGTTGAAGCACCAGCGATGGTATTTGATGATCAGGATGATGCTGTTGCCGCCTTCAAACGCGGTGAAATGGAAAAAGACGTCATTGTCGTCTTGCGTTTCCAGGGACCAAAATCCAATGGTATGCCTGAATTGCATAAACTAAGTTCACCCTTGGGCGTATTGCAGGATCGCGGCTTCAAAGTAGCGCTGGTCACCGATGGCCGTATGTCAGGCGCATCAGGTAAAGTACCATCCGCCATTCAGATGTGTCCGGAATCCGCGGAAGGCGGCCCGTTAACGCGCATTAAAGATGGCGATATGATTCATCTCGATACCGAAAAAGGCATTATGAATGTATTAGTTGATGAGGCCGAATTTGAAGCCCGTTTCTCATGCATGATGGCCAATACTGAACATCATTATGGTACAGGTCGTGAGCTGTTTGACAGTTTCCGTGCCGGCGTTTCTTCAGCAGAAGAAGGCGCTATCAATATGTTTAATGTCGAATAATCCACCGGATAATCAGGAAAAATTAAATGAGCAGAACCATTCACGACATCATGAAAATTTCACCGATAGTGCCGGTGATGGTAATTAATGATGTAAAACATGCAGTGCCGTTGGCTAAAGCCTTGGTAAAAGGCGGCCTGAAAGTACTCGAAATCACCTTACGAACCGATGCGGCGCTGGAATCAATTCGCCGGATTAAAGCTGAAGTGCCCGATGCGGTAGTTGGTGCCGGTACTATTATTAATATCGAAACATTAAATGCGGCCATTGATGCTGGTGCTGAATTTATTGTCAGCCCGGGTACTACTGATACATTGATTGAAGCAGCGTTAAAAACCGGTGTGCCATTACTGCCGGGTGTTGCCAATCCCAGCGAAGCGATGCGTTTGCTGGAGCGTGGTATTACCGCGATGAAATTTTTCCCGGCAGAAGCGGCAGGTGGCGTGCCCATGCTGAAATCAATAGGCGCCCCGATCCCGCAAATCACTTTTTGCCCGACCGGTGGTGTCAGTCAGAAAAATGTTAAGTCTTATTACAGCCTGGCCAATGTCGCTTGCGTCGGTGGTTCATGGATGTGTGCGGCGAGTCTGGTAGAAGCCGAAAACTGGGATGAAATTACCCGTTTAGCAGCAGAAGCGATTGATTTGGCAACTGCCTGATTAGAAACGCTTAAGTTAGATACAAAAAAGGCATCCTAGGATGCCTTTTTTGATCTGAACTGAACCAGCTGAGATTATTAATCGTAGCTGTAGTGTTTTTTCAGCGTTTTGGTAACCTTCCACATGCTTTTCAGGCCTGTCGGAAACTCAACATAATCACCCGGTACAATCGTTACCGGCGCGCCACCATCTGGGGTAACGACAATTTCGCCTTCCAGAATATAAGCTTTTTCGGTTTCATCAAAATCCAAACGGAATTCAGTGACCGGGCAGTCCCAAATTTCCCAGCCGGGAATGCCTCTTTCTTGTAATTGCGCCTGGCTAAGGTTTTTCTCAATAATAATATCTGGCATAACAATCCTGAAGTGCTTAAATTGAAGGTCTGCGCCTTGGCGCAGGCTGCCCGCAACGCAGGCATGTCAGTCAAAATGACTGGCAAATAATAGCAAAAACCAGCGTTGCCGGTTGAGAAATTTCCATTTCACAGGGGCAAAACATGGCTTGGCTACTTAGTAAATATTTGATTACAGCAGGACTGGTGGTGTTAATTTCTGAAATTGCCAAACGTAGCGATAAGCTGGGCGCGTTGGTCGCAGCGTTACCATTAGTCACGATACTGACCTTAATGTGGCTGTATTTTGAAAATCAGCCGGCTGACAAAATTGCCAATCACGCCTGGTATACCTTTTGGTACGTATTGCCGACGTTGCCAATGTTTTTGCTGTTTCCATGGCTGCTGCATCGTTATGGCTTTTGGGTGGCGATGGGCGTATCGGTACCCGTGACCGTAATAGCTTTTGCACTACTGGCAATCGTAGTCAAGCGCTTTGGCATTTTGCTGATATAAAGCGTTTAGTGGATCGCGTTATATGCTGATTCGACGATAGTCCCGGTAAGCGGGCTCCCAGAAATTTTCAGCAATAGCTGTTGTTAACTCAGCATCGGTTTTATCAGGCGCTAACCCATCTTTGATGGCTTTTTTCGCAACGGCAAAAGCAATTTTTTCACTGATGGCCCGGCTCTCACTGAGCGGAGGCAACAAGCCATCGTTGCTGGTGAGCTGTGCGGCTTCAGCCAGAACATCACTGGCGACCATCAGCAAACTATCCGGCAAGCGGCGAATTTGTGCCGCGACCACTGCGAGGCCCAGCCCCGGGAAAATATAGCTGTTATTACACTGTGCGATAGGGTGATGTTTGCCATTAATTTCTACCGGTTTAAACGGGCTGCCTGTAGCCACTAACGCTTTACCCTCGGTCCAACTCAATATATCGGCAGGATGCGCTTCAATCTGCTTAGACGGATTACTAAGTGGAAATATGATTGGCTGCGGGCAATGAGCCAGCATGGTTTTTATCAACGTTTCATCAAATAAACCAGCTTTACCGGAGACGCCGATTAATACAGTTGGTTTGACGGCTTTGACCACGGTCTGTAAAGCGGCACCAGCAGATAAATTCAGCGCAGCCAATTGCGATGATTTGCAGGCGAGTAATCGCTGAAAATTGGCTAAGCCTTTCATGTCATCAGTAAGTAACCCTTGCCGGTCAATCATAAAAATCTGCGAGCGGGCAGCAGCTTCGCTTAATCCTTCGACCTGCATTTGCCGGATGATTTGCTCAGCAATACCACAACCGGCCGAGCCGGCACCGGCAAAAACAATGGTTTGTTCGGATAGTGTTTGATTTTTTTGCCGACAGGCGGAGAGCAGGGTGCCGACTGCCACTGCTGCTGTGCCCTGAATATCATCGTTAAAGCAGCACATTTGGTTGCGATAACGATCCAGCAGTGGCAAGGCCTTATTCTGCTCAAAGTCTTCAAATTGCAGTAAAGCATCCGGCCAGCGTTTTTGCAGCGCTTTGATGAACAGATCAATAAATTCATCGTATTCATCGCCACTTATCCGCGGATTTTTCCAGCCGATGTAATGGGGATCATTGAGTAACGTTTCGTTATTGGTGCCAACATCAATCATGATTGGCAAGGTGTAGGCCGGACTGATTCCACCGCAGACGGTATACAAAGAGAGTTTGCCAATGGGGATGCCCATGCCGCCAACACCCTGATCGCCCAGCCCCAGAATACGACTACCATCGGTAACGACAATCACTTTTACATGGCGTTTGCTGGCATTATGCAAAATGCTATCTAAATCATGGCGGTCGGGATAACTGATAAACAAACCACGCGCCCGTCGGTAAATTTCGGAAAAACGTTCACAGGCATCACCGACTGTTGGTGTATAAATTATTGGCATCATTTCTTCGAGATGCTGATTAACGAGGTTGTAAAACAGCGTTTCGTTGGTGTCCTGCACCATGCGCAGATAAATATGTTTGTTAATTGCCTCAGCAAAGCTTTGATACTGTAAATAAGCTCGCTGCGTCTGTTCATCCAGTGTTTCATATCGCGCAGGAATCAAGCCGGTTAAATTAAACTCACGACGTTCGCTGGCCGAAAAAGCGGTGCCTTTATTCAACAAAGGTGTCGCCAGTAATTGCGATCCACTATAAGGAATGTAGATCGGATCTTGTGTTGGACGAACAGCCATATCAACTCCTAAGCACAGACTAACCTCAGTATACAAAGCTCAAAGCAAACACCCAATCTGATTTCTGTGATGCAGGTAGTTGACGCTGTCCATTCAGGGTCGCATATTACTCACTTTAAAAGTGGGAGAGCCAAAATGCGTTTGTATATTTTTTCTGGTTTGACACTGCTGCTAGGCAGTTCTATCGCGTTTGCAGGTGGCAGCAACGAAGTTGAGTCGGTTAGCTGTGGCGTCAGATCAGCAATAGAAGTTGGCATGACACCGGCAGATGTTGAAAGCCAATGTGGTAAGACTTGGGAACCGAGTTATGTCAGCGAACATGTCCGTCCCCGCAGCAATGGTGATGAGGATGTTTTCCACAAATGGTTAGTACATCCAAAGGGATTGCCGGAAACCCATGTGCTATTAAAAAATGGTGAAGTCGTGCGTATATTCACTAGTCAAATGACGCCGTTACCGACCAAGCAATAGGTTTAATTCAGCGGGTTATTCTTAAGCGGGATATTTCCTGAAATAGACGAGTCCTAGCTAAAGCACGCGTTGTTCAACGCCATGTGCGCAAACACTCTGGGAGCCCGTTATGAATAAAATCGTCTCCGGTATTTTGGCCGGTGCTGGTCTGTTACTGGCGGTGCCAGTTCTGTCGCAACCGCCGATGGGGCTAGGTCAGCCGGATAATAAACAGTGTGAAACGATTTCAGCGCTGACCGGAGATTACTATCACCACAAACAATCCGGCAAAAGTAAACAAGAAGTACAACAAACATTGCGCCCGGATTTCGTCAATGATGAATTCTTGCGCACAGTTGATTTAGCTATAAATCTTGCCTATACCTTTCCTGACGGTCTGTCGGAATCGGATGTTGAAGCTCAGGTTTTTGCCGGCTGCGAAAAACATCAACAATAAGCCGTTACCGGAAACCTTGTTGACCGCAGTTGGTCAATCTGCAAAATTAAAACCGTTCAACGAAACGTGACCAGGGCAAATAATAATATGAAAAACGGACAGGCAGGCATCAGTCGTTCAGGCTTTTGGATAGCAATCAGTTTGGTGGTCATTCTGTTGCTATTGTTGATGGTGCAAATTGATCGTCAGTGGACGCGCATGGATGATATGCGTCGCATTATGGACGAACAGTCCAAAGATATTCGTACTAGTCGCACTGTGTTACGGGAGCTTGAGAAAGCGCTGCGTAGTGGTCAATTTAATAGCGTTAACACGGTTAAAACAGATAATGAAATTGAGGCAGAAGTTGATGCCTTTGCGCGTGCCCGGCAAGCGATGGATGAACCGGATTTTGCGCAAGGTGATTGGTTAAGGCTGGCCTTTGCCAGTGGTCTGAAAACCCTGACGCCATTGGTGTCTGCTGACGCCTATTCTGCTGATGTGCAGAACTATGTGCTGGAATCCTTATTAGTACGGGATCCAGATACATTGAAATGGCGCGGTCTGCTGGCAGATGACCGGGAGCGTTTCGATGCGGGCGCGGCTGGGGT
>CAYYRO010000056.1:0-14228 GCA_964474075.1 uncultured Methylophaga sp.
GGCGGTGCTGCGGAAGCCAGATAGACTTTTTCGGCACCGGCGTCACGCGCCATTTGCACGATTTGCTGCGACGTGGTGCCGCGAACAATCGAATCATCGACCAGCAAAACATTCTTGCCGCGAAACTCCAGATCAATCGGATTTAATTTCTGACGCACTGATTTTTTACGCTGGGTCTGTCCCGGCATAATAAAGGTACGGCCGATATAGCGGTTTTTGATAAAGCCTTCACGATAAACAACACCCAAATCATACGATAGCTGTAAAGCGGCGCTGCGACTGGTATCGGGGATAGGAATAACGACATCAATATCGTGATCCGGCCATTCGCGAAGAATTTTTTCGGCCAGTTTGGTCCCCATACGCATCCGGCTTTTATGTACCGAAATACCATCTATCATCGAATCCGGACGAGCGAAATAAACATATTCGAAAATACAGGGTGACATAACCGGTTTTTCAGCACATTGCTGGCTATGAAACTGGCCATTCATATCGATAAAGATGCATTCACCTGGCGCGATATCACGCATTAACTCATAATCCAGAGTATCAATAGCGACACTTTCTGAGGCAAACATATACTCTTTACCATTGGTAGTATCGCGTTCGCCAATAACCGCAGGGCGAATACCATATGGATCGCGAAATGCCAGCATGCCAACACCAGCAATCATCGCAACAGCAGCATAAGCACCTTTACAACGTTTGTGCACTTGACGAACCGCGTTAAAAATATCTTCCGGTTGCGGTTTCAGTTTGCCTGCGGTTTGCAACTCGTGGGCTAAAATATTCAGCAGCACTTCAGAATCAGATTCGGTATTTAAATGCCGACGGTCGCTCTTGAAGAGCTCATCTTTGAGTAGTTTAGTATTGGTCAGATTACCGTTATGCGCCAAGGCAATACCATAAGGCGAGTTGACATAAAACGGTTGTGACTCTGCTGAGGTCGAACAACCCGCCGTCGGATAACGGATATGGCCGATACCCATATTGCCTTTCAGACGAATCATATGCCGGGTATGGAATACATCTTTAACCAAGCCATTGTCTTTACGCAGACAAAACCGGCCTTCTTCATCACAAGTCACAATGCCAGCAGCATCCTGTCCACGATGCTGCTGCACAGTCAGGCCATCATAAAGCGCCTGATTGACTTCTGAATGAGCCACGATACCAATAATTCCACACATAAGTCAGTCCTGCCAGGATGAATTGAAGTTGATATGGGTAGCGATATCTTCCGGCAACAAATTCACTACCCACATTGCCAGTTGTTCAAAATGTTCAATCATTAAGGAGTTTTGCCACCAAGCATCCGATGGCATCGGCGTGAGCCCGGCAACCAGCACCAGCAAAGTCACAATCGCTGCGCCGCGCAATAAACCAAATATGACGCCCAGCGCCCGATCGGTACCCGTTAAACCCGTTTTTTCGACTAATTGTGAAATCAGATGGTTAACCAGTGCGCCCAATATCAGCGTCACCACAAACAATACAAAAAAGGCAGCAAACAAACGTATTGATGGCGTGTCAACATAAGGCACCAACAAACTCGCCAAATGCGCATGAAACATCAGCGCAACCCAAAAGGCCAAAATCCAGCTTAGCAACGACAACACTTCTCGGATAAAGCCGCGGACAATACTGATAGTTGCGGACAACAAAATGATACCGATGATAAGAAAATCAACCCAGTTCATATGTTCTCCGCGCTACGCTGCTGGCTAAACATCATATTTTAGCAGATAGCATCAAGCGCGCCCATGAGCTTTGCGTGTTTGTGATGCAGTTAAAAAAAGTGCTTTCAGCTTTATTGTTTGGAGACCTGAGTTTTAATGTTAAGTTGTTTTTCAAGCCGAGCTGCAGCTTCATCTGCCTGTGCTCGACTCGCCATTTCTGGCAGGCGAACCCGATAAATCAGGCCTATATCTGTTTGACTGTTTTCGATGTAGGGTTTATATCCCAGTTTTTCTGCTTCAGCTTTTAATGACTGCGCGTTATTCTGTACTGAAAAACTGCCCAGTTGTATCAACCAGCGCTCGCCAGTTACAGCTGTGCCAGCATTAGGTTCGGCAACCACCGTTGGCATATCCGTATTTTTGGAAGCCGCTTCAGGGGCAGTCGTTTCCGCTTGTGCTGACGGACGCTGCATTGGCTGAGGCTGTGGTGTTTCGGTAGTTGCTACTGGTTTATCATCCGTTGTTTCCGTTACTGATGGTTCGGCAGGTTTTGCAGGCTCAGATTCCGCATCCGAGGTTTCAATATCATTACCGGCAATGACCATATCTTCGGCTGTGGTTGTTTGCTGCAAATCCGCATCAACCATTGCCTCATCCGAATTTTGAACAGATTCGACCCCATCACCATCAATTGGTTCAATCACTGATGAAAACTCAATTGGTTCAGGCAATTCCAGATTTTGCTCAGTTTGATGCTGACCGACTTTGCTTAACACCACATAAGCCAGCACAGCAACCAGCAATACCAGTAATCCTGCACCAATCAGCCGTTGTTGTTGAATCGGGGTCATTGTTATCTCTCTGCTATGCCATTAATGCCGGTTCTGTGTATTTACTTCATGAAAACCAGGCTTGTCATTGGTCATGACTGCCGGAGATGGCTCAGGTTCCGGACGTGCCGTCGGCATCGCCTGCAATGCCACTTCCAGTACTTCATTGATCCACTGTACCGGAATAATAGTTAACCCTTTTTTGACATTTTCCGGGATTTCCCGCAGATCCTTAACATTGTCTTTAGGAATCAGGACAGTATCGATGCCACCACGATGTGCTGCCAGCAATTTTTCTTTTAAACCGCCAATCGCCAGCACTTCGCCGCGTAACGTAATTTCACCGGTCATCGCCACATTGGCTTTCACCGGGATCGCAGTAATCGCTGATAGTAATGCGGTACACATGCCAATACCAGCACTTGGGCCATCTTTCGGTGTCGCGCCCTCTGGTACGTGAATATGCAAATCGTGGGTTTGCATGAAGTCATCAGCAATACCCCAGTCTGCCGCGCGAGAACGCACCACGGTGGTTGCTGCCTGAATAGACTCCTGCATAACATCACCGAGTTTACCGGTATAGCTGGCTTTGCCTTTACCAGGCATGACTGCTGATTCGATTGTCAGTAATTCACCACCGACTTCTGTCCAGGCAAGCCCGGTGACCTGACCAATGCGATCATTTTCATCTGCAATACCATATTGGTAATGATAAACACCGAGATAATCTTCAAGATTATCTTTGGTGACAATCACTTTTTCTTCAGGCGCATCTTTGAGGATCTGTTTAACCAGTTTGCGACAGATTTTTGAGATTTCCCGTTGCAAATTACGTACACCGGCTTCGCGCGTGTAGCGGCGAATAATTTCCATAATTGCGTCACTGGTGATTTCCACTTCTTTCGCTTTTAAACCATTATCTTTAATAGCTTTAGGCAGTAGATATTGCAATGCAATATTGAGTTTTTCATCTTCGGTGTAACCAGCCAGACGAATAATTTCCATCCGATCACGCAGTGCATCCGGAATATTCAGCGTGTTTGCTGTGCAAACGAACATGACATCTGACAAATCATATTCCACTTCTAAATAATGATCGGCAAATGTTGAGTTTTGTTCAGGATCTAACACTTCCAGCAATGCTGAAGCCGGATCACCACGAAAATCCTGTGCCATTTTGTCGATCTCATCGAGCAAAAACAGCGGATTTTTCACTTCTGTTTTAGAAATATTCTGAATCACTTTACCGGGCATAGAGCCAATGTATGTCCGGCGATGGCCGCGAATTTCGGCTTCATCACGGACACCGCCCAATGCCATACGGGTAAATTTACGGTTTGTGGCGCGTGCGATTGATTGGGCGATTGACGTTTTACCAACGCCGGGCGGCCCTACCAGACACAAAATAGGTCCTTTGAGTTTTTTGACGCGTTTTTGCACGGCAAGGTATTCAAGAATGCGGTCTTTAACTTTTTCGAGGCCGTAATGATCCTCGTCCAGCACAGTTTGCGCGCGATCCAGATCCAGCATTACCCGTGAACGTTTTTTCCACGGCACTTCCAGCAGTGATTCGATGTAGTTACGCACCACCGTGGCTTCAGCCGACATTGGCGACATCATTCTCAGTTTTTTAAGCTCTGATTCGGCTTTATTTCTGGCTTCAGCAGGCATGCCGGCTTCAGCAATTTTATCTGCTAAATCATCGACTTCATTACCATTATCATCTAGTTCGCCCAGCTCTTTCTGAACAGCTTTCAGCTGCTCATTCAAATAGTATTCACGCTGGCTTTTTTCCATTTGTTTTTTGACGCGGCTACGAATACGCTTTTCAATTTGCTGAATATCGATTTCTGATTCCAGATAGGCCATCAGCTTTTCGATACGATCTTTGACATCTGCCATTTCAAGCAGCTGTTGCTTATCTTCCAGCTTCAATGTCATGTGCGCGGCAACGGTATCAGCCATACGGGCAACATCTTCAATGCTAGACAATGAAGCGATAACTTCCGGCGGGATTTTTTTGTTGAGTTTGACGTACTGCTCAAACTGACCCAGCAATGTACGCATCAGCACATCAGCTTCACGTTGCTCAGGATGTTCATCCTGAATCACCACTACTTCAGCTTCAAAGAAATCATTGCTGTTCTCAAACAGGGCGACGCGGGCACGTTGCGTACCTTCGACCAGTACTTTAACGGTACCGTCAGGGAGTTTCAGTAACTGCAGAATATTCGCCAGCGTACCGGTTTCATAAAGATTATCGGTGCTCGGCGCATCTTCGCCAGAGTCTTTTTGGGCAACCAGCAAAATTTGCTGATTTTCATCCGTTGCTGCTTCCAGCGCTTTGATCGATTTTTCACGACCGACAAACAAGGGGATAACCATGTGTGGATAAACCACCACATCACGCAAAGGCAACACTGGCACTTTGCTTAAAGCATCATTGGTAACAGCGGTTTTTGATTCATTTTCCATCAAGCGGACCTCGTTAACATGCTGAAAAAGCATGCGTGATTACAATTGCTGGTTATATGGGGACAGCCATGCAGAAATCAAGCAATCAGTAAAACTGATTGCCTGATACTGGCAGCTTTAAAGAACGCGGCGGTTATTTTTCGCCGGCAGCGAGATCCTTGCTTTGGTCCTGATAAATCAGAATTGGCGCGTTTTCGCCATTGATAACGCTTTCATCGATAACAACTTTACTGACATTGTCGAGTGATGGCAGATCAAACATGGTATCCAGCAGCACATTTTCAATAATTGATCGCAGCCCGCGCGCACCGGTTTTACGCTCCATTGCCTTACGGGCAATCGCGCGCAGCGCATCATCACGAAATTCCAGCTCACAATCTTCCAAGTCAAACAATTTTTGGTATTGCTTAGACAAGGCATTTTTGGGCTCAGTCAGAATTTGGACCAGGGCTTTTTCATCCAGTTCATTAAGCGTTGCCACGACCGGCAAACGACCTACGAATTCTGGTATCAAACCATATTGAATCAAGTCTTCTGGTTCAACAACTTGCAGTGCTTCACCAAAGCTTTTCTGGGTTTCAACACTTTTCACATCAGCCGAAAAACCAATGCCACCTTTATGGGTACGGTTACGAATAACTTTATCCAAACCAGCGAACGCACCGCCACAGATGAATAAGATTTTGCTGGTATCAACCTGCAAAAACTCTTGCTGCGGATGTTTACGGCCACCTTGTGGCGGTACTGAAGCAATGGTGCCTTCGATAAGTTTCAACAACGCTTGTTGCACGCCTTCACCGGAAACATCACGGGTGATAGATGGATTGTCAGATTTTTTCGAGATCTTGTCGATTTCATCAATGTAAACAATGCCTGTTTCGGCTTTTTCGACATCGTATTCACATTTTTGCAATAACTTCTGAATGATATTTTCGACGTCTTCGCCGACATAACCGGCTTCCGTTAACGTGGTCGCATCAGCCATTGTAAACGGCACATTCAACTGCCGGGCCAGCGTTTCAGCCAGCAGGGTTTTACCGCTACCGGTCGGACCAATCAGCAGGATATTACTTTTTGATAATTCAACATCATCTGTTTGATGGCCATGGCGCAGACGTTTGTAGTGGTTATATACCGCAACCGATAAGACCCGTTTGGCCTTTTCCTGGCCAATAACATAATTATCCAGCGCTTTATTAATTTCGTGCGGCGATGGCAGTTTAGACTCAGCCGGATCGACTTTCTGCTCCTGCATTTCTTCGCGGATAATGTCGTTGCAAAGTTCGACGCATTCATCACAGACAAAAACCGATGGACCGGCAATCAGTTTTTTTACTTCATGCTGACTTTTGCCGCAAAAAGAACAGTACAGTAATTTATCGTCGTTTTTCTTGTCGTCGCTCATTGCACTAGATTCCTACTTTTTGGGTTTTCAGGCTTGTTCGTCGGGACGTTTGGTCAACACCGTATCAATTAGACCATAACTTGCAGCCTGTTCTCCATTCATAAAGTTGTCACGATCGGTGTCTTTTTCAATCTTCTTAATATCCTGACCAGTGTGATGCGACATAATTCGATTCAAACGCTCACGGATATTGAGAATTTCTTTGGCATGAATGTCAAAATCCGATGCCTGCCCCTGAAATCCGCCCAGTGGCTGATGCACCATCATCCGGGAATTAGGTAACGCAAAGCGTTTGCCCGCTGCACCAGCGGTCAATAATAACGCCCCCATACTGGCCGCTTGACCAATACATAAGGTACTGACATCAGGTTTAATAAATTGCATGGTGTCGTAAATCGCCAGGCCCGCTGTAACCGCACCGCCCGGAGAATTAATATACAAATGAATGTCTTTATCGGGGTTTTCTGATTCCAGAAACAGCATTTGTGCGACCACCAGATTGGCCATATGGTCTTCGACCTGGCCGACCAGAAAAATCACACGTTCTTTTAACAGTCGAGAATAAATATCATAAGAACGCTCGCCCCGTGAAGTTTGTTCAACGACAATCGGTACTAACGCATTGCTGACGGGTTGGCTTTCACCGGTAAAGATATTGCTCATTAATATTCCTGTCATTAAGCCCAAAAAATAAGCCCGTGCCCAATCTCGTTGAGCACGGGCTTCTTCATGTCATTAAGCGGTAATATTATTTGGCCGCTTCCATCACTTCTTTGAATGAAGAGGTACTCTCAACTACTTTAACATGGTCATAGATCCAATCAACCACGGCGTCTTCGACAACCATCATTTGGATTTCTGAGAGTTTGTCCTGATTTGTCATGTAGTAGTTCACAACATCTTCAGGATCTTCATAGCTTGCTGCGATTGCATCAATCGCTTCTTTGACTTTCGCTTCGTCTGGTTTGATGCCATTGTCAGAGATGATTTTGCCAATTAACAAGCTCAGTTTGACGCGTTTTCCAGCGCTATCTTTGAAAGCATCCAATTCAAAAGGCAGACCTTCAACATTAACGCCCTGCTGACGCAAATTGTTTTTGGCTTGTTCCATCAGATAACGGGCTTCACGCTCAACCGGGGCTTCTGGCAAGGTGATGTCATTATTGGCTGCGACAGCGTCCATTGCTGCACGTTTGTTTTTCGCTTTCAACGTAGAGCTCAGCTCACGCTCCATATTGGCACGAACTTCTTTTTTCAGTGCCGCCACGCCGCCTTCAACACCGCATAATTCGGCGAATTCTTTATCGAGTTTTGGCAGTTTTTTCTTAGCAACTTGTTTGACGGTAACGCTAAACTCTGCTGTTTTACCACGCAGGTGTTCGGCACGGTAATCTTCTGGGAAAGTCATGGTAATCGTTGTTTCTTGATCGGCTTTCACACCAACTAATTGTTCTTCGAATTCTGGCAACATACTGCCATTGCCGATAACAACCAAGACATCTTTGCCTTTGCCACCCTGGAATTCTTCGCCATCAATGCGGCCAATAAAATCGATGGTAACGCCATCTTCTTCTTTGGCAGCACGTTTTAATGGCTCCCATGTCGCGCGTTGTTCACGCAAAGTGTCGAGCATGGTATCGACATCTTCATCATTGACTTCAGCAACAGTTTTTTCCAGTTTCAGCTTGTCGAGCTTGATAGATTCAAGTTCCGGAAAGATTTCATAGTTCAGGGTATAAATCAGTGCTGAACCTTCTTCTTTCATGCTGTCAATGTTAGGTGTACTGGCAGGGTTAACCTTTTCCTGCGAGAACGCTTCACGCATGCTCTCTTGAACGACTTGGTCAATAACTTCACGCCGTGCCGCCGGGCCGTGGGTTTTAGTAACCATAGTCATCGGCACTTTACCGGGACGGAAGCCTGCCATTTTGACGCTGGGACGAATCGACGCTAAACGTTTTTGTACCGCTTGCTCAATATTGGCATCTTCAACGGTGACCGTCATTTTGCGGCCTAATTCGCTGACATTTTCTACAGTAACTTGCATTCTTTACCTCAAACATGGGGGATCAGAATATTGTTGGTGTTGACCAGCAATTTCGGATGGTACGAGAGGAGAGACTCGAACTCTCACAGGTTGCCCTACTGGAACCTAAATCCAGCGCGTCTACCAGTTCCGCCACTCTCGCAATGCTTCTCAGATATACCTTTATACCTAATCAAGTCGGCTATTATAGCCAGTTAAACTTGGCAAAACTAGCCTTGCAGTTTTAAAAACGTTAATCCCATATTCGCCTGCTGACAAAACTGCTGAAATGCCATCTGGTCGGCTTTATCAATTGTGCGTTGCGTGGGATTACGATCAGCAATGAATAAACCAATGACTTTTCCGGCAACTATCGCCGGCATTAATAGATAAGGAGGTTTACCCAGCAAGTCGAGCGTGGTTTTAGCCAGGGTGCCGTTTAGCTCACGGGGATCAGCAGGTAATAACTGCGCACGAGTCTCTTTAAGTGCTTTGGCAAAAACATTAGTTGGATGCGTAATGTCGATGATGAGTTCATCATTTAGCTTTTCGTGATCTGCCCCCAGAGCATATTTACATTGCAGCTTTTTGCGATCTGGTGACAGCACGGTAAAAATAGCCCGGTCCATGGCAATGCCCCGATAAATCCCCTCCAGCACCATTTCGAGAATGACATTTAGACCAGGCTTTTCCTGTAAAGCGGCTGAAATATCCTGCAACATTTGCAGTTGCAACATCGCGTCAGGTTGAGGTGGCTCATCGACAGCATTTGCTTCGATTTCTATATCCCCACCAATATCGATGACCGATTCTGATTCAGATAATTCTTCGGGAGCATTGGGCGGTTTGGCGATATATAACTCAGCATCATTAATGCCACATAAACGGGTAATTTGCCGGGCTTGCTGTGCATTTCGGTAAACCAGATCGGTCAGATCAGCTTGCTTCATATCCAACTGTTTAGCGGTGTCCGTAAGCCATTGCTGAGTTTGCTCGTTTTTCCAGCCCTGTTGCGAAACCATCGCCAGTTGATTGGCGCTGCGAATGATTTCAGTGGCTGCATCATGGTTACGGGGATTCAGACTTTTTTCAAGCATATCTCCCAGCAACCAGGCTTCACTGAGACCGCGCGTCAGACTCTGCAGCGTAAAACCCAGCACTTCCATTTCGGCTGCTTCTTCAGGCATTGATTGTTTGTTTATCAGGTCAAGAATTTGTTCGGCTTGCTCATCGGCAAATGCCCAAAAAGCCATATTACCCAGCCGGGATAACAATGCAGCAATAAAAATATCTTCGGCCTGGGGTAATTTCATTTTCACCGCCAGTTCCTGCGCCTGAATGGCAGCATGAAATGATTGCGCCATCTCTTCTATAAGCTTCTGGCGCTGTTTGCCATCGGCCAGGCTGTCAACCAAAACCAAAGTTAATGCCAGCGCTTTAACCTGCTCAAAACCAATAACCATAACGGCTCTGGAAACCGTACTGATAATCTGGCCCTGACGATTGTAATGCATGCTATTAGCCATTTTCAGTAAGCGACCGGTTAACGCCGCGTCACGCAGAATGACTCTGGCGACATCCACCGCAGAGGTATCCTGACTGCTAACGACATTGGTTACTTCAGTGACGGTATTGGAAAATACCGGCATTTTGTCTTCGCTCAGTTGCCGAATAAAGCGCTGAACGCCCTCTCCTTGCTTGGCCACGCTTATTCCTCAGAGATTATTTTTTTGGGTTGATTGGCAATACCATGGGGCACATGACCTGTAGCCACATGGGCTTTGGCTGATTCACAGTGTTGTTCTTGATCGTCAAAAAATATATCAGCGCCAAATGATTTTAAAAAAGGGCCTTTTTCCATTCCCCCAAGAAAAATTGCTTCATCTATACGAATGCCCCACTCGCGTAACGTGCGAATAACGCGTTCGTGTGCTGGTGCAGATCGGGCAGTGACCAATGCGGTACGAATAGGCGCCTGATTTTCCGGATATTCAGTCTGGATACGATTCAAGGCTAACAAAAAGTCTTTGAAAGGCCCGCCAGATAAAGGTTCGCGGGCAGTTTTTTGTTCATTTTGGGTAAAGGCTTCCAGACCGCGTTCTTTAAAAATGCGCTCTGATTCATCAGAAAACAGCACAGCGTCGCCGTCAAAAGCGATGCGCAGTTCTTCAAATTCAGAATTGTTGCCAACATTGGATGGAAAAATCGTTGCTGCCGCAATGCCGGCATCAAGTGCCATACGCACATCTTCAGGGCTGGTAGATAAAAACAGGCTGGCGCTGAAGGGTGCTACATAACGATAAGGACTGCTTCCGGAGGTAAATACTGCCCGGCTGATTTTCAACGCATGATGCTGGATGGAATTAAAAACACGTAATCCGGTATCAGCACTGTTGCGCGATAAAAGAATGATTTCGACACGCGGGGTTTTGGGATTATTGTCATTGAGTGCCAATAATTTGCGTACTAAATTAAAGGCGCCGCCCGGTTGCAACGGAACATCTTCATTAGCGATTTGATACTGACAATAGGCTTCTGTGCCCTCTTGCTCGTATATGTGATGACTTTCATCAAGATCAAATAATGCCCGTGATGAAATCGCTACCACTAAAGGTTTGGCTGTTTCAATCACTGATAAACCTCCGCCGCAGGGTGACCGTTATGTCTGGCAATTTTTAATACTGAATGCCAGATTTTTTGCAATGCGGTCTCAGGTAATGGCGCTTGCTTAAAAATATACTCAAGATCGTTTTCCAGCGTACTTAACAGTGACACTTTATCCGGTTTGCCCTTGGGAAAATTACAGTGACCGGTAAACACCACATGCGTATAAATGGGGACTTTCGGTGCCAGTAATGACAAAGATTGCTGTACATGCAATAAATGCATCAGGGGGTTAGCAAACTTATAGCTACGACCATCAACCAGTTGTGTCCACTGATCAATTTTCTCGGCGCCATATAGATGACCACTAAGCGGAAACCGATGCATGATCAGCAAGCCCTGTTTAAGCATCACCAAATGCTCAATTTCTAATAATCCGCCAATACCATCGGGAATGATTAATTGTCTTGCTTCGGCTAATTGATGCGGCTTGAGGATTTTATGGATACGATGATTGGCGCTTTGTCGGCGGGTTTTAAGCCGAAACAATAGCCAGGTAATGAGCAACAATAACAACGCAATCATTACGATGCTTTCGACCAACAATGAATCCAACAAGCAGCAATCTCCTAAAAACTGTGTCAATTATACTTTTTTTGCAGCCTACTGTGACGCATTGATGACAATGCACGCTAATAAAATTATTGGCAATCCCCAGCAGGGTGCGTATTGATCAGCACTTGAGCATCGGCAAATTGTTCGCTTAAATCTTGTTCAACCTGCCGAGAAATTACATTCGCTTGACGCAGGCTTAAATCGCCATCTAATTCTAAATGCAACTGAATAAATATCTGAAGTCCTGACTGACGGGTACGCAAATCATGCAAACCGCGAACTTCAGCATGTTTTAAAACCAAATCCTGAATTTGCTGCCGCTGTTCGACGGGTAATTCATGATCCATTAATAAATTGATGGCATCGCACATAATTTGCCAGGCACTAAGCAGGATATAAAAGGCTATCGCTATCGCCATTAATGCATCGACCCTATGCCAACCGGCGGCGGTCATTACAATCGCCACGATGATACTGATATTAATTAAAAAGTCTGTTTTGTAATGTAACGCATCAGCACTGATAGCCGTTGACCCCGTCCGGTTGATGACATGCCGCTGAAACAACAACAATAAACCGGTCATAAAGATGGCAAACAGCATCACGCCAATACTGGTAACGACAGCATCGGTAATGGGTTGTGGTGTAATCAGTCGCTGCACCGCCTGATAAAGCAAAAATAGCGCGGATACGGATACAAACAAGGCTTGCCACAGGCCGGCTAATGGTTCTGCTTTGCCATGACCGAACCGGTGTTCTTTATCTGCGGGTTGTAGTGCGTGATAAATAGCAAACAACGTAACCAGTGAAGACAGTAAATCCAGACTGGAGTCTGTTAACGTTGCCAACATGCTGACAGAGTCTGATTGCCACCAGGCCCAGGCTTTGGCAAAAATCAAGCTCGCCGCTGTTGCCACGGAAGCATATGTGGCAAGCCGCATTAAGCTTGCTGAACCCTGTTGAGTGCCTGACATGATGCCAGTATAGTGCCAAATAGATGCCTGCAGAAAAGAACATTTCACTGGCGAATCGCTTTCCCTGTTTTAGGATACATCATGACAATTGCCAACGTTGCTAGCACTGCGTTTACCGATCAGCGTCCTGGAACCTCAGGGCTACGCAAAAAAGTCCGTCAGATCCAAACACCGCATTATTTAGAGAATTTTGTTCAGGCAATGCTGGAGGCAGTCGGTGACGTCCGCGGTCAGACGTTAGTCGTTGGTGGTGATGGTCGTTTTTATAATGAAACGGCAATTCAGGTCATTGTCAAAATGGCGGCAGCGCATGGCGTTGGCAAGTTGATTATCGGTCAGCACGGTCTGTTATCGACCCCTGCTGTTTCATGTGTGATCCGTAAAACCAACAGTTTTGGTGGCATTGTTTTATCAGCCAGCCATAACCCGGCCGGACCGGATGGCGATTTTGGTATTAAATTTAATGTTGCTAACGGGGGCCCGGCGCCCGAAAAAATTACCAACGCTATTTTTCAGCGCAGTCAGGCCATCAGCGAATATCAGATTGTCGAAGCAGCCGATATAGATTTAACGCAGACAGGCCAACAAAAACTCAGGGATTTGCAGATAGAAATCATTGATCCGGTTAGCGACTATGCTGATTTAATGGCCGATATCTTTGATTTCCCGGCGATTCGCAGCCTGCTTTGTAATGGCCGGTTTCAAATGCGCTTTGATGCGATGCATGCGATTACGGGTCCTTATGCCATCGAAATTCTCGAAAAACGTTTAGGCGCTGCGCCCGGTACAGTGATGAATGGTATTCCCCAGCCAGATTTCGCCGGAGGACATCCTGATCCTAACCTTACTTATGCCGAAGAATTGGTTGCTGTTATGTTTGCTGATGATGCGCCGGATTTTGGCGCGGCATCGGATGGTGACGGCGATCGCAATATGATTCTCGGCAAGCAATTTTTTGTCACCCCATCGGACAGTTTGGCAATTATCGCCGCCAATGCTGAATTGATTCCGGCCTATCAAAAAGGCTTAAAAGGCATTGCCCGCTCAATGCCGACCAGTCAGGCAGCAGATCGGGTGGCCGAAGCACTGAATATTCCGTTATTTGAAACACCAACCGGCTGGAAATTTTTCGGTAATTTGCTTGATGCCGGCATGGCGACTTTGTGTGGTGAAGAAAGCTTTGGCACCGGCTCCGATCATATTCGCGAAAAAGACGGCCTGTGGGCAGTACTTTGCTGGCTGAATATTTTGGCAGCTAGACAACAATCGGTTGCCGCAATTGCTGAGCAACACTGGCAGAAATTTGGCCGTAATTATTACACCCGCCATGATTATGAAGCTGTGCCATCTGATAAAGCGGAATTATTGATTAAGCAACTCCACGAAAAAATGCACAAATTACCGGGGAAAATCTTCGGTGATCGTACGGTACGGTTTGCCGATGATTTCAGCTATCGGGATCCGGTCGATGACAGTTTTGCTGATCATCAAGGTATCCGTATTGGCTTTGATGATGGGGCGCGGATGATTTTCCGTTTATCCGGAACCGGTACCGAAGGCGGAAACGCTGAACAAATGGGCGAAGTAGCGGCTCGCTTACTATTCCGGCATTTTCGT
>CAYYRO010000056.1:14238-14612 GCA_964474075.1 uncultured Methylophaga sp.
GCGCGACCTTAAGGGTTTACATCGAAAAGTTTGAAGATACGCCGGATAAATTATTGCAAGATTCGCAAACGGCGTTGAGTGATTTGATTGAGCTTGCTGATGCTCTGGCGCAAATCAAATTAATGACTGGCCGTGACCAGCCAACCGTTATTACCTGAGGAATTATGCAACCACTTATTCTAGGTTCCAGTTCGCCCTATCGCAGTGAATTACTGGCAAAGCTTCATTTGCCTTTTACCACAGCCTCGCCGAATATCGATGAATCGCCGTTAATCGGTGAATCACCGGCCCAGCTGGTGTTGCGTCTTGCCGAAAACAAAGCTCGCAAAGTGGCGGAAAAAAATTTATCAGCGCTGGTCATTGGTTCTGATCAG
>CAYYRO010000057.1:0-14492 GCA_964474075.1 uncultured Methylophaga sp.
CCAGCGTTTCCAGCGAAAAAGTCGAAAACGTTGTGAAAGCGCCAATAACACCTACGAATATGCCAGCGCGCCATTCCGGCGACAGACTGAGCCGTTCTACCAGCAATACAAACAACACGCCGATACACAAAGAACCGAATACGTTCACCACCAATGTGCCATACGGAAAATCCCGGCCCATCAGGCGATAAACACCGTTGGACATCAAAAACCGTAAAACTGATCCGATGGCGCCACCGGCAGCAATTGCCAATAATTGTGTCAAGACAGCTTCCTGAAAAAGCGGCGACAAGCCGCGTAGTTTACCTGATTCACCGCCAGCACTCACGGTTTAAAACTGCCATCATTTGCGTCCCGTCAGGCATAGCGCTTAACCATGGCGCTTAATGGTAACGGTTTGATTTTACCGGCATGACCGGCGCTGCCAAATGCTTGATAGCGCGCTTCACAAATGGTTTGCATGGCCGCCGTGGCCGCTTTCAGAAATTTTCGCGGATCAAAAATCGCCGCATTGTTTTCATCATGTAAAAACTGGCGGATGGCACCGGTCGCCGCCATGCGTAAATCGGTATCAATATTGACCTTGCGCACGCCATATTGAATGCCCTCGACAATTTCCGGAACTGGTACACCATAAGTTTCTGCAATATCACCGCCGTATTGATTGATTACTGCCAGCCAATCCTGTGGCACTGAACTCGAACCATGCATGACAAAATGGGTATTGGGTAAACGTTGTTGTAAGGTTTTTAAATGGCTGATAGCCAGTACTTCGCCGGTCGGCGGTTTGGAAAATTTATACGCACCATGGCTGGTACCAATGGCTACGGCCAGCGCATCAACGTTGGTTAAGCGAACAAACTCAACGGCTTCGTCCGGATCGGTCAATAATTGGCTTTGGTCCAGTTTCCCCTCAGCACCATGGCCGTCCTCCTCACCCATTTCACCGGTTTCGAGCGATCCAAGACAACCGAGCTCACCTTCAACTGAGACGCCGCAGGCATGCGCAATATCGGCAACTTCGCGGGTAACGCGGACGTTGTAATCAAATTCCGAGGGTGTTTTCATATCTTCGTGCAGGGAACCATCCATCATCACCGAACTGAATCCCGACTGGATAGCGCGCACGCATACTGCGGGATTGGCTCCATGATCCTGATGCAGCACCAACGGAATATGCGGGTATTGTTCTACTGCCGCCAGCACCAGGTGGCGGAGAAAGGGTTCTCCGGCATAATCACGCGCACCGACACTGGCCTGCATGATCACCGGACTGTCGACGGCATCCGCCGCCTGCATTATCGCCTGTACTTGTTCCAGATTACTGACATTAAAGGCCGGTACCGCAAATTGATTTTCTGCGGCATAGTCCAGTAACTGCCTTAGGGCAATTAACGCCATAATGACTCCTGTTGTTTGCGGTTATTCGCAGCTGCCTTGATCACCTGACGGCACCATTTCACCAACCTTGACCAGCTTCATTGCATTGGTGCTGCCGGGGCTTTCCAGATCACCTTTGGTGATAATCACTATATCACCATCACGAACCACGCCGCGACGCTGCAACTCATCAATTACCTCCCTGTTCAGTGCACTATGATCGGTATGCTCAACCTTAAAAGCCACCGGATAAACACCGCGATACAAGGTCACTCGCCGCTGACTGGCCAGATGTGGTGTTAACGCAAAAATCGGAATACCAGAGCTTATCCGGGACATCCAGAGTGGCGTCGAGCCCGATTCTGTTAACGCGGCAATCACTTTGACGTCCAAATGATTCGCCAAATACATTGCTGCCATGGCGATAGCTTCATCCATCTGCTCAAATTGCGAGTCAATACGATGTCTGGAAACACGAATTTCGCGTTGTTGCTCGGCCTGTAAACAAATCCGATCGACCGCTTCGATGACTTTAACCGGATATTTACCAACCGCCGTTTCACCGGACAGCATCACTGCATCAGTACCATCCAGTACCGCATTGGCCACATCAAAAACTTCTGCGCGAGTGGGAATAGCATTTTGGATCATCGACTCCATCATTTGCGTCGCCGTAATGACCACTTTATTCATGCGCCGCGCTTTGGCGATCAGACTTTTCTGAATCGGAGGTAAAGCCGCATCGCCAACTTCCACCCCCAAATCACCGCGTGCCACCATAATACCTTCGGCGGTCTGCAAAATGCCGTCTATTTCGTCTAAGGCTTCAGCACGTTCGATTTTGGCGATAATGCCGCCATAACCACCAGCCTCACGCAGCAGTTGCCTAGCCATCTCGATATCAGCCGCGCTTCTTGGAAACGAGACAGCAATGTAATCTGCCTGCATGTCGGCGGCGATTTGAATATCGGCTATATCTTTATCTGTCAGCGCTTTGGCTGATAAGCCACCGCCCTGACGGTTAATACCTTTGTTATCTGATAACCGGCCGCCAACCATGACTTTACAATGAATTTGTGTGTCATGGACTTTTTCGACCCACAACACGATACGACCATCATCCAGCAGCAAGGTATCACCACGTTTCACATCATGTGGTAATGCCTTATAGTCAATCCCCACCTGAAACATATCACCGGCTTGACTATCCAGCGCAGCGTCAAGGGTAAATGCCGCACCATCAGCTAACTCAACGCCACCATGTTTAAAGCGGGCAATACGGATTTTTGGCCCTTGCAAATCAGCCAATATACCGATTTGCCGGCCATAGGCTGTTGCCCGGTTACGCACTTTCTCAGCCAGCCGGGCATGGGCCGCCGGCTCCCCATGTGAAAAGTTGAGCCGGACCAGATCGACACCAGCTTCAATCATGGCATCCAACACCTTGTCCTCAGCGCTTGCCGGGCCAAGGGTAGCAACGATTTTGGTTCTGCGCCTGGCAGCCACAAGGGCCTCCTTGGATTATTCCGCGGCGCGTTGCTCCAGTATTTCTACTGCAGGAAGCTTTTTGCCTTCCAGAAATTCCAGGAATGCACCGCCACCAGTTGAAATATAAGACACGTCGTCACAGATTTTGTATTTGCTGACCGCTGCCAGTGTGTCACCACCACCAGCAATCGAGAAGGCACTGGACTCGGCAATTGCCATCGCGATTTCCTTGGTGCCCTCACCGAACTGGTTGAATTCAAACACGCCGACCGGGCCGTTCCAGACAATGGTGCCCGCGTTCATCAGAATATCGGCCAGCTGCGCTGCTGTTTTGGGACCGATATCAAAAATCATATCATCATCACTGACATCACTGACTTTTTTCAGTTCAGCTTCTGCATTTTCGGCAAAATGTTTGCCACAAACCACATCTACCGGCACCGGGATCTCAGCGCCACGCTCACGAGCCTCATCAACCAGCTTATGACAGGTATCCAGTAAATCCGGTTCATACAGTGACTGACCCACGTTATAACCGGCGGCCGCAATAAAAGTATTAGCAATACCACCACCGACAATTAACTGATCGACTTTTTTCGACAAAGATTCCAATACGCTCAGTTTGGTCGACACTTTCGAACCACCGACAATGGCCACCATCGGCCGTGCCGGATTATCCAAAGCCTTGGATAAAGCTTCGAGCTCGGAGGCCAGTAAGGGCCCTGCACAGGCAATCGGTGCGTATTTGGCAATTCCATGGGTCGAAGCCTGCGCCCGGTGCGCGGTGCCGAAGGCATCCATCACAAATACATCACACATTTGCGCCATACGCTTTGCCAGTGCGTCATCATTGGCTTTTTCGCCAAGATTAAAGCGCACATTTTCGCAGATAACCAATTCGCCGCGTTCAACCGGAATAAACTCCGGCTCCAGCCAGTTCTGTTCAAGACGCACTGGTTGTTGCAGTAACGCTGTCAGGTAATTGGCAACCGGCGCCAGAGAATATTTATGCTCATATTCGCCTTCAGTTGGCCGGCCCAGATGTGACATCACCATCACCTTGGCACCTTTTTCCAGGGCCATTTTAATCGTCGATAAAGAAGCCATAATACGGGTGGCATCGGCCACGACACCGGATTTTAACGGTACATTCAGATCCTGACGGATTAGGACACGTTTTCCGTCCAAATCCAGATCAGCCATATTAATGACAGCCATTATTATTCCTCTCTCTTAATATTTTTATCGTTATGTAGTGCACTTCTGATTATAGCCATTACGCACCATAAAAAAAGGGCCACTTTGCCGTGACCCTGATTATTTTTAACTGTAAATCATGCTGTTAACCAGCGACATGCGCCACCAGCCGCATCATATTGCAGGTGTAACCGTATTCATTGTCATACCAGGCCACCACTTTGACAAAAGTACTGTCCAGCGCAATACCGGCACCGGCATCAAAATTAGACGGCGCTGTGTGACCCCGAAAATCTGTCGACACCACATTGTCTTCGGTATAACCCAGAACACCTTTCAGTTCACCCTCGGCAGCCGCTTTCATGGCCGCGCAAATATCAGCGTAGCTGGCATCTTTTTCCAGCTCAACGGTTAAATCAACGACTGACACATCCGAGGTTGGCACCCGGAAAGCCATACCGGTCAGTTTGCCATTAAGGCTTGGTAACACCTTGCCCACCGCTTTGGCCGCACCGGTTGATGAGGGAATGATATTTTCGAGAATACCGCGACCACCGCGCCAGTCTTTCATCGATGGACCATCAACCGTTTTTTGAGTTGCCGTTGCCGCATGAACAGTGGTCATCAAGCCGCGTTTGATGCCAAATTTATCATGCAGTACTTTGGCAACCGGCGCTAAAGCATTAGTAGTGCAAGAAGCCGCAGACACAATGGCTTCGCCTTTGTAGCTGTCATGGTTAACGCCGTAAACAAACATCGGCGTGTGGTCTTTTGACGGGGCCGATTGCACGACTTTTTTGGCACCGGCGGTAAGATGCGCCTGGCAGGATTCTTCGGTCAAAAAGAAACCGGTACATTCAATAATCAATTCAGCGCCGACGTCCGACCATTTTAAATCGGCTGGATCACGCTCAGCGGTAACCCGAATGGTTTTGCCATTCACAATCAAATGACCGTCTTTAACGCTGACCTCACCTTCAAAACGACCATGTACCGAATCATATTGCAGCATGTAGGCTAAATATTCCGGGTCCAGCAAATCGTTAATTGCGACCACTTCGATTTCCGGAAAGTCTTTTACCGCCGCCCGAAATGCCATTCGGCCGATCCGGCCAAAGCCGTTAATACCCACTTTAATAGTCATCGTCTTTCCTTAAATATTTGATTGTGCTCTCATCGCTGCTATCGCTTTAGGGCTTGTTTATCTTTCAATAACACAAATCAGAACACAGTTATTAATAACAAAAAAAATAGCCAGCCGATTCACACCGGCTGGCCATTTCAATTTAGCCTGTCATTTCAATGAACTGAATGAATTACAGCACTGATTTAACAGTTTTTACAACATTTTCAACTGTGAAGCCGAAATGCTTAAACAAGTCACCACCGGGAGCAGATTCCCCGAAGGTGTTAATGCCGACACTACCACCTTCCAGACCAACATATTTAGCCCAGAAATCAGTGACACCAGCTTCAATAGACACGCGTTTAACACCTGGTGTTAATACACCGTCTTTGTAAGCTTGATCCTGACGATCAAAGACATTGGTTGACGGCATAGATACTACGCGCGCATTGACACCTTCTGCTTTTAGCGCTTCTTGCGATTTAACCGCCAGATCAACTTCAGAGCCGGTCGCAATCAGAATGACATCGGCTTTGCCGCCTTCCGCTTCTGATAATACATAACCACCTTTGCGAATGGCAGCAAAGTCAGCCGTGTCGTGTTTACGACCCGGAATACCCTGACGGCTGAACACCAAACTGGTCGGACCATCCATACGTTCAATGGCAGCAACCCAGGCACTGGCAACTTCTGTCGCATCTGAGGGGCGCCATACATCCATATTCGGGATGTAACGCAGACCTGCTGTAGTTTCAATAGGTTGATGCGTCGGACCATCTTCACCCTGACCGATTGAGTCATGCGTTAAGACAGCAATCGTACGTTGTTTCATCAACGCAGCCATACGCAATGCATTTCTGCCATAGTCAGAGAACATGTGGAAAGTACCACCGTATGGCAACAAACCACCATGCAACGCCATACCATTCATAATGGCAAACATACCAAACTCACGGACACCGTAAGAAATGTAGTTGCCAGGCTCTTTACCAGAAACATGTTTGAATGCACTGCAGCTGGTCAGGTTAGAACCGGTCAAATCAGCAGAACCACCCAAAAATTCAGGTAAGGTTGGTGCCAGTGCCGCGATAACATTCTGTGACGCTTTACGTGACGCAACGCTTTCAGCTTTTTCGTTGGTATCAGCAATCAGTTTATCTGTGACTTGTTTCCAGTCAGCAGGTAATTCACCAGCCATACGGCGTTTAAATTCTGCAGCCAGTTCTGGATATTCTTTTGCATATGCATCGAATTTTTTGTTCCACTCAGCTTCAGCTGCATCGCCTTTGGCTTTGGCATCCCAACCTGCGTAAACATCGTCAGGGATAACAAATGGCTCGTATTCCCAACCCAGTTCTTTACGGGTCAGTGCAACTTCTTCTTCACCCAGCGCTGCACCATGGCAGTCGTGGCTGGCTGATTTGTTTGGCGAACCAAAACCGATGATGGTTTTGCAGCAAATCAATGAAGGTTTGTCAGTGACTTTTTTGGCCGCTTCAATGGCTTTATTGATGGCATCTGAATCATGACCGTCAACAGATTGGACGTGCCAGCCATAAGCTTCAAAACGCTTAACGGTGTCATCGGTGTACCAGCCATCAATATGACCGTCGATAGAAATGTTGTTGTCATCCCAGAATGCAATCAGGTTGCCCAGACCCCAAGTACCAGCCAGTGCACAAGCTTCGTGAGAGACACCTTCCATCAAGCAGCCATCGCCCATGAATACATAGGTGTGGTGGTTAACGATGTCATGGCCTGGCTTGTTGAACTGGTCAGCCATTAATTTCTCAGCCATGGCAAAACCAACACCGTTGGTAATACCCTGGCCTAATGGACCTGTTGTGGTTTCAACGCCTGGCGCGTAACCATATTCAGGGTGACCGGCACACTTTGAATGCAACTGACGGAAGCTTTCAATCTCTTTCATTGGCAGATCATAGCCAGTCAGGTGTAACAATGAATAAATCAGCATAGAACCGTGGCCATTCGACAGAATGAAACGGTCACGGTCAGCCCATTCCGGGTTGTTCGGGTTGTGTTTCATGTGGTCGTTCCACAACACTTCGGCGATATCCGCCATACCCATTGGCGCGCCCGGGTGACCCGAATTCGCTTTTTGCACTGCGTCCATGCTGAGCGCACGGATCGCATTTGCTAAATGTCTGCGTGTAGCCATTATCTACGTTCTCCTGTTAAAAAAATTATGCCGCTCGCCATTTGATCGAGCAGCCCATGCTGGGAATTTGCGCGGCCGGGCCTTGCCCAGTTAAAGCCACTTGTTGCATGGCTTCAAATAAATCACGCCGCGCATCCGCCGGCGCAGCTTCTTTGCGGCTGGCGTCCAGACGGCCCCGGTATTGCAACTGCAAATCCTGGTTATAACCGAAAAAATCCGGTGTGCAAACCGCGCCATAAGCTTTGGCAACGTCTTGCGATTCGTCATATAAATACGGAAAGGGAAACTGATTTTCTGCTGCAATGCGTTGCATATTATCAAAGGAATCTTCCGGATAATCTGTCACATCATTGGCAGAAATTGCCACGGCATTGATGCCCAACGCTTTTAAATCGCGGGTATCACGCACCAGCCTGTCCAAAACCGCTTGTACATAAGGGCAATGGTTACAGATAAACATCACCAACAAGCCTTTTTCACCACGGCATTTGTCCAGAGTCCAAATGTCACCGTCGGTGCCCGGCAAGGCAAAATCAATTGCCGGCTTGCCAAATTCGCAAATTGGCGTCTGTGTACTGACCATTAGTTTCCGCTCGTGTTATTAAGCGCTATCCCACTGAATAAAATGCTGCGGAAAAGCGTTTGTTTGAATCCACTTGCAACGCGGGATAGTACCAGAAAAATGCTTTTTGGCGAAATGCGCAACACAACATTATTAATTTATTACGCGGCCATTTCAGTCGTAAAATGCTGCGCAAATTCAGCAGCTTGGAGTTAAGCGCCAATACTTTTTGGCCATCACCCTTCGGCCAGTTGCGGTTTTCTCGACGCTTTACTTTATCCTCTCTGCGCTAATCGCTACTATGTGTGAATTGCTTTTTTAAAGTCAGGAAATTGCGTGCGCCGAAAATCCACATCACGTCGAACCGCCAAACCCAGTTTTTTTGGCCGCATATTGCGCAGTAAATGGCTGCGCTGGCTGTTAATTCTGCTGGTCATTGCCAGTGTTATTGGTTTGTGGGTGATGGACCGCCATATTCGCGCCGAATTTGAAGGTAAACGCTGGGCTCTGCCGGCTAAAGTATTTGCCCGGCCGCTGGAGCTATATGCCGGTGCGCCGTTATCTATCAACGATTTGAAGATTGAACTGCAGGCGCTGGGTTATCAGTTCACAGGTTCAGTAGAAAAACCCGGTCAGGCCCGTATCTCAGGATCCCGGGCAGTCGTTGCCAGTCGCGGCTTTGAATTAGCCGATGCCCGCGAACCGGCGCGGCAACTCATGCTTGATTTTGCCGGTAATGAGCTCAGCCAGTTACGTAACACCGCAGGCGATCAGCTGACCTTGGTGCGGCTTGAACCAGCACTGATTGGCGGTATCTATCCACTTAATAATGAAGATAGGGATCTGATTCAACTCAACAATGCGCCTGACGCGCTGATTGATGCATTGATCGCCATTGAAGATCAGGATTATTACCGTCATTTTGGTATTTCACCCAAAGGCATTGCCCGTGCCATGTGGGCCAATATGCAAGCTGGTGCTTTTGTGCAGGGCGGCAGTACGCTGACCCAGCAGCTCATTAAAAACTTCTATCTGACCGCCGATCGCACGCTGATGCGCAAATTGATGGAAGTGCCGATGGCACTGCTATTGGAATACCACTACAGCAAAGATGAAATTCTCGAAGCGTATTTAAACGAAGTTTATTTAGGCCAGGACGGCAACCGGGCTATTCATGGTTTTGGCCTTGGTGCCAATTATTATTTTGCTCAGCCGTTACAAGAATTACAGCTACAGCATCACGCCTTGCTCGCAGGCATGGTTAAAGGCCCGTCATATTTTGATCCACGCCGACATCCGGAGCGCGCCAAACAGCGTCGGGATCTGGTACTGAAAGTATTGCTTGATGAAGGCAAAATTGCTGAGGATGATTACTTACTGGCGGTCAATGCGCCGCTGGGCGTCGTAGCCAAAGGCACATTAACCAAAGAGGCTTACCCTGCCTATCTGGATCTGGTTAAACGGCAGCTACGTCAAGAATACGCTGATGAAGATTTAAACTCTGAAGGCCTGCAAATTTTTACCAGTCTCGATCCCATCAGTCAGCGCAAAGCTGAAAAAGCGCTGACCACCACCATTGATAATCTGCAACAGCAGCATGGTGAAAAACTCGCCGATTTGCAGGGCAGCATGGTGGTCACCGATCCACAAACGGGCGAAGTACTGGCCATTATCGGTGACCGGCGCACCCGTTATCAGGGCTTTAACCGCGCTTTGGATGCCAAACGGCCCATGGGTTCGCTGGTTAAACCGGCAGTATTTTTAACGGCTTTGGAAAATGGCTATACCTTAGCCAGTCCGCTGGATGATTCACCTTACAGTCTGAACTTGCCTAACGGCGATGTCTGGGAACCGGAAAACTATGATCGTCAGTCACATCCCAATATTTTGCTGATTGATGCCCTGACCCATTCTTACAATATTGCCACGGCACGGCTGGGTATGACCCTGGGCCTTGATAAAGTCATTAATACTTTAAAGCGTCTGGGCGTCGAGAAAACACTGAAAGCCTATCCCTCTTTGTTATTAGGCGCGCAAAGTCTGTCAACACTGGAGATGGCCGCTGTGTATCAGACAATAGCAGCTGGCGGCTTTCAGATCCCGCCGCGCGCGATTCGCAGTGTGACCGATGCCGAGGGCAATGCTTTGTCACGTTATCCATTTAAACTGCAACAAACCATCGATGCCGGAAATATTTTTCTGGTGCAAACAGCAATGCAGGAAGTTATGCGCGCCGGCACCGGCCGTTACGCCACCACGCAATTACCTGCTGGCATACGGGTCGCCGGTAAAACAGGTACATCTGACGATCAACGAGATAGCTGGTTTGCAGGCTATAGCGCCAATCGTCTGGCGGTGGTCTGGCTGGGTCTGGATAATAATCAGAGTCTGCCGTTTACCGGAGCCGGCGGCGCCTTACCAGCATGGACCCGTTATATGGCCAGTGAGTCTTTACTTTCATTGGATAACACGCCGCCGGCTAATGTTGACTATGCATGGGTGGATAAACAATCCGGCAAATTAAGTGATCAACGCTGTGAAAACAGCAGGCAATTACCGTTTATCAACGGTACGCAGCCGGTTGAACTGGCAGAATGCGTGACGAGCCGGCTTGAACAGCGTGATAATAACCCGGTCACAAAATCAATCGATTGGATTAAAGGTTTATTTAACTAATGGCAACATTGACTGCAAAACTCCGACTGCTATTGGCGTTGCTGCTGCTGGCAGGCTTATCCGCTTGTAGTAGGTCGCCTGTGTATGCGCCGCCGGTGGAAAGCCGCACCGAACCCAGAGAAGAAAAACAGCCTGTTGAAGCTGCAGAAAAAGAACCAGAACAGCCTGCCGCGCAGACCCGTGGTATTGAAGATATACCTGAAGCGATTGAAGAAACAGCACCAGCGCCGGCAACACCGTTTCGTTCCAAGCCTGCCGTCATTGCCTTGCTGAGTAGTGCCCGCGCCGCCGAGCGGGATGGCGACTTACAAAAAGCACAGACTGATTTGCAACGGGCACAACGTATTGCACCGCGCGATCCAAATATCTACTTCGAGTTAGCGGACACCCATTACAAAATGCAGGAATATGCACTGGCTGAACAAGTCGCCTTGAAAGGCGTTTCGGTAGCGGGACAGGATCGGGACTTATTACGTAAATTCTGGCTGTTAATCAGTGAAATTCGCTATGCCAGTGGCAATAGTGCGGGTGGTCAGCAGGCGGCGCAGCAAGCTGACCAATATTAGCGTTTAGTTACGCAGATCCAACACATCCTGCATATCAAATAAGCCGGTTTGCCGCGCGGCAAGCCAGCTGGCTGCACGCATCGCACCATAGGCAAAAGTCATCCGGCTGGACGCTTTGTGGGTGATTTCCAGGCGTTCGCCTTCGGCAGCAAATAACACGGTGTGATCGCCGACCACATCGCCGGCACGCACCGTAGCAAAACCAATCGTATTGCGATCCCGCTCGCCAGTGCGGCCTTCCCGGCCATAAATGGCACAGTCTTTTAAATCCCGGCCTAACGCATCTGCAACCACTTCACCCATGCGCAGGGCGGTGCCGGATGGCGCATCAACTTTATGACGGTGATGCGCTTCGATAATTTCAATATCAACGCTGTCACCAAGCACGCGCGCCGCCAGATCCAATAATTTCAGTGATAAATTGACGCCGACACTCATATTGGGCGCCAGAATGGTGGCGATTTTTCCGGCAGTCTCTTCGATAGTTTGTTTTTGCGCTTCATCAAAACCGGTGGTACCAATCACCGGCCGGCATTGGTTTTGGGCGCAATGTGGCAGCAAGGCCATCGTCACTTCTGGCAACGTAAAATCAATAATGATGTCGGAAATTTTTGTCGCCGCCGCCACATCATGACTGATAGCAACGCCCAGTTTCCCCACCCCGGCCAGCTCTCCGGCATCAACGCCAATCAGACTGGAGTCAGCGCGATCAATCGCTGCTGATAGTTGCAAACCCTCGGTTTCTTTGACTGCCTGAATCAGACAGCGGCCCATCCGTCCTGCGGCACCATTAATGGCAACTTGAATAGCCATGAATTTTCCTCATCTGGCCTGCACAGGCCTTATAACAGTGAATATTGACGGCAACATAGCCGCTCAGCGCCAGCTTGGCAAATTGCTTTATTCAAAAAAGCGCTTTACTGCATCCAGCCAGGATTCGTGTTTGGGATTGTGCGTAGCACCAGTGCCTTCCAAAGTAGTGGCAAATTCTTCCAGGATTTCTTTCTGACGTTTGGATAATTTGACCGGCGTCTCAAGAATGACCCGGCACAACAAATCACCGGTCACGCCACTGCGTACCGATTTGACGCCTTTATTCTTCAGGCGGAATTGCTGGCCAGTCTGCGTGCCTTCAGGAATTTTCAGCACCGCTTTGCCTTCCAGCGTCGGCACTTCCAAATCACCACCCAATGTCGCAATAACAAAATTAAGCGGCACATCACAGAATAAATTATTACCATCACGGGTGAACACATCATGGCGTTTCACCGACACTTCGACATATAAATCACCGGCCGGCGCGCCGCGTGAACCGGCTTCACCTTCACCGCTCAGTCGAATCCTGTCACCGGTATCAACACCGGCAGGGACTTTCACTGACAGCGTTTTATGCTCTTGCACAACACCTTCACCATGGCAGTCGCCACAAGGATCCTGAATCATTTTGCCGGTACCGCGACAATGCGGGCAGGCTTGCTGGACAGTGAAAAAGCCTTGCTGAATTCTAACCTGACCATGACCACCGCAGGTTGTACAAGTGACAGGCTCGGTGCCTTTTTTGGCGCCGCTGCCATCACAAGTGGTGCATTCAACATGTACTGGAATACGGATTTTAGCAGTGGTGCCAGATACCGCTTCTTCAAGCGTTAAATCCAGCCGGTAGCGTAAATCGGCACCCCGAAAACTCTGAGCGCCGCCACCGCCACCACCAAATATATCGTTGAAAACATCGCCAAAAATATCACTGAAACCGCCAGCACCACCACGGAAGCCACCGCCGCCGGCACTGCCATCAACGCCCGCATGGCCAAACTGATCATAAGCCGTGCGTTTCTGATTATCAGCCAGTACCTCGTAAGCTTCTTTAATTTCTTTAAATTTAACTTCAGCGCCGGCATCGTCCGGATTACGATCCGGATGGTATTTCATCGCCATGCGCCGATAGGCTTTTTTAATTTCTGCCTCGGTGGCATTTCGGGAAACACCCAGCAATTCGTAATAATCTTGTTTGGCCATGGTTCGCTTTATTGTTATTCCAGAAACAAAACAGGCGCAGGTTCAATGCCTGCGCCTATTTTTTTAACGACGTTTTTGCTTACTGTTTTTTGTTGTCATCGACTTCTTCGAACTCAGCATCAACAACATCATCGCCTTGTGCTTTTTCTTCGCTGTCGGCTGCTGCGTCGCCTGCTTCGGCATTTTCAGCGTAAGCACGTTCAGCAAGCTTGGCTGCAGCTTCGGATAAAGCGTTGGTCTTGGCTTCGATATCGTCTTTGTCTTCGCCTTTAATCGCTGTTTGCAGCTCTTCTATTGCCGCTTCGATCTTGGCTTTTTCGTCGGCTTCGACTTTATCGCCCAGATCTTTCAGCGATTTGTTGGTCGCATGAATCAAACCATCAGCCTGGTTACGAACGGTGACCAGTTCATGGAATTTACGATCTTCATCAGCATGCGCTTCGGCATCCTTGACCATTTTTTCCACTTCATCATCGCTCAGACCGCTGGACGATTTAATGACAATTGACTGCTCTTTACCGGTTGCTTTGTCTTTCGCTGACACATTCAGAATACCGTTAGCATCGATGTCAAAAGTCACTTCGATTTGCGGCACGCCGCGTGGCGCCGGCGGGATATCGGCCAAGTCAAAACGGCCCAGTGATTTATTGGCAGACGCCATTTCCCGCTCACCTTGCAGCACGTGAATAGTCACCGCAGGCTGGTTATCATCAGCGGTTGAAAACACCTGGTTGGCTTTGGTCGGGATAGTGGTGTTTTTCTCAACCAGTTTGGTCATGACGCCGCCCATGGTTTCGATACCCAAACTCAGTGGGGTAACGTCAAGCAACAAGACGTCTTTAACATCACCGGCCAGAACGCCTGCCTGAATCGCAGCACCCACGGCAACGGCTTCATCAGGGTTAACGTCACGGCGTGGATCTTTGCCAAACATTTCTTTAACCGCTTCTTGCACTTTCGGCATGCGGGTCTGACCACCAACCAGAATGACGTCATTGATATCAGAGATTTTCAGACCAGCATCTTTAAGTGCCATTTTGCATGGCTCCATACTGCGGGCGATCAAATCTTCAACCAATGATTCCAGTTTGGCACGGGTCAGGCGGATTTCCAGATGTTTCGGGCCTGACGCATCTGCTGTGATGTACGGCAGATTGATATCTGTTTGTGAGCTGGATGACAGCTCGATCTTAGCTTTTTCAGCCGCATCTTTCAGACGTTGCAGTGCCAGTGGATCTTTGCTCAAATCAACGCTTTGGTCTTTTTTGAACTCTGCGACTAAATAATCAATGATGCGTTGGT
>CAYYRO010000058.1:0-5681 GCA_964474075.1 uncultured Methylophaga sp.
AATACGCTCAGCAGCAAGATTGGTGCAACGGCCACTTTGGTGCAATGGGTTACTGTATCGGCGGGCATTTAGCATTCCGTGCTGCGTTACAGCCTGAAGTTAAAGGTACAGCGTGTTTTTATGCCACCGATTTGCATAACCAGAATATCCCGAACCAGCCGGGTCAGCACAGCATGGAACGCCTTGACGATATCAAAGGCGAATTGCTGATGATTTGGGGCAAACAGGATAATCACGTGCCCCGTGACGGTCTCGATAAAATCTACGCGACACTGAACAAAACCAATATTACTTTTACCTGGCATGAGTTTAATGCTGAACATGCGTTTATGCGTGATGAAGGTGATGGCGGTCGTTACGATGCGCAAACCGCGGCGATTGGCTATCAACTGGCTCTGAATTTATTCAGCCGGACATTGCGTTAAAAGATTTGGATTTTGGATTCCCGCCTTCGCGGGAATGACCCATTATTTCGTACTGGATGAGCACTGGCATTTGGCCTGCTCATTTTAAGAAAACTGTCACTCCGGAAGCTGATCAACAGATATCCGGAGTCCAGTTTTTATTTTGTTCGTCATCGCGAGGCTGTAAGCCGTGGCAATCTTTTGGTTGGGAAACACACATCAATTACAGCGCCTGCCCGCCTGAATTACCTGCCTACTAAACCACTGATTTTTAAATATAATTGTTATCAACGCTGTTGACTGCGTTCTGCTAATATCCCGTCATCAACAATCACGGATATAACCCATGAAATGGCGTGGCAGAAACAAAAGTAACAACATCATTGATCGGCGTAATTCACGGATGTCTGGCATTCGGGGCGGTCGGGGCGGCGGCATAATTCGATTGTTGCCAGTGGTGTTCCGGTTTCTGGGATTTAAGGGCACGTTACTGCTGATTGCCGGCATCGGTGCTTACGCTTTATTTACCGGTAACTTGCAAAATTTATTAGCGATGATTGGCTTGCAAAATCCAATCACAGTTACTTCATCCGAGCCATTACGGCAAACCGCCGAAGAAAAACAGCTGGCTGATTTTGTCGCTGTGGTATTGGCCGATACCGAAACCACCTGGACTGCCCTATTTGAGCAAAATGGTGAACGCTATCAAGAACCCAAACTCGTGTTATTCCGCGGTGCGGTGCAATCTGCCTGTGGCACTGCACAATCGGCGATAGGACCCTTTTATTGCCCCGCTGATCAGCAGGTGTATATTGATTTGGGCTTTTTTAATCAGCTTGAACAACAACTTAATGCACCGGGTGATTTTGCCCAGGCTTATGTGATTGCCCACGAAGTCGGCCATCATGTGCAAACTTTGCTGGGTATCTCACAACAGGTTTATGACGCCCGCCGCAAAGTCAGTGAAGTTGAAGCCAATAAACTGTCGGTTTTGCAGGAATTACAGGCGGATTGTTTTGCAGGTATCTGGGCGCATTACGCTGACAATACCCGCCAAATGCTCGAAGACGGTGATATTGAAGAAGGCCTGACCGCCGCCAGTGCAATTGGTGATGACACCTTGCAAAAACAGTCTCAGGGTTATGTCAGCCCTGATTCCTTCACCCATGGCAGTGCCGCACAGCGGGTAAAATGGTTTAAAACTGGCTTTAACAGTGGCGAGATGCAAAGCTGTAATACCTTTGACTAAACAGACTTTGGCTAAGTAATTAATTATTTTAGGTAATGAATATCAATCGCCCGCTTTTCCAGATAGACCTGCTCTTTAACGGGAGAAATGTTAAATATTGTCGATAATTTATCTTTGGCTTGTAACTTAAAGCCATATCGGTCAATAGCAAAGCGCCATTTAAATAATTTATTCGTTATTTTTAGTTTTATCTTTTCAATCAGACCAATTCGTACTAATTGATGTCCGCTTGAAATATAACCATGCTGTTCCATTAAGGGCTGCACCTTAGATTCAACATGCTGTATTTGCCGGGTTGATAATTTGGTTTTCCATTGAGCTACCAAAGCAGGATCCGGTTTGCTGTATGTGGAATGCTGATCATAATTCAGCATATTGCCATCGTAATCAACGCCGACAAATTCACAAATCTCAGCCAACACCACTGCTGGCGATAAGATTAAATCTTCATATCGGATTTGAAGATATTGGCTGGGGGCAATTTTTTGCTGCAACTGCTGCCAGTCATGCTCAGAATCAATCCAGTGATCGACCCCATGATAAACATTGCCGGCCCAGCCCATGCCAATACTGGATCGGGCAACATCTCGGGGATCTCTTATCAGATGAATAAACCTGGCATTGGGAAGTACATAGGGGATCCGATCAAAAGAACGATGGATATTGATCATTAACGTACTATCCGGCTTCGCTAATTGCTGGATAAAGGAAAGAATCAGATCTGGATAGTCTAGTGTCTCATCAATATTGAGATTGCTTGTCTGGAAGATGCGATCTGTTGACAGCCAGTTTTGATACTTTTCAATATCAGGCAGTTGCCCATTTGGTGCTATTTGATCAAATAAAAAATCCAGTTCGCCAGGATTATTTATATTAGGATGCCCATTGAGCATTAAACCGATTAATGAGGTTCCCGAACGAAGTGAACCACACAAAAACACCATTTATTTAAAACGGCACATAAATGAACCACCTCTTTATTAATGGTTGAAGCCTGATTTGTGAACAGCATCGTTAACGGTTATTCAGTCAAACGAACTGATATTCAACAGTTTGTATCGGGCAAGAACTTTAAAGTTATTTCTGACAGAATCTGATCGGCCAGTGTCCAGGCCAACCACTCGATAAAATTTACTGTGCACTTTCCAAGACAACAAAACTGTTTGTTAGCGAACAGACGCCTGAAATCATATGAAACAAGTTAAAAGCAAGCTTGTCTTTATTGAGGTATTGATTTGACGGTAACTGCCAAACGGTTTCTGATAAAGTTTTTAGTTCAATGGCTGATTTAAATTAAGTCACCGGGCAAGTGGCTTACATTCATTTGGAGAACAACTCATGCAAAAACGATTGTTAACAAGCGCCGTTATGGCTGCTTTGATGCTAAGCCTGAATGCGTGTGCTGATAAGTCATCTGTGCCTAAAAGCGCAGTTTTTGGTACCAATCCTACTTTGCCTGAGCCTGATCCGGGTTTACTGCCTACCGTCAATATTGCCCCGGCCATCGGCTGGTCAGATGGCAATCAGCCTACTGCAGCCGAAGGGCTTGCCGTTAACGCATTTGCAAAAGGTTTGGATCACCCCCGTTGGTTATATGTGTTGCCCAATGGCGATATTTTAGTCGCTGAAAGCAATGCTCAACCCAACCCTGATGCTGACAAAAGTCTGAAGGGCATGATTATGGGTTGGGTTATGAAACGTGCCGGCGCAGCGGTACCCAGTGCTGATCGCATCAGCCTGTTACGGGATGAAGATGGTGATGGTGTGGCCGAAACCAAAACCGTATTTATTGATGATTTGACGTCACCGTTTGGTATGGCATTGATTGGTGACGATTTATATGTTGCCAATACTGATGCGATTGTGCGTTTTCCGTATCAACAAGACGCTACTGAAATTACTGCTTCCGGTGAGCATATAGCTGATTTACCAGCTGGTGATATCAATTACCACTGGACCAAAAACATCATCGCCAGCGAAGATGGTGAAATGCTTTACGCAACCGTTGGCTCCAATAGCAATATCGGCGAAAACGGCATGGAAAACGAAATCAACCGGGCTGCGATTTTACAAATCGACCTTGAAACCGGTGACAGTGAACTGTATGCATCAGGTCTGCGTAATCCTAATGGCCTTGCATGGCAACCAGAAACCGGTGAGCTCTGGACGACCGTCAATGAACGTGATGGCCTGGGCGACAATCTGGTGCCGGATTACATGACGTCGGTTCAGAAAGGCGGTTTTTATGGCTGGCCGTATAGTTATTACGGGCAAAATGTTGATGAGCGTGTCGAGCCACAACGACCGGATTTGGTAGCAAAAGCCATTGCCCCGGATTATGCCTTAGGTGCGCATACTGCTTCATTGGGCCTCGCATTCTATGAAGCGGATTTATTACCCGACCAATTTAAAGCTGGTGCTTTTATTGGTCAGCATGGCTCCTGGAATCGCGATCAGTTAATTGGTTACAAAGTGATTTTTGTGCCTTTCAAAGACGGTAAACCCGCCGGTATGCCTGAAGATATTCTGACTGGATTTATTAATGAAGATGGCGATGCCCACGGCAGGCCGGTGGGTGTGGAGGTTGATAATACCGGAGCGCTGCTGGTTGCCGATGATGTTGGCAACATTATTTGGCGAGTCACGCCCAATGATTTATCAAAGGATTGAATGATTAATGAGTCGAGCGAGTGAAACGGCTATCACTCTATTCCACTGGAATATTTTGATCCTGCCTTCAGATACTGAGATTTTTGTCGGATTACGGCAGCGTCCAGAGACGATACCGCCATTTTTACCGCCCGAAGGTGCTGATGCGGTACAGCCTTTTATATTGCATAACAGCAGTGAAATTAAAGCGTTTAATGACCAAAGCGGTGTCGGCTTTGATAGCGACGGCAGACGCTATGTGATTCTTGGTCAACCGAACGATCCAACTAATGTGATTCGCTTTAGCATTACGCAAATGATGCAAGCTGACGATATTCGCTGGAAATATGAGTTTGCTGACTAAGGCGGTAATGCGAGATAGGTGCCGTCATTACGTTTGGTCAGCTCACGCATCAAAATACTATACCGGTCGGTGCTGCTGGGTGATAGAAAGCCGATGCCATGAATCTTGGCCAAACGCCGGCCATCACTGAGCACTCTATTTTGTTTGGTGATTTTGTCGATAACGGCATCGAATGATCCGCCGGTGTAATCATCGCCAAACACATAAATCGATGTGGTGATATTGGGTTTGGCATATTTTCTTAAGGCCGTTTCTATACCTTCCACTGGACTGCTGTTAGACACCACAGCCCATTTACTGAATAACCGGATTGCACTATCCCGTGTTGATGGCGTATCTGTCATCCAGCGGCCGTCATAGCCCGATATCATCGGGGTACCCATATCATTGAGGATTTGGAAGCCTTTAACCTCCGGATGGATATTCAGCACGTTGACAACTTCGCGGGTCACCCGCGACCAAATCTGCTGCATACTGCCCGAAGTATCGATAATAAACACGACATAATCACTATCGACCGGAATGCCGCCGACTTCTTCTGAACGTTCACCAATACTGGGTCTTGGTGTCGGTAAAGCGGCCTGTTTCAGGCGCGATTCCACCAGACTCAGTCCGGCAATATTGTCGGTCAGTGCTGCATTGTCATCCTGCAGGGACTGCAACTGAGTTTGTAATTGCGCTCTGGCACGTTCAATGGCAGCTTGCTCGCCCGATAATGCATTGAGCCTGGCCATTTCCGCCTGGATCTGCTGCTCTGTTTCGGTCACCGAATTTTGCAAACCAATTAACGATGCCAACAAACTACTGATATTTTCCTGACCCGCTACCGACACATCAACATCAGTTTTGGAAATCAAAATCAGCATGATCACCGCACCAAACGCACAGGAAATGACATCCAGAAAAGACAGGCTGAAAATTTCAAATTCTTTTTTGCGAAACCTCATGGCCAGTTACTCGCCGGACTAATCAACAAGCCACCGGTTGTTGCCGCCCAGAGCCAATATTGATTGAC
>CAYYRO010000058.1:5781-14304 GCA_964474075.1 uncultured Methylophaga sp.
GTTTGTTTGGCCTGCTGTGAGCGGCTTTTGGTCATAATAATATCAATCAGTTTTTCATTGGTCATGGAGGCGCTCATATCGACCAAAATACCAATTTTACGGCCGGTGACTTTCAGACCGAGCAAGTAGTTTTCTTCATTGACCTGATTGGTTTCTACCAAATCCTGTCGCTCGGGCACGTCGATTTCGACAATACTGGATTTCAGCTCTTCCAAAGCCTGCTCGGCTTGTTGTACCGATGCCTGTTGGTTTGCCAATGCTGATTGCTGTGCATCGAGTTCCTGACTGCTTTGTTGCAGGCTGCTGTCTTCGCGCGCTAACTCAGCTCTGACCGAACTCAATGTTTTGGCGGCTTCAGATTGCGCTTGTTCAAGCGTCGCAATATCTTCCTGAAGCTTACCGACCTCAGTTGGTGCCTCTTCAAGGTTTTGCTTTACCAGGATAAACACCAGAATCACAGCGCCCAGACCACAGGCCATGATGTCCAGAAAAGCCAGATTAAAGCCGTCTGTGCGTTTGCGACGCAGCATGATGATCTACCGGATACGTCTCAGCAGATATTTATCACAGTAGCTTTGTGTCTCGACAATCTGACTGTCTTGCAGGCGCTGCAATTGATGAAATAAAAACATCAGAAAGATACTGATAAGCAACGCCACCAGCGTCGAGTTAAACGCCAGCCCGAGACTATCGACCATCCCCGAAATATTCCCCGCCAGCGCCTCATCGGCCTGGGATAATGCCTGGCCGATACCACGCACGGTGCCGATAAAGCCTATCGATGGGATTGCCCAGATAAGATAACGGATCATGGTGTTTTCCGAATCCTGACGCACCGCCAGGGCTTCCAGATTACTTTCTATGGCATCGGATAAGTTCTGCACATTATTGGTGGAACTGTAACGCCACAAAGACGATCTCAGCGTTTGCACCAATGGCGAAGATAAACAATCTTTAGGAATTTCCGTATCAAGCCGGTGGATAATCTGATTGACATCCAGTTTTTGCGGGCTGTCTGCAGCGGTGTTTTGTACGCCGTCATCAATCAAATCAACACTGTACAGATAATGCGTTTTCAGAATCTGCCGGTATGAGCCAAAAATCAGATAACAGCCCCAGAGCATCAAAATAAAACAAATTTCCTGTTCGTAGTCTTTAAGTATGACCACCAGATTGCGCGGCAAAGATTGCTGCTGCTCAATGGCAATCGCAATATATTGTGCTGCCTCAGGCCGTATATAACCGATATAAATCATATGCACAACTACAATCGACACGATCAGCGCCGCCACACTTTTCAACATTTCGTTCATGATTAAATGTCCACCGGAAAGGAAACAGGCGAGTTGAGGCTGATAAATGGTTTGCCGGCATAAGCGTTATGCAGCATCAGCACACACATCAGCAGTAATACAGCAGCTACGCTGATTAATAACATTTTTTTTGCCCGATTCATTATGGCTCTCCCCTGTTCAAATAACGGCCAATCCGGAAACCTACATTATCACGCGGCTGACTGAGCCCGTCGCGATACGATGCACGCAGTTCGGTCAGTGACCCGGAACGCCAGTTAGCCCCTTTGATCACGCGGATCTCAGCCTGGCTGTTGTCGAGTTGCTGCTGATAAATCTGATTGACATTAGGTACAGTCAGCGAATAGGCATTATGTGTCCATTCACTGACATTGCCTCCCATGTCATACAAACCACTCAACTCCCTGCTAAAGCTTTTTACCGGCGCCATAACGGCATAACCATCGTTATAACGCGGCACATAGGTACTGACTGCTGCTTTGGCAGATTCGTCGGCAATATTGGCAGCATTTTTGGGTATGGTGGCCGCATCGCCCCAGACAAAACGCGTGGTTTTTGCGCGTTTGGCTTTGCGGGCCAGCCATTCCCATTCGGCCTCGCTGAGCAGCCGGTAGCCATTAGCGTTATCATCGATACCAGTAAGCTCGCCATTGTTTAGGGCATAGACCGGCTGCAGATTTTCTTTTTTGCTGAGCCAATTACTGAACTGCACCGCTTGTAACCAACTGACTGAGGTAACTGGCAAGCTGCCATCGCCCGGATGATCGCTCTTAAATTGCTGATATTCGCGGTTAGTGACTTCATGCCCGCCGGCATAAAACGGTCTGGAAAGTTTAACCTGCCGGAGAAATTCATTGGCACGCTGGCCGGCTTCGTCTCTGGCAGCGCCCATGGTGAAGGTTTCATTGGGCGTAAATAACACCATGTCACCACCAGCAGCCGTTTGATAACTGCGCGATGCTTCAGCGAGTTGTGCCTCAGCCTCTGACAATAAAGCTACTGAAACCGCTTTGGCAGACGCTGATGATGGCGTCACCGTTTGACTGACGGCGCGATAACCGGGTCGGCTTAAGGTGATTTGTTGCGGCACCGCTTGCAGGCTGAGATTCAATGGCGTGGTGCCCACCGCTTTACCATTAATCTCTACGGTCGCTTCGGGATTGGCATTAATCGACACGTCGCCGTTTTCTTCCGGCAAATCAAAAGCCAGCGTGGCCGATTGTTTACTGTTTAAAGTTGCTGTCTGCGTTTGGGGAACATAGCCCGGTTTTTGATAGGTAATTTGATGGTTTTTGCCGGCTTCAACCGACAGCCGTTCAGTAGCATTCACCACAATACCGTTAACGGTCAATGTGCCGCCCGGCGGTTGTAAATCCAGCTTAACCGATGCTTGCTCTGCTTGCAGCCGGTAATGACGCTCTGCTGTTGTCGCTTGCTGGGTTATTTCAATGGTTTCAGTGGTGGGTGCAAATTCCGGCATGGATACCACAACGTCATAAAACCCACCGGCAACCGGCATTTCAAGCGGTGTTTCACCGACTTTTTTGCCATCAATGATTACGGTTGCCCCAGCAGGCGTTGACTCAATCTGCAGCTCTCCCGCCAACGGCGTAAAAGAAATGGTTTGATCAAGCTGCTCGCCGGCTGCTAACGAAAAATCGATAGTTTCAGGCTGATAGTGGGGATGATTAACGGACAGCTGATAGTCACTTGGCGGTAATGTCTGTTCGAGCGTATCCGCCACGGCAACGACATTGTCATTGAGTTGCCAGGTTGTTCGGCCATCGGCTAAATCGGTGCTAAAGGTTATTTTTGAGGGCAAAGGTTTTAATGTCACGGTTAACACCCTGCCTTGAACGGCTGGTTGTATCACCTGCTCATGCGGATAATAACGATCGGCTGTAATACGGATAGTCGGTGACGACGTTAGTGAATATACCGAGCCGAATAACGCCATCCCCAGCCCTTGTTCGACATTAACTGACGCAGGTAAAGCAGCTTCAGGCTGCACAATGATCCGTGTCCCCCGTGATACCAATAATGCCGTCAGGATTAACAGGCCAATCAGCAATAAACCGATGAGCATCATCAGATAAAGCCGCTGATGCCGTTTTTTAGCCTGTTGCAGGCTCTGATTAAATGGCTTCATCACAGATCAACGTGACAGAAACAGAGGGCTCGTCCAATGGAACCTCGACCTCAATCAGCTTGGATTTATAACCGGTTCGTTTACCTTCAAAGGTGTAATTGCCCGGCTTGAGCTGGATCGTCTTAGTGTCAATGACACCAACATTACCAACGCCGCGAACACTGATAAATGTTTGATTATCAGAATTTATTTTTACCGAGACCGGTTGATTCGCCGCTGCTAATACCTCAGCCAAACGCTGGTGTTTGGCAGCAAGTGTGGCACTTTGATTTTGATACTTACTGGCTTGTGCCAACAAAGCTTTCGCATCCTCGGCAACAGACTGATTGGCTAAACGATACGGTGATGCCAATGCGGCATCTATTTGCTGCTGTAATGAGACAATTTTGCTGGCGACGGCTAACTGCTCAGCATTGGCTTTATCTGCTGGCTGCAATGACTGAATTTGTTGGCGGTACTTTTGTACCGCTATCCAGTCATCAGCTGATTCCGCGCTCGTTGCTGCTGTTTGTAATTGACGTAGCTGTTGATTCAGCGCCGCTTGTTCAATGGCCTGATTGAGCTCACGTACTTCTGGTCTGTCGGGGTACAGCTGTCTTGCCTTATCCAATGAAGTTTTTGCCGCAGTCAGGTTGGCATTTTCCAGCGCTTGAAAGGCCTGTTGAATTTGCTGCTGAAAGTTATCGTTATTAATTGCCGTGGTTAACTGTTGGGCACGTTGTTTGAGGGCTTCACGCTCTGGTACCAGCTTTAACAGCTGATTAATCAGATCCCGCTCACGCTGGCGATTATTTTCGGCATTGGCGGTTTTGATTTGCGCGAGCAAATCTGTAATTTCCGGCAGCTGCGCCACCCGTTCGGCCAGCTTTTTGGCAGCTTCTGAGCTGGCATCCAGCATCAGTGCTTTATCAATCGCCTGTTTGGCGTTGGGATAATCATTATCATCAAAAGCGCTCTGCGCCGCCTGCATCGCGTCGGCAAACTGGCTTTGGCTATTCGCGATGGTCTCTTCAGCCAGGGTAACTAATTGGGTTATCGAGTTGTATGCCTTGGCATAGTTACTGGCAGCAAATTGCTGAACGGCCTGTTTTTCAATGTTGTCGAGTTTTTCAGAAAGCGGCTTATCCCATGCGGGTAAATCGATTTTATCGAGCTGCGGTCTTAATTCATTTTCAAACCGGGCGTAGGCTTCAAGATAAGCCTGTCTGAGTTCGCTATCATCAACAGTTGGCGCTGCTTCAGGGATTTCATTGACTACTGGGTCGGAGACGACTTCTTCTGATGTCGTATCAGGTGATTTCGGCTGAGAAGCCCAATAAAGTATGCCCAGCCCCAACAGGCTGAGCAGCAACACAAATAACAGTGCCTGAAAAATATGCAGACGTTTGGCCTGCTTGGCGGCGGCAATCTTGTCGTTAATCATGGCGCAAATTTACAGTTGCACGTCTGGCGTGGCTTCCAGTTGATACATACGGTTCAAAAAAGCCCGCCACTGTTGAAACTGATTTTCGATATCGCCTGTTAATTCCACTGATTGTTCTTCGTAAGTCATGACCTGTGGTGCCATTTCCAGATTAATCGACTCGCCCAGTTCGTTGATGGCGTCTTGGTGGAATTTAGCTTCTTCTCTCGATTTAAAACCACTGGAAATCAATACCGCACCACCGACACCACCGGCTATGACAGCGACATCCCGGCCAACATTAGGCCGTGTCGAACTACCACTCACCGCCGCGGCCACTGCCGCTGCCACTAAGGCAACGCCGCCGAGAATTTTCAGGGCGCTTTTGGTTTTGGCTTCTTTTCGTAATTGCAGCTCGGTGGCACTGGCTTCCTGCCAGGCTAAATAACTGTCATCCATCTGCTCTGAAAAATTGCTGTAATTCTGCTGTAAGTTATCTACAAATAATTGCTCACGCACCCGAATGGATTTAACCCGTTCAAACATGGGATCGGCATCACTGGGAAGCCCCAAAAGTTCGATTTCCCGACCACTGGTATCCAGATAATCGCTGAATGCTTCTTCATTAAAGCTAGTGGCAAAGCGCAGATCCGCAATCGATTTTAATTCCGCCAACTGACTTTGCTGCTGTTCTAACAATGCCTCAATGATGACAGCTGCGGCTTCATCAAATGCCGGCTGATAGGGATCCAGGCCTTCATTGCGGGGATTTTTATAAAAGCCTTCGTGAACTTCATGATCAATGGTTTCATTCAGCCATTGTTTATTGCTGGCATCGACAGCATTTAAGCTGAACTCGACCTCCTGGCCATTGGATTCGATGATTTCACCGAGCACATATAAATCACCCGACGCGGTGCTGTTCGGCGTCACGCGAACAGCGCCAAACATGTCACTATCATCCAGTGCCTGTTTCAGTTGATAGGCAAACCGGTTGGCTTCTGCTCTGCGAAGCTCCGGCCAGATGCCATCTTCTTCGTAATTCGCTTCTGAATCAGAAAGTCCCGGTGAAAATACCGGTATCACCACATCCAGTTTGACGCCCTGATAGCGCTCGGCTTCAGCCTGATTGTAACTTGATGCCGGTTGCGGCCCAGTTGGCACCGACTTCACCGTTGATGGTGCGCAGGCTACCAATAAATGCACCGAAATAAATAAATAAACCAGTAGCTTCAATGGCGCTTTTATCATTTGGCTATTCAACAACGTCTAATCCTTTATATTTGCGGTATTCATTCCAAAGTTTTTTGCGAATCTCCGGATCGGTTTCAGCTTCAGCTGCCAGACGAATTTGTGCCGCAATGGCATCATCATTATTGGCAGCAGGAATATCTTCAGGGATAGCGCCATTGCGGGCACTGGCCGGTGATTCCATCGTACCGGACTCACTGTCCTGCATATCCTGTTCAACCATTGGCGGCGGTATTTCCAGCGCCGGATCGGTTCCCTGCATTTCCTGACTGGCAGTGGCGCTGTTTTCTGACAGGCCATCATTTTGCGCACCATCCGCACCGCCACCAGAACCGCCGCCACCACTATTACTGGCACTGGAGGATGACGACTGATTAGCGAGTTCGCAGTTTTCGAAACGGTTAATCGAGTCGTAAAAAGCCTTTTCCATCAGCACAATCCGTTCGGCGCGGCTTAAAGACGGATCATCACGATAGCGAATATCTGCCTGACCACAATCTGTTTCTGCAGTTTGTTCATCATCAGCTACCAGCGTGAATGAACATAGCATCAGCACTATTAAGCTGAGCCATACACTGCTGGTTTTTAGAGGTTGATGCCCTGAATACGCCATTTATTCCCTTTATCACCACATGAAAAATAGCTTGAGACTATCCGATGTTAACTGGTTTCAATTTTTGTCAGCAAAGTGTCGCAATAAGTTTTCAGCGTTACCATGTCACCAGCCCAAACCCCATTCTATCGGCAATACGCTCGCACATCATGGTTGTTTACCTGATTTTTCGATGATTCGCCCGGCAGGGCCTTATGCTGGTACATTATTGACACACTTTGAATAAGCTATTGGAACACAAATAATGAAACCACAGGCGACGATTGAAAAAACTTCAACCGATGAACAAGAAGGTTTTGTACTCCTTGTAGAAGAAAACGGTGATTTGATACAGGTTGATAAACTTTTTGAAGATTATCAGGCAGCTTTGGATTATATGCTGGCTCAGGGGTGGCAGTTAAAACGCAACGCACCTGCAGGTTCGTTGCATGTCGATGTCCGCTTCAGAAAGCCCTAGGGCTTTTTCAGCTCACAACAGAGGCGGAGATAAAAGATAACCAAGCCCTAGATACTACTGGACAGCAATAATTTCAGCGCCAGTAAAACAAAAATCAGTGCCGTCAGCCGATTCAGGTAAATTTGCAGGATTGGATTTTGCCCGAGCCAGTGGCCAATCTCGGCAGCAATCGTTGCGACGCCGCTGAAAATCAATAATGAAACCACACCAAATACGGCACCCAGTACGAAAATTTGCGGTGCTACCGGCCCAATAGTGGCATCGGCAAACTGTGGCAAGAAAGCCAGAAAGAAAATACTGACTTTAGGGTTGCTGATATTCATGAAAATGCCGCGTAAATACAGCGCTTTGTCACTCAGTGCGACCTCATCCCCCTCCAGTGTTGGCAACGGACTGCTTAAAATCTGCCAGGCGAGGTAAAGCAAATAGCCTGCACCCAGCGCCTTTAACACTGCAAATGCCCAGCTTGATGTTTGCAATAACGTGGCAACGCCGAGCGCCACTAAACTGGTATGAAAAATCAGTCCGGTACATAACCCCATCGTAATCAAAATGCCACTATGTTTACCGTAGAGAGTAGATTGCGTCAGTACAAAGATATTGTCTGGTCCCGGAGCAAGCGCCAGCAATGCCGAGGCAACAATAAACGGTATTAATGATTCAACTGGCAACATTTATGTAAAGAAAAGTAAAATTAAATCAATAGTTTGCACCACTTCACATTCTTCTGATATCAATATACTTTGATTTGGTCTTAGTTGCGATAATACACCTGTGGAATCTTGATAAATGGAGCTTTTATGAAAAAAGTTAAATATCTTATGTTAGCGATGATGCTGACCGCATTGCCCGTTATGGCAGATAGTTCTGAAACCGTTGATGCTGCAATCGGCGGTGCAATTGGTGGTGGTCTGGGCGCAGCTGTTGGTAATGAAGTAGCAGGACGTGACGGCGCCATTATTGGCGGTGCAATTGGTGCCGGCGCAGGTGCTGCGGTAACTACAGACGGCGATGGCCGGCACGAACGTGATGGTCATCGATATGGCGAGCACAGCCATCGGGGACACTGCCCTCCGGGTCTTGCAAAACAAGGCCGTTGTTAATTTTTTATATCAAGAGAGCCCGGCAAGTCCGGGCTTTTTTTATGCCTGCCGAGAATGAATTCAGGTTTATGATTGTCACAATCAGGCCTTTATCAACTGCAGATAAAAAACGATGCTCGATGCTTTTTTTGTGATTTTATTAAGTTTGTTTACCACAGCACCATTAGCTGCAGAGATGCAACGCGGCACTATCACCAGTTGTGCCTATCAGGCCGGCACGGCTTATGAAATCCAG
>CAYYRO010000059.1:0-13757 GCA_964474075.1 uncultured Methylophaga sp.
CCAGAACCTGCCGGCAAAGAAGCGAGAATTATACAGACACTCGCTTGGGTGTCAACGCTAAAACCGGCATTTTTACAGGTTTATTTGTTGACTGACTAATAAGCTAAATTGAATCAGCTGCTTAGTGTTTTCTTAATGCTTATATAAATAAAAAAGCCGGCATTAAGCCGGCTTATTTAATGAGCTTTGCGCTGAGTTTATTCAGCAGCAACTTCTTGTGCAGTATCTGGACGATCAACCAATTCAACGATAGCCATTGGCGCTTTATCACCGTCACGAAGACCGGTTTTCAGTACACGCACATAGCCACCTGGACGGTTAGCAGAGCGTGGACCAATTACGTTAAACAGTTTAGTGACAACGTCACGGCTACCCAGTCGTGAGAAAGCCAGACGACGATTAGCAACACTGTCAGTTTTTGCCAGTGTAATCAGCGGCTCAACCACACCACGCAGTTCTTTGGCTTTCGGCAATGTGGTACGAATAACTTCGTGCTCCATCAGCGAGGCAGCCATGTTTTTAAACATCGCTTTGCGGTGGCTACTGTTACGGTTTAATTTACGACCTGAATTACGATGACGCATGGTTGTTACCCTATTCTTTTATGCTGAAATGACTTCAGTATTATTTTTGCTCTAATGAAGCAGGTGGCCAGTTATCAAGATGCATGCCTAATGACAAGCCTTTTGATGCCAGTACTTCTTTAATTTCAGTCAATGACTTTTTACCAAGGTTTGGCGTTTTCAACAATTCCATTTCGGTACGTTGAATCAAGTCACCTACATAATAAATGTTTTCTGCTTTCAAACAATTCGCTGAACGCACTGTCAGATCGAGGTCATCAATCGCTTGCAACAATGCAGGATCAACTGCAGGTTGCTTGTGCTCAACAACGCTTTCTTCAATAACAGTAAAATCAACAAAAGCTGTCAGCTGATCGCTCAAAATGGTTGCTGCATACTTAATAGCATCTTCAGCCTCCATTGTACCGTTGGTTTCAACATCGATAATGAGCTTATCAAGATCCGTACGATTTTCTACACGGGCACTTTCAACGCTGTAAGTCACCAGACGAACCGGGCTGAACGAAGCATCAAGGTAAAGCTGACCGATAGCACGATCTTCATCTTCACCAACAGACCGCGTATTAGCAGCAGAATAGCCTCGACCTTTTGCAACTTTGAAAGTAATAGACAAGCTACCACCGGTCAAATTTGCAATAACATGTTCTGGGTTCGTCACCTGAACATTATGTGGCAGTTGAATATCAGCAGCCGTCACCGGGCCAACACCACTCTTATTCAAACTGAGAACGGCTTCATTGGCATCATGCAATTGAACCGCAATGCCTTTCATGTTCAACAAAATATCTAAAACGTCTTCTTGAACGCCGTCGATCGCTGAATATTCATGCACAACACCATCAATTTGCGCTTCAACCACTGCCGCGCCATCCATTGAAGACAATAAGATGCGGCGCAGGGCGTTGCCCAAAGTATGACCAAAACCACGTTCCAGCGGCTCCAGAACAAGACGTGTACGTGTGTCACTAAACTTTTGGATATCTACGATCCTTGGTTTAAGAAATTGACTCGTATAAGTCGTCATGCAAATTCCTCTGATAAATCTCAGATGAGATTTAATTAAAACTATTTAGAGTAAAGCTCAACTACCAGGTTTTCTGACAGTTCTGCCGGCAGCTCATCACGTTCAGGTGCACGTTTAAAAGTACCTGACAATGCTTTGCTGTTGACTTCAATCCACTCAGGGAAGCCCAGCTGCTCAGCAACAGACATCGCATTAATAATGCGGTCTTGTTTTTTAGCTTTCTCGCGAATTTCGACCACATCGCCTTCTTTTACTTGATAAGAAGCGATGTTAACTACATGTCCGTTTACCATGACAGCTTTATGTGAAACCAGCTGGCGTGACTCAGCGCGAGTTGCACCGAAACCCATACGGTAAACAACATTATCCAAACGCTGTTCAAGCAAGTTCAGCAGGTTGATACCTGTTGCGCCTTTTTTCTGATCAGCTAATTTGTAATAGTTACGGAATTGCTTTTCCAAAACGCCATAAATACGACGGATACGTTGCTTAGCACGTAACTGTGTCGCATAATCAGAGTCACGACCACGCCGTGCACCATGCTGGCCTGGCTTTTGGTCAATCTTGCATTTGCTTTCCAGTGGATTACCACGAGCCTTCAGAAAAAGGTCTGTACCTTCTCTGCGACTCAGCTTGCAAGTAGGGCCACGATATTTTCCCATCAGTCTTACTCCAAGAACCTGTTAAACGCGACGACGCTTTGGCGGACGACAACCATTGTGCGGGATCGGTGTCACGTCAGTAATATTAGTGATTTTAAAACCCAGATTATTCAGGGCGCGGACTGCTGATTCACGGCCAGGACCTGGACCTTTGATTTCAACATCCAAATTTTTCATGCCAAATTCTTTGACCACTTCACCGGCTTTTTCAGCAGCAACCTGTGCTGCGAAAGGGGTACTCTTACGAGAACCACGGAAGCCACAACCACCGGCAGTTGCCCATGAAAGCGCATTACCCTGACGGTCAGAAATAGTGATAATAGTATTGTTAAAAGAAGCATGAATATGGACAACGCCATCCACTACATTCTTTTTGACACGCTTACGTTGTCGTGCTGATGCATTTGCCATCGAAGACTTCCCTTACTTAATCGCACGCCGCGGACCTTTACGGGTCCGGGCATTGGTTTTGGTTCTTTGACCACGGACTGGCAGGCCTCTGCGATGACGCACGCCACGGTAGCAACCCAAATCTTTGAGACGCTTGATGTCCATCGAAACTTCACGGCGCAAGTCACCTTCAACAGAAAACTTAGCAACCTCAGAACGCAATTGTTCTACTTCGGCTTCAGACAAATCTCTGATCTTTGCATCAGGTGCGATACCAGCGGCAGCACAGATTTGTTGAGCACGAGTACGACCAATGCCATAAATCGATGTTAATGCGATGACCGTGTGCTTTTGCACAGGGACGTTAATACCAGCTATACGAGCCATTCAATTACCCTAAATTTCTCAGGAGTGAACAGCGAATTGTATCATACAAAAACGCTGCCCAACAACAAAGTAAATACGATCCGTCAGATTATCCCTGACGTTGTTTATGACGAGCTTCTTTACAGATAACCCGTAACACACCATTTCTTTTCACGATTTTGCAATTACGGCAAATCTTTTTGACCGACGCTTGAACTTTCATCAAATTTCTCCAGCAAACTTGTCGCAGGAACTTAGCTTAAAAAGCCAGTAATCCCATTGTTATTTTTGTTTGATTTGCGCATCAAACTTTCATACTGCTGCGACATCATGTGTGACTGTACCTGAGACACAAAGTCCATTATGACGACCACGATGATCAACAGCGATGTACCACCAAAATAGAACGGTACACTCCAGTAAAGAATTAAAAACTCTGGCAACAAACAAACTGCCGTAATGTAGATAGCACCGGCCAGTGTCAAGCGACCCATTACAGAATCAATGTAACGTGAGGTTTGCTCACCCGGACGGATACCCGGAATAAATGCGCCTGACTTTTGCAAGTTCTCTGCAGTATCTTTCGGATTGAATACCAATGCCGTATAGAAAAAGCAGAAAAAGATAATTGCAAAAGCATAGGCCAGTACATACATCGGTTGACCAGGTGACATCAAAGTCGATATATCCTGCAACCAACCCAAACCACCAGAAGTACCAAACCAGCCGGCAATAGTTGCCGGAAACAGAATAATACTTGAAGCAAAAATTGGTGGGATAACGCCTGCCATATTTAATTTCAATGGTAAATGCGTTACCTGACCAGCCATCATTTTGCGACCTTGCTGACGCTTGGCATAATGCACCGGAATCCGGCGTTGACCACGTTCAACAAATACTACAAATGCAGTAACAGCCAATGCCATTGCCAACAACGCTATGACCAGGAAAGTATGCAATTGACCTGTTCGTGCCAATTCCAGCGTACCGCCAACTGCTTGCGGCAAGCCAGCAACAATACCAGCAAAGATAATCAAAGAAATACCATTGCCAATGCCACGCTCTGTGATTTGCTCGCCAAGCCACATCAGGAACATTGTGCCGGTAACCAACGTTACAACCGCTGTTATACGGAACAACATACCCGGATCAATGACCACGCCCATACCACCTGCTTGCTGTCCTTCTAGCGCAATCGAAATACCGATTGCCTGAAAAGTAGCCAGCATTAACGTACCGTAGCGAGTGTACTGGGTAATCTTACGCTTACCAGCAGCACCTTCTTTTTTCAACTGTGCCAGTTTTGGATGAACTACCGTCAACAACTGCATGATGATCGATGCAGAAATATATGGCATTACACCTAAAGCAAAAACAGACAAACGTTCAAGCGCACCACCTGAGAACATGTTAAACATGTCTAAGATCGTGCCACTTTGTTGTTCAAACATAATGGCAAGTGCTGCCGGGTCAATGCCAGGTACCGGAATAAATGTACCCAGACGATAGACCATTAAAGCACCCAGCACGAACAGCAAACGACTCTTCAATTCAGCGAAACGTCCACCACCGAGCATACCTGCCGCTTGTTGTCTGTTTTTTTCCACTTAGACCTACTCTTCGACTTTGCCGCCGGCAGCTTCAATCGCTTTTTGTGCGCCTGCAGTTGCAACGATACCTTTAAGACTAACTTTGGCTTTCAATTCACCTGAGTTAATCACCTTAACGCGCAGTGTATTTTCAGGAATCGCGCCAACAGATTTCAACGTCAACAAATCAATAACATCAGCTTCAATGTGGTTCAGCACATCCAAACGAATTTCCGCGGTCGTTGCTGATTTACGTGAAGTAAAGCCAACCTTAGGCAAACGACGTTGCAAAGGCATCTGACCGCCCTCAAAACCACGTTTGTGAAAACCACCTGAACGGGCTTTTTGCCCCTTGTGGCCACGACCTGCTGTTTTACCTAAACCAGAACCGATACCACGACCAACGCGTTTGGCGTCTTTTTTGGCACCGAATGCTGGTGCAATCGTATTCAGGTTCATATTAAGCTTCCTCAACCTTAAGCATGTAAGAAACACGGTTAATCATGCCGCGATTTTCTGGCGTATCAAGCACTACTGCGCTGCTGCCAGTTTTACGCAAACCAAGACCAGCAACACAGGCCTTGTGTTTTTCAAGACGGCCAATGGTGCTTTTAACCAACGTAACTTTTAATTTAGAACTCATCGCTTTATTCCGTGATGTCAGCAACTGACTTGCCACGTTTGGCTGCAATTGCTTCTGGGTTATTCATATCGGTCAAGCCATTAATGGTGGCACGCACCACGTTCAACGGATTGGTTGAACCCATCGATTTAGCCAGAACATTGTGGACACCGACAGCATCAAATACGGCACGCATCGCACCACCGGCAATTACACCGGTACCTTCAGAGGCTGGTTGCATGAACACTTTAGCGGCACCATGACGTGAAGTCAGTGGGTGGTGCAATGTATCACCATTCAGCACGACTTTCTTCATGTTTTTACGAGCTTCATCCATTGCTTTTTGTATCGCAACTGGCACTTCGCGGGCTTTACCCTGACCGAAGCCAACCCGACCATTGCCGTCACCGACAACTGTCAAAGCTGAGAAACCGAATACACGACCGCCTTTAACTACTTTCGCGACGCGACGAATACCGACTAATTTTTCAATCAAGCCATCAGATGTGGCTTGGCGTTGTTCATTCTGAGCCATGTGACTTACCTTATTAAATTAGAACTGCAGACCGCTTTCACGGGCCGCATCTGCCAGAGCTTTCACCCGACCGTGATAGTTGAAACCACTGCGATCAAATGCGACTTCGGTGACGCCATTTTTTACAGCACGTTCGGCTACAGTTTTACCTACTAATTCAGCGGCAGCTTTGTTACCTGTTGCTGATAACGCTTTCTTCACTTCAGGATCTAAAGTTGAAGCGGAAGCAATCACTTTGCTGCTATCAGTGGTTAACACTTGCGCGTAAATATGACGTGGCGTTCTGTGAACGGTGAGTCGGTAAACTTCCAGCTCTCTGATTTTGGCGCGCGACCGAGCCGCTCTGCGTAATCTTGAAGATTTCTTATCCATAGTTGAGCCTAATTATTTTTTCTTAGCTTCTTTACGAGCAACATATTCATCTGAATAACGTACACCTTTACCTTTATAAGGTTCTGGTGAACGGTAAGCACGAATATCTGCCGCCACTTGTCCCACTACCTGTTTATCGGCACCGGTGACTACGATTTCTGTTTGACTAGGGGTGTCAACAGTGACGCCATTTGGCACGTCATATTGAACGGGATGTGAAAAACCCAGCGTCAAATCCAGTTTGTTACCCTGTGCTTTAGCACGGTAACCAACGCCGACCAGAGTCAGACGTTTTTCAAAACCTTGCGATACACCCTGGACCATATTGCTAATCAACGCACGGGCAGTACCGGTTAAAGCAACTGCTGTTTTGCTGTTTGATTTAGCTTTAGTGGTCAGCGCTGCACCTTCTTGTGCCACTTCAACTTCAGGATGAAGGGTACGGGTTAGTGTGCCTTTGCTACCTTTAATGGTGATCTCATTATCTTTCAGCGAGACTTCCACGCCTGCCGGTATTTGCACTGGCGCATTTGCGATACGTGACATTATTCTTCTCTCCGAAAATTAGGCTTAGCTAACCGAGCAAATTACTTCGCCGCCCTGACCAAGTGCACGGGCTTTACGATCAGCCATAACACCTTTAGAGGTCGAGACGATAGCCACACCCAAACCACCAATTACTTTTGGCAGTTGGCTGGCTGAGCGATAAACGCGCAGACCAGGGCGGCTTACACGATTAATCGTTTCGATAACCGGTTTACCTTCAAAATATTTCAAAGTGATGGTCAACTGTGCCTTACCGGTTTCATCGCTTACATTGTAAGCATTGATGTAACCTTCATCCTTAAGTACTTCAGCAATGCTGATTTTTACTTTAGAAGATGGCATTTTGACATCGACTTTATTGGCCTGTTGGGCATTGCGAATGCGGGTCAGCATGTCGGCAATTGGATCTGTCATACTCATTTATTTTGCTCCACAAATCAGGTTGGCAATTACCAACTGGCCATGACCAGGCCAGGAATATCGCCTTTCATTGCATGTTCCCGCAGTTTATTACGGGCCAGACCAAACTTACGGTATACACCGTGCGGACGGCCGGTAATTTCACAACGGTTACGCAAGCGCACCCGGCTTGAATTACGTGGCAGCGCATGAAATTTCTTCGCTGCTGCTTCGCGCTGTTCAACACTCAGTGACATATCGAGCATTTGCTTTTTCAGCTCAGCGCGTTTTGCCGCGTATTTTTCTACCAGTTTTGCTCTTTTAATCTCGCGATTAACCATGCAACGTTTAGCCATAATTTATTCCACCCAGACTCGGTTTATTTTCTAAAAGGAAACTTGAACGCAGCCAACAAAGCGCGGGACTCTTCTGCCGTTTTTGCAGTGGTCGTGATGGTAATATCCATACCGCGGGTTTTGTCGATCTTGTCAAACTCAATTTCTGGGAAAATGATTTGCTCTTTTATTCCCATACTATAGTTTCCCTGACCATCGAACGATTTCGGGTTTAAACCACGAAAATCACGAATACGAGGAATGGAAATACTGATCAAACGGTCCAGAAAGTCATACATACGCTCACTGCGCAATGTTACTTTGCAACCGATTGGCCAACCTTCACGCACTTTGAAACCGGCAACTGATTTCTTGGCTTTGGTTACTACTGGCTTTTGACCAGCAATGCGCTCCATGTCGGCAACGGCATTATCCAATACCTTTTTATCAGTCAGCGCTTCACCAACACCCATATTGAGAGTGATTTTGGTAATGCGTGGCACTTCCATAACAGACTGGTAGCCAAACTGCTCTTGCAGTTGCTTGACCACTGTCTCACGATAATAATCTTTTAATCTGCTCACTGTATTATCCCAACTCTAGCTCAAGCGCCGACGGTTTCGCCGTTCGACTTAAAGACGCGAACTTTGCGACCATCTTCGAGAATTTTGAAACCGACTTTGTCACCCTTGCCAGAGGCAGGGTTTAACAGCGCCAGGTTCGACCCATGAATTGGCATTTCTTTCTCAACAATACCACCTGTGCGACCCATCGCCGGGTTTGGTTTCATATGCTTTTTGACAAGGTTGATGCCTTGTACAACAAACTTGCCACCTTCGACCCGACGCAGGACTTCGCCTTGTTTACCACGGTCCTTACCGGCCGTGATGACGACTTGATCGCCTTTAACTAATCTTTCCATTTCCAGCGCTCCTACTTAAAGTACTTCCGGTGCCAACGAAATAATCTTCATGAATTTTTCACCACGAAGCTCACGTGTGACCGGGCCGAAAATACGCGTACCAATTGGTTGATGCGCAGCGTTCAACAATACCGCGGCATTGCTGTCGAAACGCACGACAGAACCATCTGGACGACGCACGCCCTTACGGGTTCTAACGATAACGGCATTATGCACGTCACCTTTTTTCACTTTGCCACGCGGTGCTGCTTCTTTGATGGTGACTTTAATCACATCACCAATGCCCGCATAACGACGGTGTGAACCGCCTAAAACTTTGATGCATTCTACTCGTTTAGCACCGCTATTGTCGGCCACATCGAGACTGCTTTGCATTTGAATCATGGTCTAAACTCCAAACTGAATTTTGCTTATTTCGCACGTTCGATAATATCGACCAGCTTCCAGCACTTTGTCTTAGACAGTGGACGCGACGAGGCAACACTAACTACGTCGCCGATGTTGCAATCATTGTTTTCATCATGCACATGCAGCTTGGTAGAACGTTTTACATATTTTTTGTAGATCGGATGCGCAACACTGCGTTCAACCAGAACCGTGATGGTTTTATCCATCTTGTCACTGACGACACGACCCACTAAAGAACGTGCTTGATTTTCTTGTTCACTCATTTCAGTGCCCTATTATTTCTCGGTCTGTACAGTCTTGATACGCGCAATGTCACGGCGCACACGCTTCAACTCACTACTACGTTGCAGCTGACCAGTGGCGTGCTGCATCCGCAAATTGAACTGCTCTTTGTGAAGCTCAGCCAATTCTTTGGCTACGTCTTCAGCAGATTTTTGTCTGATTTCGCTCGCTTTCATTACAGTATCGCCCGCGTTACAAATGTCGTTTTAACAGGAAGCTTTGCTGCTGCAAGACGGAACGCTTCACGTGCAATCTCTTCAGAAACACCTTCCATTTCATAAAGCATGCGGCCAGGCTGCACATTGGCTACCCAATATTCCACATTACCTTTACCTTTACCCTGACGAACTTCCAGTGGTTTGCTGGAAATTGGTTTGTCCGGGAATACACGGATCCAGATCTTACCGCCACGTTTAATATAACGAGTCATCGCACGACGTGCGGCCTCGATTTGACGTGCAGTAATACGTCCGCGATCCAGTGACTTCAGACCGAATTCACCAAAGCTAACTTTGGCGCCACGGTGGGCCAAACCCCGGTTACGCAGCTTCTGCTGCTTTCTAAATTTAGTTCTTTTTGGCTGTAACATCGGTTATAACCTTATTTCTCTGCTACGGGTGAGTTTGGCACTTGCGCGTCAAATACTTCACCTTTGAAAATCCAAACCTTAACGCCAATGATGCCGTAAGTGGTTTTGGCTTCTGCCGTACCATAATCAATGTCCGCACGCAGGGTATGCAGTGGAACACGGCCTTCGCGGTACCATTCGGTACGAGCGATTTCAGCACCATTCAGACGACCGGCAACATTAATACGAATACCTTCAGCACCAAGACGCATGGTATTGGTAACGGCACGTTTCATAGCACGGCGGAACATAATGCGGCGTTCAAGCTGCTGAGCGACACTTTCTGCAACTAATGTTGCATCCAGCTCAGGCTTACGAATTTCTTCGACGCCGACACTAACAGGAATACCCATGATTTCTGACGCTTCTTGGCGCAGCTTATCAATGTCTTCGCCTTTTTTACCGATCACAATACCTGGACGGGCAGTGTGAATAGTAATTTTGGCATTCTTCGCTGGTCTGTCGATTTGAATCTTGCTAACAGAGGCATGCGACAGCTTTTGCTTCAGATAGCTACGAACTTTAATGTCGTTGTTTAGCATTTCTGAAAAATTGGCTGAATCTGCATACCAGATCGAATTCCAATCTTTAATTATACCAAGTCTGAAACCTGTTGGGTGAACCTTTTGTCCCATAAGTATTCTCTCTTACTTTTCGTCTACAACCACAGTGATGTGGCTTGTACGTTTAAGGATACGGTTACCACGGCCTTTAGCACGTGGTGACATACGTTTCATAGTCGGACCGTCATCAACCATGACAGCTGTGACATATAACTCGTCAATGTCTGCCCCATCGTTGTGTTCCGCATTAGCAATTGCTGAATCAAGCACGCCTTTTACCAAAACGGCTGCTTTTTTCGGGCTAAATGCCAATAAGTTAATTGCCCGCTCTACTGGCAAACCACGGATCTGGTCAGCCACTAATCGCACTTTCTGTGCAGAAATGCGTGCATAAGTGAGTTTTGCTTTCGTCGCCATATCTAAACCTTATCGCTTCGCTTTCTTATCAGCGGCATGACCTTTAAAGGTCCGTGTTGGTGAAAACTCACCTAACTTATGCCCTACCATATCTTCCGTAACAAACACAGGTACGTGTTGTTTACCGTTGTGAACAGCCAAAGTCAGGCCAATCATTTCAGGCGAAATCATTGAACGACGCGACCATGTTTTGATCGGACGTTTGTTGTTGGCTTCGATCGCTTCCAAGACCTTCTTTTCAAGGTGCTGGTCAATAAACGGACCTTTTTTAATTGAACGCGGCATGTGAAATTCCTAGCCTTCTTTATTTACGGTTACGACGACGTACAATCATATTGTCTGTACGTTTGTTCTTACGGGTTTTATAACCCTTAGTCGGCACACCCCAAGGTGTAACAGGATGACGACCACCAGAGGTACGACCCTCACCACCACCATGCGGATGGTCGACCGGGTCCATGACCACACCGCGAACGGTTGGCCGTACACCACGCCAGCGTTTCGCACCAGCTTTACCCAGTGAACGTAATGAATGTTCACCATTACCAACCTCACCTAAAGTAGCCTTGCAATCCAAAGCGACTTTGCGGGTTTCACCACTGCGTAGACGCAGCGTTGCATAGCCATTTTCCCGAGCAACATACTGAGCACTGCTACCAGCACTACGTGCAATTTGCGCGCCCTTGCCTGGTTTCATCTCAATACAATGTACGGTGCTACCCAGCGGGATAGCTGACAGCTTCAGGCAATTACCAGCACGGATTGAAGCTTCTTCACCTGAATCCAAACGGTCACCAGCAACGACACCTTTAGGTGCAATGATGTAACGCTTTTCACCATCGGCATAATTCAGCAACGCAATATGCGCTGTACGGTTTGGATCGTATTCAATACGTTCAACCGTTGCTGGAATACCATCTTTATTCCGTTTGAAATCAACTAAACGGTAACGTTGCTTGTGACCACCGCCTTTATGACGCACAGTGATACGACCCGCATTATTACGGCCACCGTTTTTTGATTTCTTCTCAACCAGTGGCGCATGCGGCGCACCGGTGTACAGATCAGGGGTGCTGATTTCAACTACAAATCTGCGACCAGCTGATGTAGGTTTAGCCTTTCTTAATGCCATTCCTGATTCCTCACCCGTATTCTATTTATTCGCCAAGGAAGTTGAGATCAGCACCTTCGACCAATGTCACATAGGCTTTTTTCCAATCACTACGCTTGCCGAAAGTACGGCCGGTACGCTTGGTTTTGCCTTTGACACTGCTGGTGTTGACAGCTGCAACTTTGACATCGAACAGTCTTTCAACTGCAAATTTAATCTCTGTCTTATTGGCATTAGGTAATACTTTCAGTACTACCTGATTATTATTCTCAGCCACACGTGTTGCTTTCTCTGCAACAACTGGACCCATGATGATTTTGCTTAAACGTTCAGCATTCATGCGAATGACTCCTCAAGCTTGCGAACTGAGTCTTCACTCATCACAACTTTTTCAAAACGCAGCAAGGCAACTGGATTGACATGTGCCGCATCGGTTGCAGCAATGTCATACAGATTACGTGAGGCCAAAGCCAAGTTACCCGCTGCATTTTCTGTGACGATCAGCACGTTGGTCAGACCTAAAGACTGGGTTTTAACCAACAGATCTTTTGTTTTTGGGCTATCTAACTCAACCTTATCAACTACGATCAGTGCATCGTTACGACGCAGCTCAGATAATATTGATGAAATCGCATTGCGATACATCTTACGGTTAACTTTCTGACTGTAGTCACGGTTTTTAGCTGCAAACGTCACACCACCGCTCCGCCATAAAGGGCTACGGATGGTACCGGCACGAGCACGACCACTACCTTTTTGTGCAAATGGCTTTCTGCCACCGCCGCTCACTTCTGAACGTGTTTTCTGAGCATGGGTACCAGCACGGCTGCCAGCCATATAGGCGGTTACCACTTGATGCACCAGAGACTCGTTGTATTCGCGGTCAAGCAAAGCATCAGAAACAGTAATGTTTCCTGCTTTTTTCTTGCCGTCAAATGAATGTAACTGAAGATCCACTTTTATTCCCCTCAGAATCTTTAGGCTTTCACAGCCGGGCGAACCACAACATTACTACCGGTTGCGCCAGGCACTGAGCCTTTAACTAACAGCAGGTTGCGTTCAGCATCGACTCTGACGACAGACAGGTTTTGCAGGGTGCGTTGTTTGTCACCCATATGGCCTGCCATTTTTTTGCCTTTAAATACCCGGCCAGGCGTTTGACATTGACCGATAGAACCCGGTGCACGATGTGACAGCGAGTTACCATGGGTCGCATCACCACCGCGAAAACCATAACGTTTTACAACGCCGGCAAAGCCTTTACCTTTGGTCAGGCCTGAAACATCAATCTTTTGACCTGCTTCAAACAAATCAACTTTGATTTCAGAACCAACTTCATAACTATCCAGAGCTTCAACACGGAATTCTTGCACTTTACGACCGGCTGCAGCTTCAGCTTTAGCAAAATGGCCCGCTTCTGGCTTACTGACACGTGATGCTTTACGAGCACCAACAGTTACCTGAATCGCGTTATAACCATCAGCATCAGCAGTTTTTAGCTGGCTAATACGATTTGGTTCTACTTCAATTACCGTAACCGGTGTAGATACGCCATCTTCAGAGAAGATACGTGTCATACCGCGTTTACGACCGATGAGTCCGATTGTCATGACCCAACCCCTCTTAATTCAACTTGATCTGGACATCAACGCCAGCGGCGAGATCCAGTTTCATCAGAGCATCAACTGTTTTATCAGTTGGCTCAACAATGTCCATCAGACGCTTGTGAGTACGGATTTCATACTGATCACGAGCATCTTTATTGACGTGTGGAGAAACCAAAATTGTGAAACGTTCTTTTTTGGTTGGCAATGGAATTGGACCATTAATGCGTGCACCAGTACGTTTCGCGGTTTCAACGATTTCTTTGGCTGATTGATCGATCAAACGATGATCGAAAGATTTCAACCGGATTCTGATTGTTTGAGTAGCTGCCATTTTTATTACGCCGTAATTTTACTAACGACACCAGCACCAACGGTGCGGCCGCCTTCACGAATAG
>CAYYRO010000060.1:0-13651 GCA_964474075.1 uncultured Methylophaga sp.
AAATGACCGCACTGAAACTTGGCGATCCGGCTAAGTTTCCGTTTATTAATCCGCCACCACCGAAAATGATTAACGACGGTTACCGGCTTTTAGAAGAACTGGGCGCTGTTAACCGGCAACGACAAATCACCGAGATTGGCCAACAACTGGCCAAACTGCCGATTGATCCCCGGATAGCCCGGATGGTGCTGGCAGCGCAAACCCAGAACAGCCTCGAAGAAGTGCTGATCATTGCCAGTGCCTTAAGCATTCAGGATCCGCGTGAACGGCCGATGGACAAACAACAGGCCGCCGATGAAGCCCATAAAAAATATCAGGATGAACGCAGTGATTTTCTGGCATTTTTAAAGCTGTGGGCGCTGTATCACGATAAGAAAAAACATCTATCACAGAATAAGTTACGCCGCTTTTGTAAAGAAAACTTTCTGTCTTTTCTGCGGCTGCGTGAATGGTTGGATATATACCAGCAGCTACATGTGCAAGTTACGCAGATGGGCTTTAAGCTTAATCAGCAGCCCGCCGATTACATGGCTATCCACCTGGCCCTGCTCAGCGGTTAATTTAAAACTGAAAATCTTCCCCGGCTCGGCGTTACATAAAAAAGGCCCCAAATGGATCATGGCCGCCGAACTGGTCGAAACCGGTCAGTTGTATGCGCGCATTGTCGCCAAAATCGAACCGGAGTGGATTGAGCCAGTCGCCGGTGATTTGGTTAATCGCCAATATAGCGATCCGCACTGGGAGAAAAAACCGGCACAAGTCGTCGCTTTTGAAAGCGTCTCTTTATATGGTCTGCCGATTGTCAGCCGCCGAAAGGTACATTTTGGGCCGATAGACCGGGCTTTATCCAATGAGATTTTTATTCGTCAGGCGTTAGTGGCCGGTGACTTCAACTGTAGTGCACCGTTTTTTAGGCATAACCAGCAATTAGTCGAAGATATCGCCATCCTTGAAAACAAATCACGGCGCCGTGATGTACTGATTGATGATGATGCTTTGTTTGAGTTTTATCGCCAGCAAGTCCCCGCAGATATTGTCAATGGCGCGGGTTTTGAGCGCTGGCGCAAAAAAGCCCAGCAAAAAGATCCCAATCTGCTGTTTCTGACCCGTGAAGCACTGATGCAGCATGAGGCCGATCAGGTCACGATCGATGCTTATCCGGATCAAATGCTGGTCAATCGAGTTCCCTTGCCACTGGCCTATCATTTTGAGCCCGGCAAACAACAAGATGGCATCACCCAGACTATTCCATTGTCATTGTTAAACCAGACGCAACCTGAGCGCTATGAATGGCTGGTACCGGGGCTACTTCGTGATAAAGTCATCTTCCTGCTTAAATCTCTGCCCAAATCACTGCGCCGGCATGTCATCCCAGTACCGCAATATGCCGATCGGGCGCTGGAGTTAATGTCTCCGGATCAGGGCGCTTTATTGCCAGCGCTGAGCGATGTTCTTCGCAAATTGACCGGTGTTGATATCAAACCTGATGACTGGCGACTGGAAGAATTACCGCTGTATTTGCAGATGAATTTTCGTCTGGTTGATGAAAGCGGCAAACTGCTCGATGAAAGCCGCGATTTAAAACAACTGAAAAATGACTGGGCCAAACAAGCCGCTGACAGTTTTAGGCAAATGCCAGACAGTGATTATGAAAAAACCGGTCTGGTCGATTGGACGTTTGGTGATTTACCTGAATACATCGTGTTGCAACAAAACGGTATCGAAATCACTGCCTACCCGGCGCTGATTGATAAACAAGATCATGTTGACTTAACGCTGCTGGATACCCAGGCTCAGGCCGATACCCAAACATTTAAGGGACTGCGCCGGCTATTTATGCTGGCTGAAAAAGACACGGTTAAATACCTGCAAAAGCATTTGCCGGATATCAAAACCATGTGCCTTCAATATGCCAATGTGCCGCCCTCGCCTTATGACGATAATCACAGTGATTTAACACCGTGCGAGCAGTTGAAAAACGATCTGATCCAGGTGGCCTTTGATAGATGCTTTTTACTGAATAAACCCTGGCCCCGCAGTCAGCAAGCTTTTGAACAGCGGCTGGCGGATGAACGCCGGCATTTGATTAATACCGCAACCGATTTGGCAGCCGTTATTGCCACTGCATTAAAGGAATATCACGCGATTGCCAAACGCTTGTCCGGTAATTTACCGATGGCAGCGATGCATGCCGTGCAGGATATTCGCGAGCAATTACAGCATTTGTTATATCAGGGGTTTGTTCATGACTTACCGGACAGCGCTCTGAAACGTCTGCCCGCCTACTTTCAGGCAATAGGTTTGCGTCTGGATAAATTAAAAACTGATCCGGCCAAAGACCGGCAACGACAAAATGAAATCGCCCCCCACTGGCGGCGTTATTTACAGCATCTGCACCGTGCACCATCGGAGGCGCGTCAGCAATATCGCTGGATGATTGAGGAATTCCGGATTTCAGTATTTGCTCAGGAAGTAGGTACTGCCTATCCGGTATCAACCAAACGCCTTGATAAACAATGGGCTGAATGTTGATCTAACGCCTTGAAATAAATTTAAAAAACCTAACGCAAATTTACACAGCATTCAGTCATAGTTCAGTTTGAGATTGCTATTCTGCAATCAACAGCTGACAAGAGGAGTGTGCTGTGATGAAAAAAACAATAACAACATTAAGTTTGGCAACGTTAGTGACCTTATCTTCATCTGTAGTGATGGCGGGTGATAAATATCGTCATTACGATCATGGTGGTCAGGATCGCGCCAAAGTCACCTGGGTCGAACCGGTTTATAACGAAGTACGTGTTACCACACCGGTTCGGGAATGTTACGAAACCCGTGATTACCGTCGTGGACCGCAACAATCTTATACCGGTACCATCGCTGGTGGCATCATTGGTGGTGTCATTGGTAACCAGTTCGGTGGCGGTAACGGCCAGACAGCGATGACGGTTGCCGGAGCTTTATTAGGCGGTTCGGTCGGTCGTGATATGACGAGTAATCAGTATCGGCAAGCTGATTATGGCTACCGTGAGCAATGTGATGTCCGTTACGAAGATCATTATGAACAACGCGTTGAAGGCTACGAGGTAGGCTATCGTTACAAAGGACGTGAATATACTACTTTTATGGATCATCATCCGGGTAAATTTATTCCGGTTGAAGTGACAGCCAAACCTGCACGCCGTTACTATTAATTTTTATGTGTATAGCCGCAGGGATGCGGCAAATACCTTATCAGATGACTGATTTATTCGCCTATATTTGGCAATATATAAAATGTTATCTGCAGAATTTTTCAGGAGATAATTGATGGCAATTAAAACAAAATTAATGACTTTGATACCTGTTTTGATGCTGTCAATGTTGATCCTGATACCTGCGAGAGCTGAAGTGCAACCCTATATCGTGACCAACGATAACCAACTCGATGCAGAGACCTATAAAGGTTTTCAGCTTTATCGAAACTGGTGTGCCCGCTGTCATGGCACTTATGGTCAGGGTTTGGCCGGGCCAAATTTGGCTGATAGCCTGAATAAAATGAGTTATCAGGCATTTCTGGATATCGTAGCCAAAGGCAAAATGGGCCAGACGGGCATGATGCCGGCCTGGAAAAGTAATAAACAAGTCATGGATGGCCGCAAACATATATACCGATATCTGAAAGCACGCGCCGATGGTGCGATTGGCGCTGTACAACCGATCAAAGCACAATAACCGTGATATGTAAGCCCTGCTCAGTTGACGGGCTTTTGCATATTAAAAATTAACCGTTACCATTAAAAGAAAAAAATAAGGTCTGACATGCGATTAGTGCACACTCTGCTAATACTAGCGATGCTGGCACCGCTGCCGTTAATAGCGAAACACTTGCCAGAGGATGCCGAACCAGGCACCAGCGTTAATGATATTCCGCTGCCACTTACCCGAAGTACAGCAGCTGAATTGGCGCGGGTCGAAACTGGCGGCCGTGTACTGTCGGTACAAGACGAAGTTTATTTCGACCACAACGTGTTTCGTGTCAAAGTGCTGCATGAAGATGGCAAAGTCAAAACTTACCGTATCGACCGCGATACCGGCCAGAGGATGTGATCCGCATTCATGCGAATTCTGCTTATTGAAGACGAAACAGCGCTGCGTGAACAAACCGCCCAGCAATTACGCGCCCAGAATCTGACCGTTGATGCGGTTGCCGATGGTGAGGAAGGTTTGTTTATGGGCATCGAGTATCCCTACGATGTCGCTATAATCGATTTAGGTTTGCCTAAACTATCCGGTATCGAAGTTATTCAGCAATTACGTGAACAAGGCTTTAAATACCCGGTTTTAATTCTCACGGCCCGTGGCCGTTGGCAGGATAAAGTTGAAGGCCTGGAAGCCGGTGCCGATGACTATCTGGTTAAACCATTTCATTTTGAAGAATTATCAGCCCGCCTGAACGCCCTCGCCCGTCGTGCTTCGGGTTGGGCTAATGCCACTTTACGCTGTGGGCCGATTGAACTGAATCCCAGCTCACAACAGGTTTTTTTGCAGCAAACTGCCGTGGATCTGACCGCTTATGAATATCGCCTGCTGCATTTTTTAATGCTGCACGCCGGTGAAGTCATTTCAAAAACTGAACTCACTGATCATATTTACGAATTGGATCAGGACCGTGACAGTAATGTCATTGAGGTTTTTGTCAAACGGCTGCGTGGCAAATTAGACCCTGATAAAACCCTGAATCCGATTGAAACACTTCGTGGCCGCGGATACCGGCTAACACTGCCACGTGATTAATCCCCGCCTGTCGCTGTCCAATCGGCTACTTATCGCAGTCTCCTTAGTGCTTGGCGCTTTTTTGGGCTTATCGGCAATTAGTCTTAACAATGCTTTTGAAAGCAGCGCAGAAACTGCTCAGAAACAACGTTTACACAATTATGTCATGACGATTCTGACTGCCGCTGAGCTGACGGATACCGGTGAATTGCTGATGCCCGAAAAGTTGCTTGAGCAAAAGTTTTCGATTCCTAATTCCGGTTTATATGCACAAATCACCAGCGGTGATGAGATAGTCTGGCAATCGCCGTCGGCAATTGGACTATTTCTGGCTTTGCCCTTTCATCCCGGCCCATCTGTTGAGCAATATTCGGTCATCGACCTGCACAATGGTATGAAACTCAGCAATCTGGCGTTTGGTGTGGTCTGGGAAAATGATCAGGGCGAGCAATTCGACTACACCATTAACGTTTCTGAAGACCAGTTAATGCTGGAAGCGCAAACAGCCAATTTCCAGCGAAACCTTTGGTACTGGCTGGGTGGCACCGGCATTATGCTGTTGATTGCCCAGTGGTTGATTCTGCGTTGGAGTCTGCGACCATTAACTGGCGCCGCCAAAGATTTACATGCTATTGAAACCGGTGAACATCCGCGCTTAACTGGTGAATATCCGATGGAATTACAGCAGCTGACGCAGAATATTAATAATTTGCTGGATCACGAACAAAGCCGCCGTGTTCGTTATAAAAATTCACTGGCCGATTTGGCCCATAGTTTAAAAACACCGCTGGCAGTACTGCGCAGTGAACTGGAAAACAGCCAGGACTTGCAGCATTTCAAATCGATTGGTCAGGAGCAGTTGCAACGTATCAATCAATTGGTCGATTATCAATTACAACGCGCCGCTACTGAGGGTAAAAGCAATTTGCTGGCACCGGTGTCGCTAGGTGAGATCATCCATAAAATCATCACTTCGCTGAATAAGGTTTATCAGGCGAAAAATATTCACTGCCAGTTTGAAATTGAACGTGATGCCTTTATTCATGCCGATGAAGGCGATATGTATGAATTGCTCGGCAACTTACTGGAAAACGCCTACAAATATGGCCGGCAACGGGTCAATATCGTCGTCAACTCACAACACCAGCAGATCACCCTGCGAATTGAAGATGATGGCAATGGCATTCCATTGATGGCCGGGGAAGCGATAATTAAGCGAGGCCGTCGCTTTGACACCCAAGTTGAAGGCCAAGGTCTGGGTTTAGCGATTGTCAGTGATATTGTCGAGGCTTATGAAGGCACCATCAAACTGGAAAAAAGCTTTTTGGGTGGCGCCTGTTTTATTATCGAAATACCTGACCAATAATATTATTAATCAGTTAGTTGCTGTAAATACTTAAACAATAATCTTGCTGATTTTGGCGGTTGATTTTGCTCTGCTTCGCGTTTGGCATTGCGTACTAATTGCCGGACATGCTGACCATCAAATTCTGTGAACTGATTATGTAGTTCAGTCATTACCCCTGCATCACCTGCCAGTAAACGATCCCGCCAGGCTTCCAGTTGATGAAATTTTTGGGTGTCTTCACGATGCGGTTGTTTGAGGGTCTCGAGCTGTTTGCTTATTGCTTCATGATCTCTATTGGCAATCATCCTACCAATGAACCCGGTTTGTCGTTTTAACGCACCTTTTTGCAACCTCTGCGCCTGAATGACGGCATCGTAAAGACTTTCATCCAAATCGAGCTTGGCTAATTCAGCCGGTGACAAGGCAATCAATTCTCTACCCAGATCTTTTAACGCATCCAACTCACGTTTGATTTGTGATTTACTGACCGGCTCCTCACCTTCTTCATAGTCAAAGCTGTCATCATCAATTTCGTCTTGCCAGTCGTCTTGCATCATTCACCTTGTACCGTAACAATAATCCGCCGCTGATGGCCCTGGGTGCGGTGTTCCCATAAATAAATACCCTGCCAGATACCCAGTGCACATTGACCGTTGCTGACCGGCACCGTTAAATCCGGATTAGTCAGCACCGTGCGAATATGCGCGCTCATATCATCGGGACCTTCATCCTGATGCAAAAACATGGCATCTCCATCGGGGACAATATGCTGCATATAGGTTTCCAAATCGCGGCGGACATCCGGATCGGCATTTTCACAAATCATTAACGACGCACTGGTGTGCTGCACAAACACATGACAGGTGCCGGTCTGAATACCGGACTCGGCAATAATGGCATTAACATCCTGGCTGATATTGGTGGTGCTGCGGCCATTAGTGGTAAACGATAAAGTTTGCTGAAAAATCATGGTTTTGCCTGATTAAAATGCGCTAATACCTGACCATTATCCAGCTTTTTACGTACTAAATCTGCAGCATGTTGCGGTGATTCATGATCCCGGCATTGCAATAAGGCCAGTGCAGCGCCCAATATCAAGACATCGCGCGCCGGTCCTTTTTCCCCGTTCAATGCGGCTAATCCCAGTTCGGCGCTTTCCGCAGCCGTTGGACTGTCATCCGACGCCACAACACCGCGGGTTTCCTGATGAATACCAAAATCTGCCGGGTGTATGGGCATAGGATGCAAGGTGCCATCATGCAAATAATGATTCATTGAGGTTTCCCGCAACGTCGGCACCACGCCGCCTTCCAGCCCGCGAACAATCAACGCACTGTCAAAACCAGCCTGGCGTGCCAGAAAGTCCAAAACTGGCGGATAAGCTTTATGTACAAACCCCGTCTGTAAATGCGTGCGCCGTGCTTTGACCGGCATGATCAGTTTTTCCAGTGTGGCAATGCTTGGTCGTTTAATCATCAGTTTGCGTAAATGCTGTAAGGCAAACAGTGATGGTGTCATTTGCGCCTGATCGCTGTAGGCCCAACCACAATCCGGATTCTGTAATTGCTGCGCGATTTGCTGCGGACTTAAATTGACCGGTAATCCCGCAGCTTCAAGTACTTGCGCATGGGTAACGCCAAATTTCGGGCCCATTTCATAGACGCCCTGCGATACCGCTGGCAAACCGCAAGCGGCCAAAACAGCCGGTAAAAATGCAGCCACCGGACAATGCCGGTTAAAGCCATTAAATGGATCCGCCATAATTAAAACATCTGATAAATCCAATGTTTGCTGATGCGTTAACTGCTGCATTGCCTGCAACATGCCGAGATTTTCTTCATCGGTTTCGCGCTTCATGCGCAACGCTATCAGCATAACGGCGGCCTGTACCGGATCCACGTTACCTTCCAGGATTTCCAGCATCGCCTCGCGGCTTTCATCCAGCGTTAAATCTTTACTCAGATGAGGCCCTGTGGCGACTTTTTTGATGGCTTGTGCAACGGCGCTCATGATTGGATCCATTGTTGTAATTGGGCTTCATCGACTACGGGGATACCCAGCGATTCAGCTTTGTTTAGTTTAGAACCGGCATCACGCCCGGCGACAACAAAATCAGTTTTTGCCGAGACACTGCCGGCGACTTTTGCGCCCAGCGCCAGCAGTTTTTCTTTGGCTTCACTACGCGACAAATTATCAAGCGTTCCGGTCAGAACAATGGTTTTGCCATTTAATTCGGAGTCGGCAAATGCAGGTTTTTCTTCCGGCCAGTGAATACCTTGTGCCAGCAATCTTTCGACGACTTCCAGATTATGCGGCTGCTGAAAAAAGGTCACAATATGCTGCGCGACAATGGGGCCAACGTCTTCGATTTCCAGCAGCTGTTCTTCAGTTGCGGCTTTCAATTTGTCTAAATCGACAAAATGCAGTGCCAAAGCACGGGCTGTGCTCTCTCCGACTTCCCGAATACCCAGCGCGTACAAAAATCGTGCAAAGCGGGTATGTTTAGCAGCCTGTAAGGCATTGACCAGATTTTCGGCAGACTTGACGCCCATTCTTTCCAGTCCCGCCAGTTGTTCGGCCGTCAGATGAAATAAATCGGCCGGATCTTTAACAAGTTCTGCATCCACCAACTGCTCGACTAATTTATCGCCTAAACCGTCAATATCCATGGCTTTACGCGAAGCGAAATGTTTCAGCGCTTCTTTACGCTGCGCGGCACAGTATAAACCGCCACTACAACGGGCTACGGCTTCACCATCAGCGCGCTCAACTGCCGAATCACAGACCGGACATTGTGCTGGCATAACAAATTCAACGGCATTCTCAGGGCGTTTAGCCGTCACCACACCGACAATTTCCGGAATGACATCACCGGCGCGGCGAACAATCACCGTATCGCCAATACGTACATCTTTACGGCGGATTTCATCTTCATTATGCAGCGTGGCATTGCTGACCGTGACACCGCCGACAAATACCGGTTTTAAGCGGGCCACAGGGGTTAAAGCACCGGTGCGGCCAACCTGTATTTCGATGGCTTCCACCACCGTCATTTCTTCCTGCGCCGGGAATTTATAGGCAATCGCCCAGCGCGGCGCGCGGGAGACAAAACCCAGACGATTTTGTAACTCGCTGCTGTTTACCTTAAACACCACGCCATCAATTTCATAAGACAGCGATTCACGTTTTTCGGCCAGCTGATGCAGATAATCAAAACAGGCGTTAACGCCCGTCAATAATTTAGTTTCTGGGCATATCGGCCCGCCCCAGCCAGCGATCAAATCCATCGCCTCTTGATGACTGGCTGGCCGTTCCATGCCGTCAATATCGCCCAGCGCATAACAAAACAGCGCCAATGGCCGGCTGGCAGTGATACCGGAGTCCAACTGTCTTAAAGAACCGGCAGCGGCATTACGAGGATTAACAAAGATTTTTTTACCGTCAGCGAGTTGCTGCTGATTAAGCTTTTCAAAACCAGCTTTGGGCATATAAATTTCGCCGCGTATTTCCACCACGGCCGGCACATTGTCACCTTGTAATTTCAGCGGCACATTGCGAATAGTCCGGACATTCTCAGTGACATCTTCTCCAACACTGCCGTCACCACGTGTTGCCGCCTGCACCAATAGCCCATTTTCATAACGAATACTAATCGCCAGACCATCAAGCTTAGGCTCTGCTGCATATTCAATCGGCTGCGAGCTATTCAGCCGGTCTTTAACACGCTGATCGAATGCCGTCAGCTCAGCTTCATCAAACACATTATCCAGCGATAACATTGGCATGACATGCGTCACCTGACTGAATTTAGCCAGAGGCGCTGCACCAACCCGCTGCGTTGGTGAATCTGCTGTTTGTAATTCCGGATAAGTAGCTTCGAGCTGTTTTAGCTCGTTAAACAGGCGATCATATTCGGCGTCACTGGCCGCCGGTTCATCCTGGCTGTAATAGTGATAATTGAGATCATTAATGATGCCGCGCAGTTCAGCAACACGACTTTTGATGTCCTCAGAAATCGTCATACGGGCGGGCATCTTTTTGCAAATTAAGATTCAGTTCAAAAATCCGGGCGCGAACCGATTCCAGCGTCTGGTCGGTCAGCGGCTGGCGTTGTTCATCACAGACCACACCATCCAACTGCTCCGCCATTTGCGTGGCGCAATCAAGCATCGCATCTAATACGGCCAGACCATTAACAGGGCCTGGCAATCGCGCAAATAACAAAATGCCCGGCGTTTTCATCGAAATTAATTCAGCAGGCAAAAACGTGCCGGGATCAACAATATTGGCAGCGCTGAACAGGCTATGTTTACGGCTACCCAAGGTAAAACGATGATAAATCTGCATTTCACCAAAGTGCAGATCCTGATTATCCAGGGCATTTTTCACAGCGCGGCCAGTAAATAACCGATCTTTGGGCGCCATGACGGTCAGCGCAATCACCAAATCCCATTCCGGCTCTGGCGGGGTAGGTTCAGTTTGTTCGGGAATCTCCGGCTCAGCAGTCTCCGATGCCATCTGTGGCTTTACTTGAGCTTGCGGTTTTTCGCCATCCAGAGTGACCGGATTGTCGTCTACATCAACATCGTCATCAAGGGCAAACACAGCGTCATAGCGCGCATGAAAATCACTGCTGGCGTCATCGTCATGATCCAGCTCACGTTCAAAATCATTGGCCAGTTTCTGATTACGCTGATAGCTGACAAAGCCCACCACAGCAATGGCCAACAACACGACAATTATCAAAATGATGATTTCTAACACTTAATTAAATCTGCCAACTCAGGGATAATAACGGTTTTGTTTAACTTCCAGAGACTACCGATGTCCACGCAACCAAGCAAACAACTCGAAACCTTCGACAACGCCGCGCCGGAGCGGGATTATACCATCCACATTGAAACACCGGAGTTTACTTGTCTGTGCCCGAAAACCGGTCAACCAGATTTTGCCACGATTAAAATTGATTATGTGCCCGATTTGAAATGCGTTGAGCTAAAAGCGCTGAAATTGTACTTCTGGTCTTACCGCGAAGAAGGCGGTTTTCATGAAAAACTGACCAATCAAATTCTGACCGATCTGGTTGCAGCGACCAGCCCGCGCTTTATGCGTGTTACCGGTATTTTTAATGTTCGTGGCGGCGTTTATACCAATGTGGTGACCGAATATCGCAAAGACGGCTGGGTGCCACCAACACCGGTTGTTCTCCCTTAATAAATGCCTGCCAAGGTTTGGCTGGGCATCGATCTCGGCACCTCCGGGTGCCGGCTGATTGCCATTGATGCCAACAATCAGATTGTCCATCAGACAAAATCACAATTTAACGCAGACCAGCCCTACCCTAATCCACAACAGCAATGGCACATTGTTGCCGAATTACTTAAACAATACATTTCTGAATTAACTGACGTTGAAATTGCTGCCATCGCTGTGGATGCCACTTCCGGCTCAGTGATGCTATGTGATGTTGAGGGCCAGCCGCTGACCGATATGCTGCTGTATAACGACACCCGTGCAAGCTTACAAAGTCAGCATATAAAGGCTCTTGCCCCGGCCAATTCCGGTGCTCATGGCGCCGGTAGTGGGTTGGCCAAAATGTTGTATTTACAGCAACACCATGACTTACCGGCTCACTACTATTTAACGCATCAGGCAGATTGGATTACCAGCCAGTTGAGCGGCGAAATCGGCATGACTGACTACAACAACGCGCTGAAATCCGGCTTTGACCCACAATTGATGCAATGGCCGGATTGGCTGTTGGCATTGATACCTGAAAAACACTTACTAACTGTGGTGGCCCCGGGTACAGTGATAGGTGAAATGCCCTTGGCATTGATGCGAGATATCAATTTACAGCAAACGACTTCGCCGAAAATTGTCGCCGGGACCACCGATAGTCTGGCAGCGTTTATCGCCACCGGTGCTCACCAGATAGGTGATGGCGTCACTTCATTAGGCTCAACCCTGGTACTGAAACTCATCAGCGATAAAGCGGTTTTTGCGCCCGAGTTTGGCGTTTACAGTCATAAACTGGGCAATCACTGGCTGGTCGGTGGGGCCTCAAATACCGGCGGCGCTGTTATCAAACAGTTTTTTACCGACTCACAAATTGCCGCATTAACTGAGCAAATTGATTTAAACCAAATACCGCCCGATTATTATCCGCTGCCCACCATCGGTGAACGCTTTCCCGTGGCCGATCCACAGATGTCACCAAGATTAACGCCCCGCCCGGCCAGTGATAGTCTGTTTTTACATGGCTTATTGAATGGTATCGCCGATATTGAGCAGCAAGCTTATGCCAAACTGCAACAACTTTGCGGTACAGCCTTAAATTCAGTTCGCAGTGTCGGTGGCGGTGCAGCCAATCCGGTATGGACAAAAATCCGCCAACAAAAACTGGCTGCGCCATTATTGCCAGTGAGCAATAGTAAAGCGGCTTATGGCGCTGCATTGCTGGCTAAAGAAGGCCTGCAAACATTTGATGAGGACAATCATGGGTGATTTTATTCGCGGTGCCCGCTATTTATTGGGTGGTTTTTCGCTGATTAACCAGCCGGGCGTGAGGCGCTTTGCTTATATTCCGATTCTGATTAATACACTGCTATTCAGCGGCGCAATCTGGTTTGGTATTTCGCAGTTTGATTCCTGGATGGTCGCACTCACCCCGACCTGGCTGCCGGAATGGCTGGCCAATGCGCTGATGTGGATTTTATGGCCACTGTTTGCCGTATTGATCCTGATTATCGTGTTTTTCACTTTTACCATTCTTGCCAATATTGTCGCTGCGCCGTTTAATGGTTTGCTTGCTGAAGCGGTCGAAAAACGCCTATCTAATCAGCCACCGCCTGAACAAACCACCATGCAACTGATCGCCGATACACCGCGGATGATCTGGAATGAAATTCGCAAACTGGGTTACTTACTGAAATGGATGATTCCATTGCTGTTGCTGTCTTGGATCCCGGGTCTGAATCTGATTGCGCCGCTGTTATGGATCGGCTTTTCCAGCTGGACGCTGGCGCTGGATTATCACGATTATCCGCTGGGGAATCATTTGCTGGGGTTTCCCGAGCAACGCGCCCTGCTTGGCCAAAAACGCGGGCTGGCATTGGGGTTTGGCATGACCACATTAGGTGCAACGATGATACCGGTAATCAATTTCCTGGTGATTCCGGCGGCCACAGCCGGGGCTACACAGCTTTATGTTGAGCGTTTAAAAGGTTTGCCGGTTAAGACTGTTCGGTAAGTTTCTGCACCGCTTCATCTAACAGCGCTTCAATATCCCACTCGCAGGAACCGCACCCGGAAATACAACCGGTTTTGCGGGAAATGGTATCGGCATCAACAATGCCCTGTTCAACCAGACTCAGCACTTTGCCTCGTGTGGTGCCACTGCAATCGCAGATGATTTCCTGTGGATTATCAATTTCCATAAAGCTGCTTAATTTTGTCACTCAGTTGCGTCAGTAATTTAATGTCTCTGGTATAAGCAAATCGACAATATTGCTGGCTAAGATGTTCACCAAAATCATTACCCGGCGT
>CAYYRO010000061.1:0-4529 GCA_964474075.1 uncultured Methylophaga sp.
TCCGCTACAGTTTTTAAAAACAACAGGCCCTGTGACTAACAGAGCCTATGTTTCTCTCTCCAGTAACTTACTGGATTGGGTTCACCAACTTGTTTGGTGAACCCTTTTTTTTACCGCCAGTAACGGCGATCGTTGTGGTGACCGTAATAGCGGTCGCCACCGCGGTGATAATCACGTTTGTAGTGACGTGAATGGCCATAATCGCGATAGCCATGACGCGGATGATGTTTGTAATGATGTTTTGAACGGTAATAGTGTTTTGGCTTGTAATAATGTTTTTTGTAGTGGTGATGATGGTGATGGGAGTAACCATGGTGATAACCACTAAAGACCGGAAAGCCGAAGCCAATATGCACATCAACATCCGCTTTGGCCTGATTCACCGACAGCGCCATCAACATGCCAGACACCAATAAAATAATGCCGGATTTTTTCAATGTTAACTGTGTCATTGCCTTAACCTCGCAAAAATATGACTACGATGATTAGACTAAGCTTTCGCAACGCGAAGTTGGGTCAAGGCTTGTAAAAGTATGTAAAAACAATTGGATGGAAAGTGGCTGATGGGCAAGCCACACCATAAAACTTATTGCGATAAAAGTTAAAAAGGCGCATAAATAGCTCAGGAGATTTATGGTTTACTTTCACATAATCACATCAAAAATAGCCGCCAGTAATGAGGCTGTTATGAAAGTTAAACGAGCCTGAATACGCAAAATATTGAAAAGGATTAGCGTATGGAGTTTTTTCTATTTTTGTTTCTCGTAGGTGCGTTGATTTTTTATGTCACCGCTGTGCCGAAAGCACCCAAAATTTATGCTCTGGATAGCCGTTATCCAGCGGTGAAGATACGGCCATGCAAAAATGCCTGTCAGGCATCAACGCAAACCTCACGGATTATTTTTCTGGCTTTGCAAGCTCCGAAATTACCGCTGAATGCCTGTGACCGGATCGCTGATTGTGACTGTCAGTTCCGGCATTTTGGCGACCGGCGTCAACAGGAAGATCGGCGTGATGGTTATTACATGATGCATGATGTTGCTCAGCACAGAGAGCGTCGTGCTCCCAAACGCGTTGGCCGAAGAGTGAGCGACCACTATAGTATTGCTTAGTTTTGTGCGTGAGCTTTAAATCACGCCAAATGCCAGCATGGCATCAGCAACCCGACGGAAACCGGCAATATTAGCGCCGACCACATAGTTGCCCGGCACACTGAATTCTTCAGCGGTCTGGCAGCATTGGCGGTGAATATTGAGCATAATTTCATGTAAGCGTTCTTCGCTGTATTCAAACCCGGAACTGCGCGTCGCATTATGTTGCATCTCAAGTGCGGATGAAGCTACGCCGCCAGCATTAGCCGCTTTACCGGGACCATACGCAATATTATTTTTCAAAAATAAAGTCACGGCATCGGGCGTGCAGGGCATATTGGCCCCTTCACAGACGGCAATACAACCGTTATCGATCAGCGTTTGGGCATCCTCAGCATTTAATTCATTTTGTGTCGCGCATGGAAATGCAACATCACACGGGATCTGCCAGATATTACCGCCTTCAATATAGTCGGCATGCGGATGATATTGGGTATAAGTTTTGAGCCGCTGACGATCGACTTCTTTAATTTGCACCAGCGTCGCCACATCAAGCCCTTTTTTATCAATGATAATGCCGTTGGAATCTGAGCAGGCAATGACTTTCGCACCGACTACCCGTAATTTTTCAATTGCATAAATAGCCACATTGCCAGACCCGGAGACCACACAGGTTTTGTTTTTAAGATCAGCTCCCTGAGTGCAGAGCATGGCTTCAGCAAAAAACACGACGCCATAACCGGTGGCTTTTTTACGGATCACAGTACCGCCCCAGCCGGGGCTTTTACCGGTGATCACACCAGACTCATAACGATTGGTAATACGTTTATATTGACCGAATAAATAGCCGATTTCACGGGTGCCAACCCCAATGTCACCAGCCGGCACATCAGTTGATTCGCCAATATGCCGATACAACTCGGTCATAAAGCTCTGGCAAAATCGCATGATCTCATTATCAGATTTACCTTTGGGGTCAAAATCCGAGCCGCCTTTGCCGCTGCCAATCGGCAGCCCGGTCAGGGCGTTTTTAAAAGTTTGTTCAAAAGCCAAAAACTTCATGGTGCCAATGGTGACGCTGGGATGAAATCGCAAGCCGCCTTTATATGGGCCCAGCGCACTGTTAAAACCGATACGAAAGCCACGGTTAATCTGAATCTCACCGTTATCGTCCTGCCAGGGCACACGAAAAATGATTTGCCGTTCAGGTTCGCAGAGGTGTTCTATGACTTTATGTTTGGCATATTCAGGGTGTTTTTTCAGAACGGGTGCCAATGTTTCCAGCACTTCATGCAAGGCCTGATGGAATTCCGGCTCACCGGGATTGCGGTTGACGATCTTTTCGTAAAGATAGTCGATGGTTTGTGGATTTGACGTCATAACGCACCTTTATCTTGTAGAGCGGATATTCCCCTGATGTTTTGCACCAAATAAGTGCATTTAACGTGTCTAATCTCCGACAGCAAGTAAGATCAATGGTTGCGCTTATTTACCAGACTATGCCTTAATGCCCTGAACGTAAAGGCGTCCATGCCAAAAGTGATTAACGTAACAACAAAAACATCGCCCGATCCCCCCGTACGATATTGAGCAGCAGTTCAGGCTGATTTTTGACCAAAGGCTTGAATTGTTCAAGGCTGGTGACTGGCTGGCGGTTGACCGAGGTAATAATATCCTGGCTGCGTAATCCCGCCTGCCAGGCAGGGCTGCCACGTTCCACCTTGTAAATCATGATCCCTTCTACGCGTTCGTAGTAGGGGGATGCCGGATCAATATCTTCAAAGGTGGCACCGGCTAATTTTGGATGCACATTGCCATTATCCAGACGGCTTTGTTGGATTTCGGTGGCTTTGGCTTTGATGGTAAGTGGTTTGCCATCGCGAATGATTTCCAGCTCAATGGTTTTACCGACCAGTACCAAACCAATGGCATTACGCAGATTGGCAGCATTTTTTAACGAAATACCATCCACCGCAGTGACAATATCGCCTACTTTTAGACCAGCTTTTTCAGCAGCCGAGTCGGGTGCGACCTTGGTAACGACCGCGCCGCGGCTGTATTCAATATCAAAGGCTTTGGCCAGTTCTGGTGTGATGTCCTGCATTTGCACACCTAAATAGGCACGACGCACTTCACCAAATTCCAGTAATTGATCGGTGACTTGTTTGACCAGATTGCTGGGAATGGCGAAACCGATACCAATATTGCCGGAATTTTGAGGGGAGAAAATCGCTGTGTTAATCCCTACCAACTCACCACGCAGGTTAACCAGCGCACCACCGGAGTTACCGGGATTGATAGAAGCATCAGTCTGAATAAAGTCTTCATAACCTTCCAGTCCCAGACCAGTGCGACTTAATGCGCTGACAATACCAGACGTGACTGTCTGGCCAAGGCCAAACGGATTACCGATGGCAACCACAAAATCACCGACTTGCAATTTATCGGAGTCGGCCAATGGCAGGGCATTGAGATTTTCAGCAGGGATTTTAATCAGTGCGACATCAGTCGCCGGATCGGTGCCCACTACTTCAGCCTGAAAACTGCGGCCATCCAAAAGTGACACGGTGATCTCGTCGGCGTGTTGGATCACATGATTATTGGTCAGCACCAGTCCTTCACGAGCATTAAAAATCACACCGGAACCCAGACTTTGTGCCTGACGGGTACGCGGTTGATCGGGAATATTAAAAAATCGCCGGAAAAACGGGTCACTCATTAGCGGGTTATCACGTACCGGCACTTCGGCACGGGTCGCAATATTTACTACCGCCGGTTTGCTACGATCCAGCATCGGCGCTAGCGTTGGCATTTTCTGGTCATCATTGAGCCACGGGAACGGTAATGCCGCGAAGGCGATTTGACCGATGAGCAGCAAACCAGCCAGCCAGACCAAAGCAGATTTAAAATTTGTCATGTGAGTTGTACTCCTTAAAAGGCTTTTTCCAACGCTTCACGAGGGTTAAATTCAAAAGAGTCAGCCATTTTCCGGTACAGCACTTTTTGTGAATCGCTGCTGGCCGGTGGTGTTTGAATTTGTAGTACGACAAATTGATCGCCAGCAGGTTTGCCTGGCAAACCGCGCCCCTTCAGACGCATCTTCTGGCCGCTACGCGCACCGGCCGGGATAGTGAGGCTGATTTTACCGGCCAATGTCGGCACCGTCACTTTGGTGCCGAGTGCTGCTTCCCAGGGGGCGAGTGGCAGATCTAAGTACAAATCTTTGTCTTCAACACGGAAAAATGAATGCGAGGCGATCTGAATCTCTAAATACAGATCACCGGCCTGACCACCCATGCCGGCTTTGCCCTGACCACTTAAGCGGATTTTTTGACCGGCACTGACACCGGCCGGAATTTTTACGTTAACAGTACCGGTTTGTGCGGCGCCAGTGGGGCGGCGAATGCTTTTGTTGGTGCCGTGAAATGCTTCTTCGAG
>CAYYRO010000061.1:4629-12016 GCA_964474075.1 uncultured Methylophaga sp.
CGCAGCACTTCATAAGCTTCACCGAGTTCTTTGAATTTATCTTCGGCATTCGGCTCTTTGCTGACATCCGGATGATACTTACGGGCAAGCCGCCGATAGGCCTTTTTGATCTCCTCGGCAGAGGCGGTGCGGTCGACGCCTAAAATTTTGTAATAGTCTTTATATTCCATGTCGCCACATTTAGTTTTAAATCAATCCTGCTGTTAATTGGGGAGAAACTGCCGTTTTTCAAGGTAAAACGAAAACGGCTCCCGTAGGAGCCGCACTTGTTTAATAGCAGAATCTTATTGCCGGTGAGCTTTACGTGCTTCCAGCCGACGTAAAAACTCACGCATGATATCGTCATACAAAGCCGGGCCAAGATAAGCATCTTCAACCTGACTGTCGATACTCGGATTGTCATTGACTTCAATCAACACGACTCGTGAGCCGCTTTGTTTGATATCGATGCCATACAGACCATCGCCAACCAGTTTGGCCGCTTTACTGGCGATTTTCAGGACTTTTTCCGGGACTTCTGAGATAGGCACGGCAGCCGATTTACCTGACGTGGTGCCTTTTTTGGTGTTGTGGTTGTATATCTGCCAATGGCCTTTACTCATAAAATACTGACAGGCATACAGCGGTTTATTGTTAAACACGCCGATCCGCCAGTCGTAATCGGTAAACATAAATTCCTGTAACAGAATAATCGCCGATTGCTGGAAAAATTCTGCCGCATTGATCCGTAATTCCTCGGCATTGTTGACCTTGATAACGCCTTTTGAAAATGCGCCGTCAGGAATTTTCATAACCAGCGGAAAAGTCGCTGTATCACACATTCGTTGCAGACCCACCTTGTCATTGCGATACAGCAAATGCGATTCCGGCATCGGCAGGTTGTGTTTTTCCATCAACTCTTTCAGGTAAATCTTATTGGTACAGCGAATGATTGACGTTGGATCATCAACCACCACCAGACCTTCGCTCTCGGCGCGCCGGGCAAATTTATAAGTGTGATTGTGAATCGCCGTGGTTTCACGGATAAACAGCGCATCATATTCGGCAATGCGGATGTAATCTCGGGGTGTAATCAGCTCAACATCAATACCCAAACGTTTACCACTGGCAATAAACCGCTTTAACGCCGTCATATCACTGGGTGGCATTTTTTCGTCAGGATTATGCAAAATCGCCATGTCGTAGCGATATTGCCGGCGTTTTGACGGTTTTCGCCACAATTTGTGACTAAAGGCATCCAAAGCGTTGGCGAATAAATCCTGCTCAGTTTCAGAGAGCTGATCGAGTGCGCCAGCCCGAATCTGACTGATTAACCAATGACCTTTATTGGTAAAGTCTATTTCAATGATAGGGCATGGATATTGTTCATAAATCTGCCGCGCCAGCTTTTGCAGACCCTTAAATTCGCACTGACCAAAAAACACTTTGAGGCGGAAGTTTTCTTCGTTCTGCTTGCCACTGGCGATAATGACCTTGTCGAGCTTTTCGCTCATATCGCTTAAATCAAACGCGTACAAACTTTTACGGGACAGGTCATTAATGGTGCGTAAGCTCGGAATCACTCGATGATCCCGAGCTTCGGCAACCATCGAACAATAATAGCCCGGGCTTAAATAATCGAGGCTGTGGCATAGGTTAATAATTTGCGCACGACCGGACGGACTTTGCGTAGGGGTCTGCAGATAATCATCGACGGCCGTGACTTGTGCGCTGGGGAAGTAGGGCGCCCAGTCGGCAATATTTTCTACTATTATCAGGTGGTTACTCATAGATTTTGTTGGCGTCTCCTTGGCGTCAGCTTTTGTCTATTTGTGCATCATAAAGTGATTGTGTCATGGTTGTGCTAAAAAGTTTTGCCATCGCGCTGATTTACTGGTCAAAATCGTTAAAACCACCTATTCTTCGCCAAATTTTTTGAAACAGGAGCGTCGTTGCCATGTATGCAGAAGCCGTTTTGAGCGTGTTTTCACAACGTTATGCCGGGGCGCGGGATAAGTTTGTATCGTCTGTCGAAACCAGCTCAATTGTCGAACGCTTCAACAATATTGCGCATCCGCTGAAAGGCCCGAAAAACGAAAAACTGTTCTGCGATATTGCCTGGGCTGGCAATCCGAAAGCCAAAAATATGCTGGTATTGGTCTCGGGTTTACATGGCATTGAAGGTGGCGTTGGTTCGGCGATTCAGTCGGATTTTGTCAGTCGTCACCGGCGTTTGCCGGCGGATATATGTGTGGTGTTGGTGCACGCGCTGAATCCGTGGGGCTTTGCCTGGGCCAGTCGTAATGATAATGAAGGCATCGATATCAACCGCAATTTCGTCGATTTTGCCGGTAAATTACCAGACTCTTCAGAAGCTTTAAAAATCTGGCAGGACCTCAAAAAATCGTCGTCAAGCATGGATGAAGTGGGTGGGCATCGTGATTTGTTTGATGCGTTGAGTCAGGGGCAATATCAACAAAAAGATGCACTGTATTACGGCGGTGATAAAGCCAGCTGGTCACGCGAAGTCATTGAGCAACTGGCCGGGCAAATCAAGCCCGAAAAGCGCGATCAGATTGTGGTGATTGATATTCACAGTGGCCTTGGCCCTTATGGCTATGGCGAACTGATTTGTGATCATCCGCATGACAGCAAAGCCACCAAAACCGCCGTTGAATTATTTGGCGCGACGGTGACCGAGCCGGCAATGGGAACCTCAAGTTCGGGCGTAAAACACGGTCTGCATGATTATTTCTGGCATGCGCAGGGCGAACAGGTATGTTTTCTGACGCTGGAATTCGGCAGCTTCGGCAATGCTGAAATGTTGCGGGTATTACATGCCGATCATCAACTGCAACAATCCGGAAAAATTGACTGGACCGATCAACAAACGCTGGATATCAAACATGCGATGCAGGATTTTTTCTGCCCCGATCAGACGCAGTGGCAGGAATTAGTGTTATTCCGTGGCCGACAGGTCATTGAAATGGCTTTGGAAGGGCTCAGTGGCCAAAGTAACAGCAGTGCCTGAAGCGGCTGATCTACAAATTCGTGCCGCCACGCTGGATGATGTGGATGCTTTACTGAGTCTGGAAAAAACCTGCTTTGATACTGACAGGCTCTCCCGGCGTAGTTTTAAATGGATGATCAATAAGGCGAATGCCTTATTGCTGCTGGCCGAAAAAAATCAACATCTGGCTGGTTATGTCTTGATCCTGTATTCGCGTGGCACGTCACTGGGACGCATTTATTCACTGGCTGTCGATCCACAAAATCGCAAACAAGGTATCGCCAATGCGCTGATGGCCGCGGCAGAAAAAGCGGCGTTAGCGGCTGGTCGCAGTTTTATCCGTCTGGAAGTGCGCCCTGATAACCATAATGCGATTCGGCTCTACGAAAATCTCGGTTACAAACAGTTTGATATCGTCAGTGATTTTTACGAAGATCACACCGATGCCATGCGCATGATGAAAGTGCTGCAACCAGAGCCGCATACCCTGCAAAATCAAGTAGTACACTATTCACAAAGTACCGATTTCACCTGTGGACCAGCCAGTCTGATGATGGCTATGAAAACGCTGAAACCGGAGATGCCACAACTGGACCGGATCAGTGAATTACAAATCTGGCGTGAAGCGACCACCATATTTATGACTTCAGGCCATGGTGGCTGCAGTGCCCATGGACTTGCTTTATCCGCCTGGCGGCGCGGTTTTAATACCACGCTTATCACTAACAGCAATGAAGTGCCGTTTATTAATGGCGTGCGCAGTGATGAAAAAAAACTGGTCATTGAATGTGTGCATCAGGATTTTGTTCAGCAAATTGCCCAATCGGATATTCATCAGCAATTAATGCCGATGGACGTTAATCTGCTACGTAACCATCTGGATAACGGTGCGCTGGTGGTGGTGCTGATCAGTTCTTATCGTCTTAACCAGAATAAATCACCGCATTGGGTAGTGCTGGTGTCGATCTCCGATACCTTTGTTTATTTTCATGATCCTGATATTGACTGGGATGATGATAAAACGCTGACCGACAGCCTCTATATTCCGGTGACCCATAAAGAATTTAACCGCCTGTTGGGTTATGGCAAACAGCGCTATCAGGCGGCGGTGATCATCAATCGCTGAACTTGCTGGTGTAAGTTCAGTCATAGCCGTTTAAATTGAGAGTTTATTGATGCTGAATGCCATAAAAGCTTTATTGAATCCGCAAACTGATAATGAAGCGGGCCTGGCGAACGAGGTCAAAAATCAGCCGATGCTGGCGGCCGCAGCCTTAATGGTCGAAGTGATGGCAGCTGACCATGAAAAAGATGCCATTGAAATTGCCGCCCTGCAAAGACTGCTGAAAAAGCAATTTCAATTATCTGACGCTGCTGCCGAAAGCTTATTTAAAGATGCGTTGCAGGCCCATAATTCAGCCATCGATTATTTTGCTTTCACCCGTGAAATTAACAGCCAGTACAGCATGGCGGAAAAAATACAGCTGATTGAATCGCTATGGCATATGGCGGCGGCGGATGATGATATTCAGGCCGTTGAGCAGCATGTTATTCGGCGGATTGCCAGTTTGCTCCATGTGTCGCACAGTGATTTTATTGCCGGCAAATTGAAAGCCAGCAGTCCTTAATCGGTTACTGTAAAACGCTTTAAGCCAATCAACTGACCAGAATCGGTGATCACACGGATTTGCCAGCGGCCGGCGGCATCTTCGGGAAATTTATTTTTATAACTGTATGCCCGGTAGCCTTCTTCTCTGCCACCCTCAATCTCCAGTGTGATGCGGTCTATTTCTTCGCCGTTCTGTAGCCAGATATGATGAATGTTATCGCGCAGCCCCCGCGGTGCATTGACTGCTGTCCAGGCATACAAACCGGTTTGTTTTAACTGACTTTCAGAAATACGCTCAATACTTCGGCCATGACTGAGTTCTTCTCGATCCACTTGTTGCGACAAACTGATTTCAATTAACCGTAACGCTGCCGGTGGGATCCAACTGCGGACCTGCCATAAAGTGCCGGCGAGCGCAGTCAGTAATAATATTAAAACCGGTAAACGCCACCAGCGCTGGTATTGAAAAACCTGCGCCAAACTGGGCAAACTCAGTACCAGCGAAATCAATAAAGCCCAGGCCAGACTTTCGGTGGTAGTCAGCTGCAAAATAATCGGCAGCGCCACCACCAGCATGGCAAACAGTGCAAATGAATGAAAAATCAAAAACAACTCACGACGCTTGGCGAGCTTCTGGTAATAAAGCGGATCGATAACGGACACCAGAGCACAAGCCATCAGAATGACAGTAAATATCGATTGACCATGATCCCAGGTGGTCACTGCCAGAAAAAAAGGCAAGGTAAAAAACAAACTTTCCTGATGCACTAACTGCGTCAGGTAATGCATTACGGCTGGTGGAAATTCTAATCCGAAGCGATTAAAAAACCGGACGCGCAGGCCTTTTTCGAGCAACAAAACCAACCAGCTGACCAGCAGCAAAACCGTTAAAAACTGGGCCAATTGCGTGCTGCGTTCGACCATAAAATAACTGGCTGTACCGGAAACAAACCCGAATAACGCGATTGCCCACGGATAGCGCTGCGCCAACTCAATAAGCCACATAATCAATGATTTGATGGGGTGGTTATGAGAGGAGTGGGTGTCCGACATGATTTGAGATCAGTAATTGGTCAATTCGGCAATCACTATACGCTGGCTGATAACGGGCAATATAAATATTTGTTCTGTTATGAGTGATTGCATTTCGGCGTGATCTCTAAGGCAATGTAATGCCAACAAATACACTGAAATCGATCGGGAAAAGCATTTCCAGACTTTAGCTGTAAAGCTAAATAAGAACTATTCGTTTTTAGTTTAATTATGTGTAAAATGCGTCTTCAATGCCATTAAACGCTGTATGGGAGTCCGCATTTTGAAGTCAAAACCACTGGCCATCAGCCTGCAGGCATTGGCAGCCATTTTCGGTGGTTACTTGCTGGCATCTGCAAGCACTTTGTTCTTATCGGCAATTTTACCGTTCAGTAAAACTGAGGCGGTGATAACAGCCAGTCTGTTCAGCTTTGTCGTTTATCCGCTGGCAATTATCTGGGTGTATGCCCGGCAGGATGTCAAACGCGCATGGCTGGGTATGATCGGCCCCAGCGTGATTCTAATCGCCAGCGCCTGGTTATTAAGCAAGGGAATGAACTGATGTCTGCGCCTGAAAAATCTTATTTTCGCCAGTCAATGGCAGCGTTACATACTTGGGGCAGTTTGATTGCCGGCTGGATGTTATTGGTAATTTTTGTCACCGGATCGCTGGGTGTATTTGATGAGCCCATCAGCCACTGGATGCAGCCGGAGCGTGCAGACATTTTAGCCAGTATGGATTATCAGCCGGATTCAGCGACAGACCGGCAGGCGGCCGTGGCCAAAGCGCAGGCCTACCTGCAAAAAGTCGAACCCAACGGCCATTTATGGTTTGCCACGTTGCCTGATTTGGAGGATCCGGCAATTAAATTATTCTGGCAGGATGCTGATGAAACGCCGTTTCAGGCCAGATTGCACCCCGATACCGGCGAATTACTGCCCGCCAGTATGAACAGAGATACACAGGGTGGGCATCATTTTGTACATATGCATTTTGAGTTGCATAGCGGCATGCTGGGTGTGTGGATCGTGGGTTTCTTTACGTTGTTAATGCTGGTGGCACTGATCAGCGGCGTCATTATTCACCGGCGAATTTTTAAGGATTTCTTTACCTTTCGCGTCCGCAAAGGCCAACGCAGCTGGCTGGATGCCCATAATGCGTCCGGGGTGCTGACTTTACCGTTTCAGTTAATGATCGCTTTTACCGGTCTGGCAGTGTTTGTGTCGGTTTATATGCCGGCAGCGATTTTTGCGCATTATGATAGTCCGGAAGCCTTCTTTGCCGAGGTATTTGAACGCCCTGCACCCCGGGAAATGACCCATCAGCCGGCTGAAATAACCGACTTATCAGCATTATTTGCCGAGTCAGAACAGGCCATGGGCAAGCCCGGACAATTCATCCGGGTTGAGCATCCCGGCGACAGCAGTGCCACCTTCACCGTCTTCGGTTTATTTGATGCCGACGCTTTAAAAGGCCGGCTGGTTTTTCCGAGTAGTGGTATGGCTGAATTTGATGCGGTTAGTGGCGAGCAGCGGCATATAGAAGCGCCCGGTGCCGAACCGCAAGGTGCTGCATTTCGTACCCAGCGTGCGATGCGAACGCTGCATTTTGCCAATTTTGGTGGTGATACCGTGCGCTGGATTTACTTTTTGCTGGGCTTGACTGGTGCGGTGATGATAGCCAGTGGGTCGATTTTATTTATGGTTAAACGCCGGCAACGGGCCCTCAATGAATTTGGTAAAGCGACATCACGGGT
>CAYYRO010000061.1:12116-13476 GCA_964474075.1 uncultured Methylophaga sp.
TTAACCGTTGGTGAGCACTTATTAATCTATCTTGCTGAACAGGATTGGCGGGCGGCAGGCGTTGAGTTAACGGTTATTGGTTTCGGCCTCTTGGCGTTAAAAACCATGCGCATGATGACCAAACGGCAGGCAAAAGCCCGATCAGAATTCGCAACACAACAGGCAGGGGTGTAATGATTTTAATAAGCCAACCGGTTTTGGCAGGTTTGCTGCTTAATACGCTGGCAATGACCGGGCTCAGTCTGGCGATGCGTAAACATCACCAGCAATTATTATCAGGTGCACTGGCAAGACACCGGGCCTGGTTATTACGATTGTCGGCAAGCTGTCTGTTATTGCTATCGCTGGTATTGATCTGCAATGTCTGGGGTATTGCCGCCGGCATCGTATTATGGCTGGGACTGCTATCGCTGGCGGCAATAATAAGTGTCTGCCTGTTGAATCATTTGTTATTAAGGGCACTGAGCTTATTGACGGCTTGTCTACTGGTATCAGTTTTTTTGTTGATTTAGCCTTTTTAAAATTACATTTCCCGGCCGAAATCGTTTTCAAAAGCATCGACAAAGGCATTTTGCATGATTGCCCGGAATGCTTGCCAGACACTGGTGTCGGGATCATCTAAATTGCCACGAATTTCGATTTGGGTGGCGATTCGATCTGCCGGTTGATTACGGAAAATTTGGCCAAAGGCACCGACAACCGCTTGCCACGCAGCGCTGAATACGCCGTCTTTAAGATCTTTTTCCAGATCAAAAATTTCTACATTATCCAATGTCGGTTTCGCGTAACCGGTTAGCTGCGCCTCTTTGGCTGTTAACTCCATGACAAAGTCACCGTTACCGGATTTAAAATTAAAATTGCCATAGGCTTCCGTAAAATCATTGAGTTCTGTCAGGTCAATGCCGGTGACTTTCAGATTGATGTCAAAATCATGGAAATCACCCAGGGGATCCAGACGACCATTCACCGAAGCAGAGGCATTATCTAATAAGATGCCTTTGAGGTCGAAATTGGCATATTCAGCACTGTCACTGCGATCAGCATTACTCAGGCCGGTTATTTGACCTGCTAATTGATGGAACACTAAGTGAACCTGGGGATCTGAACGAAAGTTATGAAAATGTATTTCGCCGTTTTCGATATTCAGAACATCAATTTGCAGCGGCAGGATTTCCTGAACCGTTTGCCGCCAGGTGGACTCACCAGAAGGCTCGTCTTTATCGCCATCATCAACCAGGTGAATTTCTGGCTGAATCAGATCTACTTCGGCAACGACTTTACCCTTAAGCAAAGCTGGCCAACTAATCGCAATATCGGTGGTTTGCGCTTTAAAAAAGACCACGGAAGGCTGATCTTTTTT
>CAYYRO010000062.1:0-13473 GCA_964474075.1 uncultured Methylophaga sp.
GTTTATTCTCAGGTAACTCTCTACTTACCAGCTCAGATAGCAGCGTTCCCATCTGAGCTAACGGTAAACAATAATCAGCACCAACATTGGCAATCACTGATGAAGGCATATCGGGATAGGCTGCATCATCAGGATCTTGCGCAATGCAGACGCCGCCACAGCGTTTAATCGCCATCATGCCGCTGGTACCATCATCCAGATACCCCGTCAGGATGATGCCTATGATACGGTTTCCATAAGCCACCGCTGCGGAACGAAATAAGGGATCAATAGCGGGACGTGAACGGTTTTCGCGGGCGCCTTTGGTAACCAGGATCTTGTCTTTGATAATCAACATATGCTGATCTGAGGGTGCCAAATAAATATGACCCGTTTGGATAGTTTGGTTATTTTGCGCATGCACACAAGTAAGACCGCCTGCTTCATTCAAAACTTTGACGAGAGCTTCCCCGGTATTATCAGCACCCATGTGGTTGACGATAAAAACGGGTGCCGGAAAATCGGCCGGCAATTGAGCTACCAGCTTTTTCAATGCGGCCATGCCACCTGCCGAAGCACCAATCACAACCAGTGTTGAATATTTGTTTTTATTCATCGATTAGCCTCCTCATGAGCACCCAATTGAACTGGTACCGTTATTTTGTCTTGATTACCTGAAAATCTATTGGCTTAAAGGAAAAATTATTTGATTGCCCAGCTGAACATGCCGTCATCGCTACTACAAGTGGCATTTCTGCCCGAAGACGAATGAAATCCCCCGCCTTGCTTTGCGGTGGCAGTACACTGAATGCACCTGTTTTGGCATCTACCGCAACATGCATAAAAACGTTAAAAGCGATGGGAATACAGTCTACACCAATCTCATAAGGTGCCAGTGCGGCAACCAGATTACCCTCACAACCCGGACGCCCTTGTTTCTCGCCATAAATAATCTCGAAGGTATCTTTTGAACATGGCGTCAGGGTAAAGTCGTGCCGGCCGCAGGTATCCTCAATGATATTAAACATCGGCCGGCTGCGGTTCGAATACAGTACATCGCCAGTTGTCAGCCACAGTCGCGAAGCATAATCCAATGAACGACCAGAAGAGAGATACTCCTTATGATCGCGTTGACTGAAAGCGACGAGATCGCTGACCTGCTGACCTTCCGGGTCAATAATTACCAATTCGTCACCAAGGGCCAATTCGACGGTCTTTGCTGAGCAAGGTGGAATTCTGATGGTATCTGAATCCGTACTCATTTTTTCTCCTTAAAATCATAAGGACACTGCCAGTTCGCTTCTATCTCGCGACCACTGTATTGTCTGGCTTCACTTGCTTCACCAAAATCTGCCAGATTAGGATTGATGGTCCCTTGCAACTCGGCGTCACGTGACCGGGTCGCCGCTTGCATTTTTTCAAATCGTCCATCCTCTCTGAGTTTCTCGAATTGTCGGTGAGAATTAAACACCATAACCGGGTGGCTGAAACGTCTGGCAATTCTTGAAGCATGGGGATGAAGGCCAATCAAAAAGAACGGATGGTTTGACATGCTGAGGCTGAAATGTGGGCTATCAGTATCATCACTGACGTCGTCGGCAGATAAATTGCCTGCTAAAACATCAAGTTGGTGGATTCGCCATAATTGTGACCACATCAATGATTCGAATTGATGTTCATTCATATCGAAAGGCCCACGAAATATTGCAACGTATGAGTGCACTATAACGCTGTCGTCAGCATTTGCCTCAATCATATCGACAAACTGAGAAAGTCCATCAGCGATCGCTTGATCGTTGCCAGTTTCCCCCATCATGCCGAACTCATTGGTTTCAATCGAGCCATGGGCTAATGCTGATTTGGCCCCTACGCAAGGATAAGCACTATCACCCAGAAATGCTAAAAACCGCTCGCCTAAATCGGTGATAGGTTTGTGAATACTTTCAGTCGCTTGAAGATCTTCGTGACGTATCATCAGCTTATCTTTAATTCGCAAATTGATTACCGCAAAAGGTATAGATAGCTTCAGTGAAACAGTACCTTTGGCAGTGCTCAGGTAAAAAATTTACCTGCGAAAAAAAGTTTAGTGCTCGCTACTAACAAAGTATGTACGCTTTCAAACCTTGTCCGAAAGAAACAATTCGTCAAGCTTAATACTGGCCTCCGGCAACGGGCACGACGTAAAAAAACTGATCACTTGATGAGTTTGGACATGGCAATAGCCTGTGTATCCTGACTCGCTTCAAGCCCTGCTTTTACACCTACCCTGTTACGCTCGGGCTGATTTTGACTGGCTTTTAATTTCCCTGTCAGCGATGTAATTGTGATTTCGATGCCAACAATAGCCTGCATCAAACGGTCCGTATAATCTGGCGGCGCATCATCCATTGACCAGGGTTCAACCCTTCCCGACTCATGCTGGTCTATTAACTGATGAAGATGCTGTTTCAGCCAGGTTGGATCCTGAATAATCTGCGGCTGACCTTGTACATGCACTGCCAGATAATTCCATGTCGGCACAACCTGCCCCGTTTCTGCTTTGGTTGCATACCATGAAGGTGAAATATAGGCATCAGGACCTGTAAACACTGCAAGCACCGCTGCCCCGTCTTGCAATCGTCGCCAGACCGGATTACTCCGAGCCAAATGGCATTGAAGTATGCCAGCAGAATTATCCGCTTTTGTAACTAAATGAAAAGGTAGATGGTTTGCTTCAATGCCCTCGTCATCAGCAATGATTAATACACCAAAACTATAATCACGAATATATTGATGCAGCTTATCTTTATCGTCTTCTTTGAAATGCTCGGGGACATACATTCAATGTAACTCCTGGTTACGACTGCTATCCTTGAAGAAAAAAAGTCTTTCAGGACCCGGCTCATCAAAGGGTGGTATCTACGCTCACCATGCTACGCTTTTACTTAGAAAAGCATACTGACTTTTCGGGCGTGTTAAAATTTATTCAATAAAATCAATATATTAGTGGACTGCTATCGATGATTTTCTAAAAAAATTAGCCGTTAAATTCCTGCTGCATTAACTTTTCGAAACACGACTCACAAAAACCATGTGAAACAAGACTGACTTCCTCACCACCTCTTCGGTAATATTCACTGGCACTTATCCATTCACGATTTTCTGATGCGCTAACGGGCCAAGCCACCCTGGCACATATTGAGCAAACGGTAACAATGTCATCGCCACTATCTTGTGTGATCGATGCACCATATAAGTTTAATGGCGCACGCGGTACTGAAGACAGCAAAATGGACTGATATAACAAACGCTCAGGGCTATTATCTGATTCAATGCGGGTCACAGCCATGCGCATATCTCTTCTTACTTCCGGTGCATCACACCGGTAGTCCACATGAACGGCCTCTAGCTCGTGATCAATAACCTGATTAAATAAATCCGTGTATGCCGCTTTGACACTTTTCCCCGTCACATACATCATAAAATTTTGACCAATCACTTCATGGGCCGGGGTTATCTGTGAGCTGATGGACTCAGGAGTGTTTTGCGCAAAGAAATTACTCCAATTCTTTTCACCCACATGCATTATGCGTAAATGGCTATCAAGGATTAAGGCAACACCATCCATTGCATTCAGGATGTTTTCAAGTTGGAGTGACATAAGCACCTACCGTAGATTTCAGTTTGTTTATATAAAGAAATCAACACGATTCAGTAACAAACTATGTTTCTAGCCTAACACTTCTGGTTTATAAAAGTTTTCCAGATACCTGTTTATTATTTTATGACCCGTTTAGCAGGTTAAAAAAATAGAGAACAGCAAAGCCAAGATAGAAGAGTCCAGCAGTCCCCATTGCCAAACTCGCCAAAATTCCTGGACGAAGACTAACTGGAAGCCGTGATTTATTTACATATAACGCGATAAGTGCGATGAACGGAGTATGCGCCGCAGCGATAATGCCTGACATCGACATTACCTGCACCGGATCTTTGAAAAGCAGCAAGATAAACACCGGCACCAGTCCGGTAACGACGACAATATAAAGCCGTTTTAGCCAACGGCGATCAAACAGAGGCCATGGTAATTTGCCATCCATCGCATTAAAAAACTTTATCAATCCACCTGAACTATCTGAATCGCGTTTACTTCGAATCAGAATCAACGTTATATCAGCGAAGCTTCGACCCCAACCATCTTGATTGGCCAATATACTGCCACCCAAAGCAATGACAATGGCCGTCAACATCAGGTACTTACCGTATTCGCCCCAAACCCCTGAAAAAATATTGGTCAGATCCACAGCGACTTCAGGGCCATCGGGCATGATACCGTCTGGAGCGAGCAGCTCAGCGCCAAGTACCAGAAACGAAAAAAGGACTATAAAACCACCTACAACGCCTATCGTTGCCGTTGTAGACATAACCCGTATCCAACTCCGCGTATCTGATAACTGTCTGTTTACCGTTTCGTTGTCAATGTTTTTATGCTTTTTCTTAGACTCTTGTGGTGTCTCATCACTGGGCTCGTAAGCTTCAAAACCACCCCCAAAACCACGGGTAATCGTCCAATAGCCGAACCAAACAATGCCCATTGAACCTGCGAGAATCGTCCCAACCCAAGGTAAAATGACATACAAATCCGGCTCAGTCGGCCAGCTGGGCATGAAACCCTGAGCAACTTCCGATGGCTGCGGGAAGACAATCGCCGCTGTAACAATAGCTGCCAGCATTAAAAGCAATGCCATCACCCTGCTAAATGACTCAATCAGTGAATAGCGTCCTGTAGCGGTAAACAACGTTGAAAGCATCACCATGCCGATTGCATAAGTGGTATTGCTGCCAGGCAAAAAAGCCCCAAGTGCACTCCCCACTACGGCAGCAAGCCCGGCAATACCGACCGCTGCCGCTAATAGTTGTGGTACGAAGATAATCCACACTGCCCAATCTTGCGGCCCTCCCAGACTGTGAATACCATCCAGCATGGTGCGTCCGCTAACAATGGAGTAACGGGCCATTTCCCGAATCATGATCCACATGAAAAATACGACGATAAGCAAGATCCACAGCAGTTGATATTCGTAGGCAGAAGCTACTCTCGGTGTGAAAAGGATTGACCCCGTGCCCACCGCAGAAAGCATCCACAACAAACCGGGGCCGTACCATTTGATTCGTTCGCGGCCTTCAGGCGGTGCAGGTACTTTTTTACGAAAGTGAGTTTGCAGCGCCTGTTTTATTTCTGACACATCTCCTCCTCATGCTCATCAGCCGATTTCATGCTTTTTACTGTAGCAGCTAGAACTAAAGACGTGAATCAGCCGTAACTGGCTTAGTTAGTTGTCATAACAGACCGATGACTGGGATTGACGATCATCGTTTGATTTATCCTCATTGGCCAATGCTTCTAATATGGCGCTTTTCAACACTGGGATATGTGATCGTTGTGGTGTTTTGACGGCGGTCAGTAAGGTCACTGGTCGCTGCCGGACAGCTTTGATAATGGGTATCAGTACTGACGGATCCTGACAGAGCTGCTCACGGTATTGCTGGCAAAATTCATCATAAGTTACTTCACCTTGATGCCAGGCTTTGCGTAATGAATTAACCGGGCAAACTTCACGTAACCAGTCCGTTAGTTCTAAATCAGCTTTTTTGATACCGCGCGGCCAAAGCCTGTCGGTTAAAAACCGCGCACCATCTTTTTCCTCGATTGCATCGTAAACGCGTTTAACGGTGATTTGATAATCAGACATTATTTAAACGGCTTGTGCAGGTCCGAAAAACTCATAACGAAATGTATCTTGCGGCTGATCACGGACTTGAATCATCGTTGCCAAATCTTTAATCAATGCCGCTGGACCACAGGCATGCAACATAATGGGCTGTTGTCCCTCAATCACATTATCCAGAGAAGCCTGAGAAAACCGGTCGTAATGCAGGCTACCTAAAATGGTTTGTTCAGCAGCCGTCTGTTCGCTTAAATGAACTTGCCAGTGAAAATTGCCATGACGCTCTGCCAGAACTGCTAATTCATTTGCAAACGGTAAAACTTTTAAGTCTCTGACACACTGAAATAAATATACCGGCCTTGTTGCAGCATCCTCACGCTCAAATAGTGAATGCAACATGGCTATGATGGGGGTAATCCCCACACCACCGGCAACAAATACCATGGGCGTTTTATTGTCATCTGGAATTTCCAGGGCAAACTCGCCACTCGGCGGTGCCAGTTCAATGCTGTCACCAATTTGATAATGATCATGCAAATAATTTGATACCACACCATGGGGCGTATCGGCATTAATGCCCGGTTCACGTTTAACACTTATCCGAAACGCATCATCACCCGGTGCATTAGACAATGAGTAGTTTCGCATGACCGGTTTGCCATCAATGTTCAGGCGAACGGTAATATACTGGCCTGGCTTTTGGGCATTGATAGCAGTGCCATCATTAGGTTTTAAGTAGAAAGACGTTATATTGCTGCTTTCGGCGACTTTATTGATCACCGTAAAATCTTTAAAACCATTCCAGCCGTGTATTGCTTTTTGTTGCTGATAAAGCCCTTTTTCGTGTTCAACAAAAATATCTACCAATTGACCATAAGCAGCTGTCCAGGCTTCAATAACGTCATCATTTGCTGCATCACCCAGCACTTCTTTAATGGTCAAAATTAGATTACTGCCGACAATTGGGTAATGCTCGGGTTTAATGCCCAAAGACACATGTTTATGTGCAATTAAGTCAACAGCACCTGATAGCGCAGTCGGATTATCAATGTTTGCGGCATACGCACAAATAGCGCCGGCTAGCGCACGCTGCTGGGTGCCACTTTGCTGATGCGCCGGGTTAAAAAAGCGTTTTACTTCAGGATTATTCGCGAACATATTTTCGTAAAAACGTCTGGTCAGTGTTTCGCCGTGTTCCTGAAGTACCGGCACTGTCTGCTTGATAATTTCAACTTGTGCGCTGTTCATATCTGCTCCTTTGCAAACTAAACAAGTAAAATAAATACCTGTTTAAGATGATATGAATATCAAGGTCAAAACGTCAAGCCAAAATCGGGCTTTGACAGAGATAAATCATCACGGGGAGTGAAAATAACGTAAGTTGGTCCGCAGCTACTTTGTACCTGATACGATTAACTGCGAAGATTTATTTAAGTATCAGCATATGACAGGATGTATCCATGAATAGTAGACCTGAAAAATCTTCACCAGTCTCTGCAGCGGCATTATTTGCGCTAGCTTTCCGGCCTTTATTTCTGATTGCAGCAATGTTCAGTATTGTGTCACTGCTGATTTGGGGACTGTCACTTTCCGGCTGGCAATTCGCGCCCTATGGTGGTGTGCAATTCTGGCATGGTCATGAAATGTTGTTTGGTTTTGTCGGTGCTGTTGTGGTTGGCTTTTTGCTGACTGCAGTGCAAAGCTGGACAGGGCTGCGCGCTGTAAATGGTCGTCCTTTGATTGTGCTGTTAATACTCTGGTTAGCTGGCAGATTGCTGATGGCGATCCCCATTGGCCCCAGCATGCTGGCCGTATTTGTTGATTTGTTATTCTTTCCCCTTGCCGCGTTATTTCTGTTTATTCCATTACTGATCCGTAACCAAAGCCGTAACTATTTTTCTGTATTGGCATTACTGCTTTTGATGTTCTGTAATGGTATGAGTCATTTTGCTGTGCTGAATAATGAACCTATTATGCAAAGTCAGGCACTGTTCAGTGCAGTCCTGTTGATCACGGTAATGATGGCGATTATCGGTGGCCGCGTTATTCCGATGTTTACCGCCAACACCACGGAAATCCCGGCAAAGCCGAGACAAAAATGGCTAGATCGGGTGGCGCTTGGTTTACTCTGGACTTTGCTGTTTTTATCTTTACTGGCTGCCAGTTGGCAGGCACCTGATGCATTGCTTAGCTTGATTTACGGCGTTACGGCCATTTTACTTGGCTGGCGATGTGCCGGTTGGCGGTTTTTCTCTACTCTCAAGCATCCTTTGCTTTGGTCATTACAGTTTGGCTACTGGTGGATTGTTATCGGACTTTTGTTGTTTTCGGGGCACCATGCCGGCCTTGAAATACCTGCCAGTGTGGCAATGCATAGTTTGACTGCCGGCGCGATGGGCACACTTATTTTGAGTATGATGTCACGCGTATCGCTGGGCCATACCGGACGTCCACTGGTCGCGAGTCGCTTAATCTCCATCAGTTTGCTGATGATAACGCTGGCGGCTTTATTACGCGTTTTCGGGGTATGGTTTCTGACGCCCATCTATCAACACATTCTATTGCTTAGCGTTGTGTTCTGGTGCATCGCCTATGGTCTGTTCCTGATTAAATACACGCCTATACTTATAAACCCAAGGGTAGATGGAAAAGAGGGTTAATCCATTGTTAAGACTGGCATAGCAATGAAAAAATAAAATTGTTCGCTAGTGAATAACAAATACGATTTCTTGACGTAGATTTCATCACATCTTACGTACCTTATCCTGTGCAAAATAAATACAGGATGCGTTTGCGATGTCTGAAGCTTTAGATAATAAAGTCAGCGAAACCAATAATGAACGGTTGCCTTGTCGCGGCTGTACCGCCAGTTGTTTAAATTATCCGATCTGTAATGGCAAACCGTGGCGGTTAGCCGAAAGTGTCGTTAAACAAAATACTGATGCGGCCTAAATTTACCCTTTGGCAGTGGTTTGTCATCGGCATAATGTTGTTAGGCATTGTTGAAGGTATGGTCATTATTTATCTGGCAACAATACTCTAGGGTCTCTATTGATCTTTCAGTTTCAACTGATGCGGCTATGAAAGCTCAACAGACACTACTAGACACGGAAACGGTTTAACTGGTTTTGTAATTGAGTAGCGAGTTCAGCCAGTTTATGACTGGTTTCGCTGGTTGTTTGTGTGCTTTGTGCATTTTCTTCAGCAACGTTAGCGATACTCGTAATATTACTGTTAATTTCTTCGGCTACAGCGGTCTGTTGCTCAGCGGCACTGGCAATATGAATATTCATATCATTGATGGCATTGACCGACTCGGTGATTTGCTGCAAAAACTGACCTGCTGTTTCTGCCTGTTTAACACTGGCCTTAGCCTGCTCACTGCCAGAAGTCATCACATTGACTGATTTATCAGCACTCTTTTGCAAACGTTCGATGATTTGTTTTATCTCTTCGGTGGATTGCTGACTGCGCTGTGCCAATGTTCTGACCTCATCAGCAACGACCGCAAAGCCGCGTCCCGACTCCCCCGCTCTCGCTGCTTCAATAGCTGCATTGAGCGCCAGTAAATTGGTTTGTTCGGCGATACTTTGAATGACGGTCAGAACACTGCCAATATTATTACTTTCCAGTTGTAACTCCCGAATCGAATCAACGCCAAATTCGACTTGTTCAGCAAGTTTCTTGATGCCCTCAATGGCTTCACGCACAACTTGTTTACTTTTTTCAGCCTCTTCATCGGCCGAATTTGAGGCTTGAGCTGCCTGTACGGCATAACGGGCAACTTCCTGGACAGTTGCCGACATTTCATTCATTGCTGTAGCAACCTGTTCGCTGTCGCTTTGCTGCTGAATGACGCCCTGTTTATTTTGTTCACTAACAATGGTCAGTTGGTCCGCTGCTGTTTTTACCTGATGTGATGAATCAATCACTTCCCGTATGACGCCGGCAAAAGCAATCATCATGCTATTAAATACAGCGGCCATTTCTACAATTTCATTATTACCAGACAGGTCAGATCTCACTGTTAAATCATTGTCTTGACGAGACTTTTTCATAATTTCAGCTAACATGTTAATTGGCTGGTTAATGCTACGGTTGAGTAGCTGAATTAGCCCTAGCAATATCACAATAATGACCAAAGCAATGACGCTGGTAACAATAAAAATTTGTTTTATTTTGGCCGCAGAGGCTTGTTGGATCTGTTCACTGATAACATTAAGTGTCGTTTCACTTTGATGAATGACTTCACGCATTTTGCCCAATTGGCCAGATTCGCTATCCAGCCCTTTTTGTTCATAGGCCGCTACTAGCGCCAAAAAATCTTTGCTATAAGCCTGCATCAACGCATTTACGCGTCGTTGTTCACTGACACTCAAAAAGCTCTGTGCCAGATTATTTTCAAACAACTGTAAATTTTGCTTAAAGGTATCGCTGTATTTCAGATCCAGCCGCAGCATAAAGTCTTTTTCATTACGACGCAGCATAAGCATATCTTTCAGCAAACTGTCGTTATTAAAGCTTTTTAGGAGTGATTCGGCTTCATGAACTGATTGGCGGAGATTGCCATAGAGACCGTCTGTCGGTGTCAAGCCAATAACTTGCTGAATACTGACCAGTTGATTAAAAGCCTGATAGTAGGCCTCAAAAATTTTGGCCAGTTTTAAAACATCGGTATCGTCAATATTTTTGGCTTGCAGTCTATTACTCAGCATTGCCAACTGCTGCTGCATGGCGGTGTAATTATCATTAAATTGTTGCTGATATTTCAGATCATTTCGTGCCAAAAAATCTTTTTCATTACGTCGCAGAGTCAACATACCAGTTTCGATTTTTTCATTCATCAGCACGGCTTCTTCCGTTGCGACAACATCCCGTAAAGACCAATTCATCAGCACTAATAAAGCACTGATAGCCAGCGCGACCAGCACACTGAGTAACAATAATTTGGTTTTGATAGTGAATTTGGCAAACATGAGACTGCTCCAACAGAATCAATGCAACAATTGCATCAGACACAATTTTTTATATCGGACTGTACGGCCCGGGCTTTAGTATTTTTAAATGTGTTACAGGGAAAGTTTTTCGACAGTGACAGCGCCACTGTCAGCCAGCTTGAGCAAGATAGCTTCAGCCATTAACCGGTAACCAATGGCATTGGGATGAATCGGGTCGGATTTTAATTCTGGACTGCTGAGAATGTCAGCGATAACGTTGTCTTCCAGATTCAACTGATACGTATCCGCCAGGTCCTGATAAAAATCCGGCGGGCTCAGTAAAATGTTGGGTTGAGGCACCGCAACCAATAATACCTCGGCACCACTAGCCTGGATGGTTTCAATCATATTTGCCAGATTTTTTTTGATCTGCTGCTGATTAAGTTTACGAATGAGATCGTTACCGCCATGGCATAAGATCACTAACTGTGGCTGAACCTTTGCCAACAACTCCGGTAATCTGGCCCTGCCCTCGCCACTGATTTCACCGGGTACCCCTGCATTGATGACCTGCTGACTGAGACTTGCCTGTAATAAGGCCGGGTAGCCTTCAGTTTTACCAGCACCAGTACCATAAGTCAGGCTATCACCAAACGCTAAAATAACGGCATCGTCTGATAATTTTTTTAATGGTGGTGCATTGTCACACCCCGTGATAAATAAAATTAAAAACAAAGCATAAAGCATTGTTTTTAATGTTTTTATCATACTAAGCTGCTTTAACGGTTGGAAACAACCGGTAAAAATTAGCAGTCGTTTGCCGAGCAATATCCTCGACTGATTCACCTCGCAAATCAGCCAAAAATTCAGCAACATGGGTAACAAATACCGGCTTATTGGTTTTGCCCCGGTGCGGTACCGGTGCCAGATAGGGCGAGTCTGTTTCGATTAAAATACGATCTAAAGGCAGTTTTTTGGCGACGTCCTGTAATTCACGAGCACTTTTAAAAGTGACAATGCCGGATAATGAAATATAGAAACCAATATCTAAAGCACGTTTGGCGGTTTCCCAATTTTCAGTGAAACAGTGAATAATGCCACCGGCATCTTCTGCTTTGTGCTGTTCCAGCATATCCATCGTGTCTTCACGCGCTTCGCGGGTATGGATGATCAGCGGTTTTTGGGTCTGTCTGGCAGCCTCAATATGCACGCGAAAACGTTCACGTTGCCAGTCTAAATCACCTTCCGACCTGAAATAATCCAGTCCGGTTTCCCCAATAGCGATAACTTTGGGATGGCTGGCAACCTCAACTAATTCGTCAATAGTGAACTGTTCATCAGCTTCAACATTGGGATGAATACCAGCACTGGCTGTGACGGCAGGAAACTGATCAGCAATCTGCTGCACTTCCTGGCAACTGGCTTTATCGATAGCAATACACAGTATGTGTTCGACTTTGTTTTGCAAAGCTTCATCAACCATAGCGGCAATACCGCCGGGCTGATCTGCCAGCATATTTAAATGACAGTGGGAATCTATATACATAATTGGAGAGATGCAGCAAAAACTACATCGTATAAGTGGCTTTATCGGATTTAAGTTTTTCGACCAGATAGTTTTCGATCTTGCCGCGCACCAGCGAGGCGCTGCCATCGATATCACTAAAATGCACACCAATACCGGCGGCTTGATTACCCTGCGCACCGGTAGGCGTAACCCAGGTAATATTACCGGCAACGGGGATTTTTTCAGGTTCGTCCATCAGGCTGAGCAGGATAAATACTTCTTCACCCATCTGATATTCTTTATTGGTAGGAATAAACAGCCCGCCATTTTTCAAAAAAGGCATATAGGAATGATACAGCATATTCTGATCACTGATTTTCAGGGAAAGTATGCCTTTGCGAGGGTTCATGCTCATAGGGAAACTCGACTCAGCGGTGCTTTAGCTGTTTGAACGGAACGACAAATCCGCATTACGGAAACCATAAAATCTTCAATTAACAAGGTCTTGTTATAGTTATTAGAAGAAGATACTAGCTTTATTGTTACTTGTATGCAATCTAATATCTGCCATAGTATGCCTGTTTCCGCTGCTTCTGGTTGTTTTATCAGTCGATTTTTCAGGTCATATTGCAGAATATGCATAACTGTCAGCAGATCATTTTGTTGCCAGTTAAGCTGCATTTGCATTGGGTTGGCATTACCTTGTATTAACTGCTCCATATCTGATTGTAATTGCTCAACCAGTAAATCGAGACGGCTTTCCAGCATTTGTTGCAGCATTAAAGGTGCACCTTTGGCCAGCGGCGTCAGTTGTAGCAATTGTTGCTCATTGATCTTGATACCCTGCTCTTTTAACCAACTTTCAGTTTGTGCCGGCTCCGGGGATAACATCGGCCATAACTGACAGCGGCTGCGAATGGTGACAGGCAATTGTTGTGGCTGACTGCTCACCAGTATCAATAAGGTTTGTGGCTGTGGCTCTTCCAGCAATTTCAGCAGACTATTACTGGCATTAGCGGTCATTTTATGGGCTGGATGGACGACGACCGTTTTCCAGGCAGAGATATTTGCCGTCAATGACTGTTTATCTTTTAAAGCCCGGATCTGATCAATCTTGAGGGCGTGGAGACGATGCGCACCTTCCGGGAGTTTGATGATCAGTTCACGGCACCGCTGCATGGGTTCCGGGATGCGGAGGATTACTGGTTCCGGTGTTCGAGTCGGCGTTTTATCGGGGGGATTCGGGTGCCGACCCTGCTGGTGAACGCGGCGGATGATCCCTTTCTGAGTGCGTCCAGTTATCCGGAGCGGGAGGTTGCGGGGAATGACCGTGTTCGGTTGGAGG
>CAYYRO010000063.1:0-12714 GCA_964474075.1 uncultured Methylophaga sp.
GTGTAGCCAGTGGCATGATGATGCATCACTGTGCTATCGGCTTCACCGGCTTTAAAGGCCAGCATTCTTTGCACAAAATAATCCGTTTCCAGCCCGGCCAGACTGGGCATATATTCACTCTGGCTGTGGCCGTTAGTGCCATGACAAGCTGCACAGCTCGCTGCCATTAAATGCATATCCGGCTCGGCTGTCGCCAATACCGGTATTAATAACATCAATAAAACCCATTTTTTCATAACGTATCCTTCGCGGTTTTTCGCGGTGCCTTAACCGGCTGCGCTATAATGGCCGCCTTTTTCCGGTAAAGCGTATTCATGGCTGAGATTATCAAATTAGACGGCAACATTCCTGAAGAATCTGACGGTTTGCGTCTGGATCAGGCGCTGGCACAATTGTTTCCGGATTTTTCGCGTGGCCAGCTCAGCAAATGGATCAAGGCCGGTGATGTGCTGCTCAACGATTCTGTCCCCAAACCGCGCGATAAAGTCCGCGCCGGCGACAGCGTCATTATCAATGCTGAATTACAGGTTCAGGATGAACAATGGCAGGCGGAAAAAATCGAGCTGGATATTGTTTATGAAGATGCCCATGTACTGATCCTCAACAAACCCGCGGGCATGGTCGTGCATCCCGGTGCCGGTAATCATCAGGGCACACTGGTTAATGCTTTGCTATCGCATGCACCAGGGCTGGTCCATATCCCGCGTGCCGGTATTGTCCATCGCCTCGATAAAAACACCACCGGCCTGCTGATGGTCGCCAAAACCCTGCAAGCCCATAATTCGCTGATTAGTCAGTTACAGGAACGCAGCGTATTGCGTGAATATCAGGCGATTGTCACCGGCGTATTAACCGCGGGTGGCACAGTTGATGAGCCGATTGGCCGGCATCATATCGATCGTAAACGGATGACGGTGACTGACAGCGGTAAACCGTCAGTGACGCATTACCGCGTTGAAAAACGCTTCCGGGCGCATACCCATATTCGCTGCAAACTGGAAACCGGCCGTACCCATCAAATCCGGGTGCATATGGCATTTATCCGTCATCCGTTAATTGGCGATCCGGTTTATGGTGGTCGCTTTAAAATGCCCAAAGGCATGACTGAAACTGCACGTGAGCAACTACAAGGCTTCCGCCGTCAGGCTTTGCATGCCGGTCTACTTGGCTTTGAACATCCGGATTCCGGCGAAATGGTCAGTTGGCAAGTGCCAATCCCCGATGATATGCAACATTTATTATCTATCCTTCAACAGGATGCGGAAAACAACGACGAATAACGCTTAAAATAAAGAAAGGAGTCTCTTCGTGTCAGACAGTCAGAAACAATCCCCGATAACGATTTTTCTCGTCTTTCTGAAACTCGGCTTTACCGCCTTTGGCGGCCCGATTGCCCATATCGGTTTTTACCGTGAAGCTTTCATAAAACAACGCCAATGGCTGGATGAAACCACTTTTGCCCAGTTACTTGCTGTATGTCAGTTTCTGCCCGGCCCTGCCAGCAGCCAAATGGGCTTTTCAATTGGCCTGATGAAAGGCGGCTGGCTCGGTGCCATTGCCGCATTTATCGCTTTTACCCTGCCTTCGGCATTACTTTTATTTGCTTTTGCAGGGTTTGCTTATCTGCTTGATGGGCCGATTGGCAACGCCATTATCAATGGTTTAAAACTGGTCGCTGTCGCTGTTGTCGCCCACGCTGTCTGGGGTATGGCACAAAAACTCACACCAGATTGGCCCAGACGCTCTATTGCTGCTGCTGCACTCATTATTTTGTTGCTGGTGGGTCTGGCCTGGATGCAACTGGCCGTCATCGCATTAGGTGCCCTGCTGGGATTATGGCTATGTAAAGCCAGTCTGAATGAGCCGGTTAAAGGCTTTAGTCTGCCTTATGGCCGCAATCTTGGTTGGTTTTTTCTATCAATATTCGGAATTTTGCTGCTACTTAGTATTAGCATGATGGGGGGAGCTCCGACGCCAGACAATCTGTTTGCAGCATTTTATCAGGCGGGTGCCTTAGTATTTGGTGGCGGCCATGTGGTACTGCCCTTGCTGGAACAAAGTACCGTTGCCAACGGCTGGCTCACCACCGATAGCTTTTTAGCCGGCTACGGCGCAGCGCAGGCCGTACCTGGCCCATTATTTACCTTATCGACTTATCTGGGTGCCGAAATTGATACGGGTCTCGCACCGGGCTGGTCGGCGTTGATTGCCACACTGGCGATATTTCTGCCTGGCTTTTTGATATTACTGGCGGTTTTACCCTTCTGGGCCAAACTTACTGAGTTTCCTAAAGCCGCATCGGCTATTGCCGGCGTCAATGCCGCGGTAGTTGGCCTGTTGGCAGCCGCACTATATGACCCGATTTTTACCGAAGGCGTATCAAGCTGGATTGATTTATTAATTGCGTTGGGCGGCTTTCTGATTTTAGCGGTGTTAAAAAGATCGGCGTTATGGACGGTGTTGTTTTGTGTGCTTGCAGCCGTGTTTGTGTCGATACTGTTATAGCCACGCTCAATAGGCTGGTTTTCAGTACTTTTTTAACACCGTATTATCCGGTCTCAGGGCAATCAAAGCCTTATAAACATCCCTTAAATATTGCACATCTACCGCTGCCCGATGGCGACTACCGATAGTATTCCGGACTTCGCTTTGGATGGCGATGATCTGTGTTTCGTCCGGAAGATCTTTCATACCAAAATGCTGTTGCAGTGCCGCTTCAAAGCTGGCGAATCTGAAAGGTAAGGCACTTGAGACACCTTGATAGTAAAACAGTTTTTCACACCACATTTGATCAAACGCGGGATCCGCGCAAAAGACCGTTTTATCGCTGAGTTGCTGGCGCATTTTTGCCACTACAAATTGAGCACTGTGACCTTCTTTATGGAGTTGCACCCTGCTAATGCGATGAATAGCCTGTTCGGCGAAGCTGTCCCAATCAGTCCAGTCTTCTTCGGGTTTAATCAGATAACTGTGGATCTGACCCAGCTCATCAGACCATGCCACCTCAATCGGATGGCTGTCATGACTGAGGCTCGATGCTTCAAAATCCATAAAGACAGGCAGTGCATTTTTCATTATCACTAAGTTTACCTTATCGATGCCGTGCTGAATCCCATTACGCGTAGGTATATTTAAAAGATAAAACCCGACTCCTTTTTAATATTCGTTATAAGAAATTGCTGCTTGAAATCCAAGCCAGTTTTGTTTTGAAGTAAACAATAATTCCGGGTAGACAGGCACAAAAAAGGGGCGATAAACGCCCCTTTTTAGTTTCAAGCTTTTAAGCTGACTGCTTATTTCTTGGCAGCAGCTTCGCGCTCTTTGGTTTCCTTGATGACTTCTTCCGCCACGTTACGTGGGCATGGCAGATAGTGCAGGAATTCCATTGAGAACTGACCACGACCAGACGTCATAGTACGCAGTGAACCGATATAACCGAACATTTCGCTTAGTGGGACTTCAGCTTTAATACGTACGCCAGTTGCGCCCGCATCCTGTGATTTGATCATGCCACGGCGACGGTTTAAGTCACCGATAACATCACCAACGTTGTCATCAGGGCAGAACACGTCAACTTTCATGATTGGCTCCAGCAATTGTGGGCCAGCTTTTGGAATAGATTGACGGAAACCGCCCATCGCTGCCAATTCGAAAGCAATTGCCGAGGAGTCAACGGCATGGAAAGAACCATCAAACAGGTTAACTTTAACGTCCAGCAGCGGGAAGCCAGCCAGAACACCACGAACCATCATTTTCTTGAAACCGCCTTCAACAGCAGGCCAGAATTCACGTGGCACGGTACCACCGGTAACGGTAGATTCAAATTGGAAACCACTGCCTGGCTCACCTGGCTCGATGATGTAATCGATGCGACCAAACTGACCTGAACCACCCGATTGTTTCTTATGGGTGTAGCTGTCTTCGATTTTTTTCGTGATCGTTTCACGGTAAGCAACCTGTGGCTCACCAACGATTACGTCAACGTTATGAGTACGTTTCAGAATATCGACTTTGATATCCAAATGCAGCTCACCCATACCTTTCATGATGGTTTCGCCGCTGTCTTCATCGGTTTCAACACGGAAAGATGGATCTTCTTTAATCATTTTGCCCAAAGCAACACCCATTTTTTCTGCGGCTGCTTTATCTTTAGGGGCAATGGCGATTGAGATAACAGGATCCGGGAACACCATTGGCTCTAATGTCGCTGGATTTTTCGGATCACACAGAGTGTGACCAGTTTGAACATCTTTCATACCAACGATAGCGATGATGTCACCAGCATGCGCGTAATCTAATTCATTACGGTCATTGGCATGCATCTCCACCATCCGGCCAACCCGTTCGGTTTTGCCGGTAAAGGTATTGAGAATGGTGTCGCCTTTTTTGATTTCGCCAGAGTAAATACGCACGAAAGTCAGGGCACCGAAACGGTCATCCATGATTTTGAATGCTAAAGCGCGCAGTGGACCTTTAATGTCAACAATCGCGTGTTTGCCGGTTTCGTTACCTTCCAAATCAACTTCTGGTTGTGGATCAACTTCAGTCGGGTTAGGCAGGTAGTCAACGATAGCGTCCAGCAACAACTGCATACCTTTGTTTTTGAAAGCGCTACCACAGTAGGTCGGGAAGAAGTTGAGTTTCAGCGTACCTAAACGAATGCAGCGTTTCAGATCGTCAATTGAAGGCTCTTCACCGTCTAAATATTTTTCCATCAAATCATCGTCAAGCTCAACAGCTGTTTCGATGAGTTTTTCACGCCACTCTTCGATAGCGTCAGCCATATCTGCTGGTGGCTCTTCGATGGTGTAATCTTCGGCATTTTTGTCGTCTTTCCAGATCCACGCTTTTCGGGTCAGCAGGTCAACAACACCGGTGAATTCATCTTCGATACCGATTGGCAACACCATAACAAGTGGGTTGGCAGCCAGAACGGTTTCGACTTGCTTAACGACGCGATAAAAGTCAGCACCAATACGATCCAGTTTGTTAACAAAGATCAGACGAGAGACTTCCGAGTCATTGGCATAACGCCAGTTAGTTTCAGATTGTGGCTCAACACCACCGCTGCCGCAGAATACGCCAACACCGCCATCAAGGACTTTCAGCGAACGGTAAACTTCGATAGTGAAATCAACGTGACCCGGGGTATCGATAACGTTCAGACGATGGTCTTTCCAGGCACAGGTAGTAGCCGCTGACTGGATAGTAATACCCCGCTCAGCTTCCTGATCCATAAAGTCCATTGTTGATTCACCTTCGTGAACCTCACCAGTCTTATGGATCTTACCGGTCAGTTTAAGGATACGTTCTGTGGTGGTGGTCTTACCGGCATCAACGTGCGCGAAAATACCGATGTTTCTGTACTTGGATAAATCGGAAGCCATAATCCTGTCGTCTCTTTTGTAAAAATAACTGATGCGCTAGGCATCATCTGGGAGTTAAACCCGCAAATTTTAAACTACTCTGACTGCTGTTGCATCCCCTGATTGCTATGCCAAAGCGTAGGGTGAGTGATAGCAGCGGTATGCGGGAAGTTTAGCTAATTGGTTTGACGATAATAAGTCAGATTCAGCGGAGTTTTTTCTGCATCGGTAACCATTGATGCCGGTAAATGACACCGGGCACAGCAAAGGTCAGGAACAAACTTAACGTAGTGACAAAAAATTCCCAATCCTGCTGATAAATATCACCGGCAAATTGCGTTTCAAAGCCCATACCGGCAAATAGCGCGACAAAATAATATACCGTGATTTCCAGCACCCGCCACCAAGCGCCTTTTTTACCATCGGACGGTTTAATCACCAAAAACAACCGCTCATTGACCCAGGGCAAATTTGCCAGAATCAAATACGTCAAAACCAATAACCAAATCGTCATAACACTCACATAAACACGGTGGCGCAAATACTCAACAGCGCCCCCGGAAATAATCCTAAAGCCAATACCAATAAACAGTTGGCACTAAATAATACTCTCACCGGTGCTGATGGCATCACGTCAAATTCGTTGTCCGGTGTATCAAAATACATCACTTTAATCATGCGCAGATAATAATAAGCACCAATCACCGACATGATTACTGCCACCAGTGCCACTGCCAGCAGATTGGCATCGATCACCGCTTTAATGACCGTCAGCTTAGCGTAAAAACCTGCCAATGGCGGAATACCGGCCATCGAAAACATCAGCAATAACATCATCAATGCATACCACGGCTGTTGTTTGGCGAGGCCTTTGTAATCAGCGATTTCTTCTGCCTCAAAACCCTGTCGGCTCATCAGCAAAATCATGCCAAACCCACCAACGGTCATCAGTGCATATACCAATGTATAAAACAGCGCTGCCGCATAACCGGCTTCGGTACCCGATAAAATCCCCAGCAATAAGAAACCGACATGGGAAATCGTTGAATAAGCCAGCATCCGTTTCAGATTGGTCTGGGCAATGGCCAGTAAATTACCGACAATCATCGACAATACCGCCAGCAAAATCACCATATCCTGCCACTGGGCATGCAAAGTCCCCAAGCCATCAATCAACATGCGGATTAACAAGGCAAACGCGGCAATTTTCGGTGCGGTGGCCAAAAACAGCGTCATCGCCGTTGGCGCGCCATGGTACACATCAGGCAGCCACATATGAAACGGTACGGCGCCAAATTTAAAGCCGATACCGATAACAATAAATACCAATGCAAAACTCAGTACCGTCAGATTGGCATCCGGTTCACTCACTGCAGCAGCAATTTCAGCAATATCCAATGAGCCGGTGACGCCATACACCATCGACATGCCGTACAGCAACATGCCCGACGCCAGCGCGCCGAGAATAAAGTATTTCATGGCCGCTTCCGTGGCAATGACAGAATCCCGGTGCATCGCGACCATTGCATACAAGCACAATGACATTAATTCGAGACCGAGATATAAGGTCAGCATATTGTGACCGGAAACCATCACCAGCATGCCCAGCGTCGAGAATAAGGCCAGCACATAAAACTCGCCGCTACGGAGATTCCGATCCTGCAAATACCGGCCGCAGTAGAGCAGCACCAGCATATTGATAAGTGATATTGCCAGCTTCAATACATCACTTAACGGATCTTTAATGTAAGTACCCGAAAAGGTCAGACCGGCCTGATCAAGATTCAGATAGACCAGCACCGCCGTTACCAGCAAACTGAACTGTGATAAACCAGCTACCCATTCAATGCGTTTACCACCGGTATAGGCCACCACCAGCAATACCACACAGGCCATTAACAGCAGCCACATTTCTGGCAGCGCAAATGACATATTAGGAACCTGAAATGGCATCATCAATCCTTACAATTTGCTTTGAGAGACTTGCACTAATAACTGTTCGACCGAAGCATGCATGACATTCAGCAATGGCTCCGGCCAGACACCGATAAATAGTACAATCGCCGCTAAGCTACCCAGCAGCAAAAATTCCCGGCCATTAATATCCTGTAACCTGGCGACTTCATCATTGGCAATCTCACCAAAAAACACCCGTTTAACCATCCACAGGGTATAGGCCGCGCCGACAATCAGCGTGGTCGCTGCTAAAAACGCAAACCAGAAGTTAGCCTGAAACGCTGCCAGAATCACCATAAATTCACCGACAAAGCCCGACGTGCCCGGCAGACCGGCATTGGCCATGGCAAAAAACACGGCAAACGCAGCAAACTTTGGCATGCTGTTAACTACGCCGCCGTAGGCACTGATTTCGCGGGTATGCATCCGGTCATATAAAACGCCGACACTAAGGAACATCGCCGCGGCAATAAAGCCATGTGAAATCATCTGCACCATGGCGCCTTCCACCGCCAGCACTTCACCATTGCCGGCACCGGGCAACAATGATGCGTTGGCAAAAATCCGGAAAATAATAAACAAGCCCAGCGTGACAAACCCCATATGAGCAATACTCGAATAGGCAATCAGCTTTTTCAGATCAGACTGTGCCAGCGCGACAAACCCAATATAAACAATGGCAATCAGCGACAAGGTGATGACCAGCCAGTCCAGCGCCATACTGGCATCGGGGGTGATTGGCAACGCAAAACGCAGCAAACCGTAACCACCAATTTTTAAAGTGATCGCCGCCAGAATCACCGAGCCGCCAGTCGGCGCTTCAACGTGAGCATCGGGCAACCAGGTATGCACTGGCCACATCGGAATCTTCACAGCAAAAGCAATCAGAAATGCCAGAAACAACCAAATCTGCTGGGTAAGATTGAGTCTAACAGCGTGGTAATCCAGGATCGAAAAACTGCCTGCCTGAAATTGCAGATACAACAAGGCGATTAGCAAAAAGACTGACCCAAAAAAGGTGTACAGGAAAAATTTCAGCGTGGCATAAACCCGGTTCGGGCCGCCCCAAATGCCAATGACCAGAAACAACGGGATCAGCATCGCTTCAAAAAACAGGTAAAACAAAATGGCATCCAGCGCGGCAAATACACCGAGCATCAGCCCTTCCATAATCAGAAATGCTGCCAGATATTGGGCAATGCGATCTTTGATCACCTGCCAGCCGGCAATAACCACCAGCAGTGTTGAAATCGTCGTCAGGATCATCAGCGGCATTGAAAAGCCATCAATGCCCAAAAAGTATTCGATATTAAAGGTTTCGACCCAGGGCAGCCGCTCAACAAACTGCATCTGTGCCGTGCTGCTATCAAAACCGATATACAGTCCAAACGATAACAACATGGTCACCATACTGACCAACAAGGCCAACCAGCGGGCCGCATAAGCGTTATCGCGGCAAAGCAATACAGCAATACCGCCGATAATCGGCAACCAAATCAGTAAACTCAGCATCGGCAAATCAAACACGCAACATCACCCTCATATGACAAACCAGGTGAGCAACAGCCAGACGCCAATCATCATGGCAAACGCATAATGATAGAGATAACCGGACTGTGCTTGCCGGCCAACTCTTGCGATGAGACCAACTAAACGGGCACTGCCATTAACGACCAGACCATCAATCAGTCGGCCATCACCAATTTTCCATAGCAGACCACCCAAACCTCGTGAACCGCCAGCAAAGACTTTTTCATTAAAACTGTCAAAACCGTATTTATTGTCCATGATGCGCCATAGCCACATCAGCCTTTGCTGAATTTTACCGGGCAGATCCGGGCGTTTGATATACAAAAACCAGGCGGTGACCACACCAGCCAATGCCAGCCAGAATGGCGGCATTTGCAGGCCATGCAGCAAAAAGCCCCACACGCCGTGATAATCCAATGTCGCCAGTACATCATGCTGTGGCATCACGGTAATCGATTCGGCCAACCAGTCGCCAAATACCATCTGACCAATTAAATAACCGGCCAGCACCGATGGGATCGCCAATAAAATCAATGGGATGGTCACGACGTTGGGTGATTCATGCGGCGGATGACCATGGCCATCAAAACGCTCCTTGCCATGGAACACCAAAAACAACAATCTGAAGCTATACAGCGCCGTCACAAACACGCCAATCATTACCGCAATATAAGCAAAACCAGCGCCCGGAATAGTCGAGGCATGCACCGCTTCAATAATGGCGTCTTTGGAAAAAAAGCCCGCCAGCCCCGGCGCACCAATCAACGCCAGCGTACCGATTAAACTGGTCCAGTAGGTAATCGGCAGATATTTTTTAAGGCCACCCATCTGGCGGATATCCTGCTGATGATGCAGCGCCATAATCACTGAGCCTGCCGCCAAAAACAGCAACGCTTTAAAAAACGCATGGGTAAATAAATGAAAGATTGCCGCTGAATAGGCTGACGCGCCTAAGGCGACCGTCATATAACCGAGCTGTGACAAGGTCGAATAGGCAATGACCCGTTTAATATCATTCTGAATCAAGCCCAGAAAGCCCATAAACAACGCGGTAATGGCACCAATCACCAAAATAAACGATAGCGCTGTTTCTGAATACTCGTAAAGTGGTGACATCCGCGCCACCATAAAGATCCCGGCTGTAACCATCGTTGCCGCGTGGATCAAAGCCGAAATAGGTGTAGGGCCTTCCATCGAGTCTGGTAACCAGACATGCAGTGGCACCTGTGCTGATTTACCCATAGCGCCAATAAACAGCAAAATGCCAATCACTGTCATCAGCGACCAGCTGCTATCACCCCAGATATTGATTTGCTGATCGGCCATTTGTGGTGCCTGATTAAACACCTCAACATAATTCAGACTACCGGCATACATAAGCACCGCGGCAATACCCAACAAAAAGCCGAAGTCACCGACCCGATTAACCAGAAACGCTTTTAAATTGGCATAAATCGCCGTTGGTTTTTTATACCAAAAGCCAATTAACAGATACGACACCAGCCCCACCGCTTCCCAGCCAAAAAACAGCTGCATAAAGTTATTGGCCATGACCAGCATCAACATGGCAAATGTAAACAGTGATATATAACTGAAAAAGCGGCAATAGCCATCATCATCGTGCATATAGCCGATGGTATAGATATGCACCATCAGTGACACAAAGGTCACCACCACCATCATCACAGCCGATAAAGCATCGATCATAAAGCCAACTTCAATACTTAAACTGCCGGCCTGCAACCATTGATAAACGGTTGCGTTATAACTTTCGCCATCAACCAAGACCAGCTTCAGCACGTAGGCCGATAAAGCAAAGGCAATGGCAACGCCGATAATCGTTACCCGATGGGCATTGTTACGGCCGATTTGCTTGCCAAAAAAACCAGCAAAAATACTGCCCAGCAGTGGTGCCAACACAATCGCCAATAACAAATTCTGTGTCATCGGCTAACCCCTGAGCTTATCGATATCATCGACATTAATGGTGCTTATATTTCTAAACAGCACCACCAGAATAGCCAGACCAATCGCAGCTTCAGCGGCCGCCACTGTCAGAATAAAGAAAACAAACACCTGACCAGCCGCATCACCAAGAAAATGCGAAAAGGCAATAAAGTTGAGGTTAACTGCCAAAAGCATCAGTTCAATACACATCAGCAGAATAATGATGTTTTTGCGGTTCAGAAAAATACCAGCTACTGACAGACTGAATAACAGCGCCGCCAGAATCAGATAGTCCGACAAGGCGATCATGACTTGTCCTCCTGACCCTGGCGTGGTTCGCTGGGCATATCAACCAGCCGCACCCGATCTTCACGGCGCACTCTGACCTGTTTGCCCGGATCCTGTAATTTGCGGTTATGTGGCCTCAGCGTCAGCGTGATAGCCGCGACAATCGCCACTGTCAGAATCACCGCTGCTATTTCAAACGGATAAACGTAAACGGTATACAGCATTAAACCCAGACGCCGGGTATTACCATCAGCATTGGCATCTTCAGTCGGTGCCGGCATTTGTTCTAGACCAAAATTATGCACACCAAGCACGGCAATCATTTCAATGACAATCAGCGCTGCGACTAAAATACCTACCGGTAAATATCGGGCAAAGCCTTCTTTGAGCGGCGCTAAATCAATATCCAGCATCATCACCACAAACAAAAACAGCACCAGCACTGCGCCGACATAGACCAATACCAGACTGATGGCCAGAAATTCAGCTTCCAGCATCAGCCAGATAGCCGCGCTGGTAAAAAATGCCAGCACCAGAAATAGCGCTGCCCGCACCGGATTACGCACGGTAATCACCATAGTCGCGGCAAAGATTAAAATGGCGGCAAAAAAGTAAAACAGTATTTTTTCCATAACACTGGCCTAGCGATAAGGCGCGTCAGTCTCCCTGTCTGCGGCGATCTCAGCTTCATACTTATCGCCAATCGCTAATAACTGCTGTTTGCTCATAATATTTTCACCGCGGTTTTCAAAATGATATTCGAATACCCTCGTTTCGACGATGGAATCCACAGGACAGGATTCCTCGCAAAAACCGCAATAAATGCATTTGAACAAATCAATATCGTAACGCGTGGTGCGTCGAGTACCGTCTTCACGCGGTTCAGTATCAATGGTGATCGCCAGCGCCGGACAGACGGCCTCACACAATTTACAGCCTATACAGCGCTCTTCACCATTAGGATAACGGCGCAAAGCGTGTAAACCGCGAAAACGTGGTGATTGCGGGGTTTTTTCTTCCGGATATTGCACCGTGATCTTGCGTGAGAAAAAATGCCGGCCAGTCAGACGCATCCCCTGCAACAGCTCCCACAATAAAAAGCTTTTGAAAAAATGGATAACGGCTTGCTTCATAAGCCAGCCCCGGCAGTAATTTTGCTAAACCACGGTCCGATATCAAACACCTGCATCGTAGCAATAATGACGATCCACACCAGCGTGACCGGAATAAAAATCTTCCAGCCCAAACGCATAATCTGATCGTAACGGTAACGCGGAAAAGTCGCCCGGATCCACAGGTAAACAAACAAAAACGCACTGGTTTTGGCGAGCAGCCAAATCAGCCCCGGTACCCAGGCAAATAACGGCTCTAAATATGGAATACCCTCAAATGGTGATAACCAGCCGCCCATAAACAGCGTTGCTGCCAGCATCGATATCAAAATCATATCGGCGTATTCAGCCAGGAAAAATACCGCAAAGGCCATCCCCGAATACTCAACATGGAAACCGGCAACGATTTCCGACTCCCCCTCGGCAATATCAAACGGTGCCCGGTTGGTCTCAGCAACGCCTGAAACAAAATAAACGACAAATAAAGGCAACAATGGCAACCAGTACCAATGCCA